>NZ_JBHVRW010000004.1:0-478091 GCF_042885475.1 Streptomyces sp. NPDC058051
CTCACCCTCTCGGGCTTTCCTCCGGGCTTTTCCCTTCGGTCTTGCGTTTCCGACTCTATCAGACTCTTTCGCGTCCGATTCCCGGTCGAAGCGGGTCTCGCAATTTCCGCCTTCCGGTTCTCCGCTTTCGCGTTTCCCTTTCCGGCGGTTCCAACCTTACCAGACCCTTTTCCGTCCCCGTCTCCGGGTGGGGATTCGAATTCCGGTGGTTGTTGGAAGGGCCTTTGCCTTTCGGCATGTCCGCTACGTTAACCGATTTCCTTGGCGGCTCATAATCGAGTCGATGGGGCGAATTTACGGCATGCCGAATTCGCACCCGCCAGGGTGAGTCGAAAGTAGTGGTGAGCCGATTGAGGATGCTCGGACGATCCGTTGGACCGTACCGACAGCAGTATCCGCTTCAAGCGGCTCGGACTACATTAGGCGGCTCCCAAGGGCGAGTCAAGTTGCGCGGCGGCGTGGCGCATGGGCCCTGTACGGGCTGACCGTGGGGTCTCCGTCGATCCAGAAGCGCCATGGGTGTGTCGCTCCGTCGCCGCCCACACCGGTGCGCGGACCGTTGCGTACCTGGTCGCGGGGTGGCGGGGTGCCGTGCAGTACGAACAGCGGGGCGCCGGGGTGAGCGATGGCGTCGGTTCCGTCCAGTGCGCGGTCGATGTCGAGGGCCGTGGCCAGTCGGGCCGGGCCTTTGGCCAGTTCCTTGTCATTACGGGCCGAGATTCGACGTGCGCGGGTGAGGTCGGCGCCGACCTGGATGTCGCCGGCCCGGAGCAGGACACCGCTGGCCTTGCCCTCCGGGCCGCACACCAGGTTGAGGCAGTGCCACATGCCGTAGGTGACTCACTAAGCATGTATGTCGTTACTCCGGCATCATCGCAAGGCGACGACAAGCAGGAGACAAGCCGTGCGAGCGATCATCTACGCCAGGCTCGGCCCCACCCCGAGGGGCACATGCGCTACTTCCTGCTCTCGACGGTTACCGGACTGCTCGCAACACCGGAGTACGTACGGGCGAGCCTGGCCCACTCGACGGCCGACACGAACAGGGCCGGAGCGGGGAAGCTGCTGGGACGGCAAGCCGTCCTCTACGACGCCTCGAAGCGGTTCACGTTCGTTCTGACCGAGCAGGCGGTTCGCTGGCCGGTCGTCTCTCCACTGGCACTGGCCGAGCAGATGGACCGGCTGGCGTCCCTGTCCTACCTCCCGAACGTTCAGATCGGGGTGATCCCCGTAGGGGCACCGACGCCCGAACCCCTCTGAGTACGTTCACCATCTACGACGCCGCGTTGGTCACCATCGAGACGACGGCGGGAAGTCTCGTACTCCGCGACGGCCGAGATGTTCAGGCGTACCTGAAGGAGTTCGCCCGGTACGAGGAACACGCCCTCTTCAGCGAAGGCCTTCGGGCGCGGCTCGCCGAGTGGTCCGCCGCTTGCCATGCATGACTTCAGTCGACTACGCGACTGAAGCGCCATCCCGTGCGCACCCCGGGGGATCATCCTTCGGCAAGCGAACAGTCGGGAGGTCGCACGGATGAGCACACCCAAGACGACGATGGCAGGGCCGGTGAACCTGACCCTTCCGGAGGGAGACCCGGACCCCGTCGCGGGCTGTCGGCAGTGCCTCGGCGTCGCCGTGACCCGAGCCAACGCCCGATCGGTCGGCGACTACTCGAAGGCGACGGACGCGAACGTCGTGCTCCGCACGCACCTCCGGGAAGACCACGGGGCCGAGTGACGTCGCGCGCGGTCCTGCGATTCGTGACGCACCGAATCGCGCGGCATCCGGACACGGACGTGACCTATGAGGCGGAGTGCCTGCACTGCAAGTGGAAGGCGGAGCCTTCGCCTGACAGTGCGTCGGTCGACGTCGAGTGCATGAGTCACACCGGTCTGAGCAACCATCGCGGCTTCCGGCGGATCTGTACGTCGTTCGCCATGGTGGTGCGGGCCGAGCCGGACAGGCCCCCGGCGCACTGAGGGACGGCGAGCAACACAGACCAGAGGTGCGCTGGAAGGGGTGCAGCGTGAACGACATGCGCCCCTGTGCCGGCCCTTGTCGACTTCCCCCGTGGTTGGCAGGGGCCAGCATCGTTGCGGCCGTCAGACGTGTTGTACGTCCACGTACGACAACGGCCCCCGGCGTAGAGCCGAGGGCCTGTCTGAACTCCTGTGCGCCTGCCTCAGGCGCTCTCTCCCAGGTACCGGTACAGCGGGTGGCTCGGGAGACCCCGAGGGCCTTAGCGATGGCGCTGACGCTCTCTCCCTCGGCCTTCCGGGCGCGGGCCACGGTGAGTACATCCTCGTCCACCACAGACGGCCGGCCGCCGGTACGGCCCTGCGCCTTGGCCGCTTCCAGCCCGGCCCGCGTGCGGTCCTCGATGCCCGCGTCCGGTCCTTGATGAGCGAGCGCTCGAACTCCGCCATGGCCGCGATGATCTGGAAGAACAGGCGGCCATCGGCCGACGTGGTGTCGACAGAGGAGAGCGCACCATCGAGCACGCGGAAACCTTTTGCCGCGCTCGCGCAGGCCGTCGACGATGGACACAAGGTCGATGAGCGACCGGCCGAGCCGATCCAGCTTCCACACGCACAGGACTACGCCCGGCCGGGCGTAGTCCAGTACGGCCGTCAGTTCCGGCCGGTCGGTGTTCTTCCCGCTGGCCTTGTCCTCGAAGATCCGCGCGCACCCTGCGCCCGTCAGCGCGTCGCGCTGAAGCTGCGCCTCCTGGTCGTCGGTGGAGACGCGGGCATAACCGATGAGCTGGCCAGTGATCGTGTTCGTCGTCATGACACGGACTGTCAGCACTCGTCTCAAAAGATCAAGTCCGAGACGGAAGTTTCGAGACGGGTTTTGAACAGGGCTGCGCCCCCGTGAGGGGCGCTCTGCCCGTCGTCTCACAAACCTTGGTTTTCGAGACGTCCACTACTGGTCACGCTGCGCCAGGGTCGTTGTCCTGTGCCATGGAACCTTGAGTGTGCGTCGTCGAAGTTCGAGCGGCGCGAATCACCGACGATCACGGACGTCGCGCCAGGAAGACGAACTCCCTTCCTGGACGGTCGGGCGCGTCGCGAACGTCATCCACCACGTATCCCTGCGCGACCAGATCCCGCTCGACTTCCTCCCGCTCACGGAAACGCAGGGTCGAATCCGACGTCAGCACCTGTCCATCCGCTGCGAACCCGTAGGTCCAGCGGAACGTCACCAGAGGCCAGCTCACCTCGATCAGCTGGACCCAACTCTCGACGGAGCCGACACCGGGGATCTCCGTCACACGGTAGGAGTTCTCACGGGTCCACTCCTCCCAGGCGCGCCTGGCCGGATCGCGCGTCTCGAAGACCAGATGCCCGCCAGGCCGCAGCGCCTCGTAGGCCCCCAGTAGCGTCATCTGCCACGTCTGCGGATCAGCGATGGCCTGGGCAACGTTCGCTGTCATCGTCGCGAGGTCAACCCGCAGCGGCGGGAGGTCTGTCGCGTCACCGCAGATCCAGCGCACTCGCTCACTGCCCGGTTTGGCCCGGGCGACATCGATGGACGCCAGCGCGGGATCCACACCGACGACCTCGATCCCGCGGTCAGCCAGGAGAAGTGCGAACACCCCTGTGCCGCAGCCGATGTCCAGCACTCGGCGTGCCTTGAACTCTTCTCCGATCCGGAGGTAGGCATCGAGATCGCTGCGGTCAGGGTCGAGCGGATCGTAGATCGCGGCGAGCCGTGGATGCGCGAAGCAGTCGTCAGCCATGCGGTCGAACGTAAGCAGAGCTGGGTCCGAACAGCTACCGGGTTTGCTGACGGTTCTCCTACGGCACCAGCACACGGTAGAGAGCGGCGGCGAAGGGGTGGGGGACGCCCCCCTGGCTCGTGCTTGCCGACCGCCGGGTCGTAGCAGCCAAGATTCCGCCACGGTTTCAGGGTCCGCCGTCCTGCCCACAGACCGTCACGGCGAGAGCGTATGACCTGGTCACAGCCTTGCCCTACCGTTACTCGCAGCGGCGGAAGACTGCACGGAACAGGGCCTTTCGGTTGCGACAGTGGGGCGCGGTAGCGCCCCCTTGGGCTTGCCTGCTCCTGTCGGCCGCGACAGGGGCCGCACTGCACTGGAGCTAAACAGAAAAGAGAGGACGCGAACGTTTTCACAGGTCAGGGGCTATGCCGGTACACGCCAGGCGTGCTCTGACTACACGCCCGGGATGTAGTCATCGGCTCCGATGGAGGCGGCAGGGGACTGGCGCACCCTTGCCCTTCTGGAACAGATGAGGAGGAAGGACGAGGCAGGCGGCCCCGGAACGGGGCGACACAAGGTCCAGCTCCTTGGCGCGGGCCACCGCGTCGCGGGTGCTCTGGTCGGACAGCGGCTTGCCGCTCTTGCCCAGCAGTGCGGCCAGCCGACCGGGCTCGAAGCCTGCGTGTCCTTGCCGGTCCGCCCATCCGATGGCGGCGAAGTGGACACGGTAGGCGAGCGGGTGTCCGGGGTGCTGCGCCATGCGCCGGTACTCGTGCTGGGAGACTCCGCCCCACGGGCGGTCATGGCCGAAGCTGATAGCCACCGAGGGTGGCCCCTTCCTGTGAGGCGCACACGGATGCGCCAGTGACCCCCGCCGGACGGCGGGACATGTGCCTCCCTTTCGTTGCGGGGGTGGACCGTGCGCGGATGGCACGGTCTCTCTTCACAGGTGGACGCCCAAGCCTTCGGGCCTGGACTCGGTCTCGTGCGGTCGGGAGCGACGGCGGCGACCCGGCCGAGGGTTCTTACACGAAGGAGGGAGGACCCCGTGAAGGAAGCCCTCCCGTGTGGTGCTGCTCTGTTCGGCCATCCGCTGATGCACCCGGCCATCGCCCACCCGTCCGGCCCGAGTCGGCGCCCGTTGGCAGTCACTCACCCGGCCAGGAACGTGTCACGTGCCACGCTCGCGAGCGATCACCCATCTTCTGCCCCAGCTCCGCACCGACTCACCGGCGAGCCGTGAGCGAGGCGCACAGCGGCTCAGGCTCCGGCGGGCGGCTTGGCTCTCGGGCTCAGTCGGTACGCCGAGACCGTCGGATCACCGGCAAGGTAGAACCGGTGTTGCCAGTCGTGGGCCTTGCTCACGCCTACCCGAGGACCAACCTGGATGAGCGCGGTAGGTACCGACTCGCCCTCGGACAACACGACCGAGGTACCTGTCAGGAGGTCTGCGCCGTTGTGCTCCGCCGTGATGCCGAGTGCCTGGCAGAAGTTCCCCGGACCTCGGGCAAGCCGTGGACTCTCGACCCTCTCCCCTCGTCGCTTGCGTGCCAGGCGTTCCCCCTCGATGACCCTGCCTGCCCGGATGAGGACAGCCGAGGCGATGCCGTCCGTCCCGGTGACGACGTTGGCGCACCAGTGGAGACCGTGGGACCGGTAGACGTACAGGTGTCCCGCAGGTCCGAACATGACGGCATTACGGGGTGTCTGGCCTCGGTAGGCATGGGAGGCCGGGTCGGCCGTACCGGAGTACGCCTCGGTCTCTGTGATGGCGATGCTCACGGTTCCCTCGGGGGTCTTGCAGGTGAGGACGCTCCTGAGCAGCCTGGGGGCGACCTCTTCAGCAGGATGGGCGAGGAGGTCAACGTTCATGCTGACTGCCCTGACATGCCGTACGCGAAGTAGACGTACGCGTGGGTGGGCGGTCGAAGAAGGCGCGTGTCAGTGGCGTACGGTCCAGTCCCTCGATCATGGCGTTCGAGGCTACCGGGAACCGACCACGGTCGTGGCGCGTATGTAGGGGTCAGGACCAAGGAGGAGTGAATATGGGCTTCAAGCGGCTGCTCGCGAGTATGGGTGCCGGTGGCGCTTCGGTGGAGACCGAGCTGACCGAACTCAATGTCGTTCCGGGTGGGGTCGTCCAGGGCGAGGTGCGGATCCAGGGCGGGTCCGTTTCGCAGCAGATCGAGGGGCTGTCGGTCGGGCTCCAGGCACGCGTCGAGGTCGAGAGCAACGATCAGGAGATGAAGCAGGACATCGAGTTCACCAAGCTGCGGCTCGGTGGCGCGTTCGAGGTGCAGGCCGGAGCCGTGCACGTCGTGCCGTTCGGACTCGAAATCCCCTGGGAGACGCCGATCACGGTGTTCGCCGGCCAGCACCTGCACGGCATGAACATCGGTGTCACGACCGAGCTGGAGATCGCCCGGGCGCTGGACTCCGGTGACCTCGACCCCATCAATGTGCACCCGCTTCCTGCACAGGAGGCGATCCTGGACGCCTTCGGGCAGCTGGGCTTCGGCTTCCGCAGCGCGGACATGGAGCGCGGCCACATCCGCGGTACGCGGCAGCGGCTGCCCTTCTACCAGGAGATCGAGTTCTTCCCGCCGCAGCAGTACCGGGGGCTGAACCAGGTGGAGCTGACGTTCGTCGCGGACGACCGCGAGATGGATGTCGTGCTGGAGATGGACAAGAAGGCGGGACTCTTCAGCGAGGGCAGCGACTCGTATCGTGCGTTCAAGGTCGGGCTGAACGACTTCCGGGGGACCGACTGGGCCGCGTATCTCAACCAGTGGCTCGCCCAGGTCGGCGGTCGGCGGAACTGGCTCTAGGGCTGTCCCGTAATCCGTGGCGGATCAGCGCGCGGCGTCAGATGCGGTGCATCGCAAGGCGGAGGGACATCCGCATACTGGATGTATGCGGACGTCCCGACAACGCGGCGAGGTGCCGTAGCTGTCGTCGCGCGCCCGCCAGGGGTTGCGGGAAAGCCCTTAGGGTCGGTGGGAGACCTGCTGACAGCAGCAGGAGGAGCGATCAGGAGAGGTGCTGACGTGACTGAGCCGAAGAGGGCGCCGCTGCCGCACGACTTCCACCCCGAGGTGCCGTCGTTCACGGTGGTGAGTGAGGATCTCGCCCCCGGGGCGGTGCTGGCGGATGCCCAGGTGTTCGCGGCGGGGAACACCTCACCGCAGCTGCGGTGGGAGGGATTCCCCGCGGAGACCAAGAGTTTCGCCGTGACCTGCTTCGACCCCGACGCTCCGACCGGCAGCGGCTTCTGGCACTGGGTGCTCTTCGACATCCCGGCGTCGGTCACGGAGCTGCCGGCCGGTGCCGGGAGCGGGAAGTTCGACGGGCTGCCCGAGGGCGCCGTCCAGGTCCGTAACGACTACGGGGCGAAGGACTTCGGCGGTGCCGCACCGCCGGCCGGTGAGAACCACCGGTATGTCTTCACCGTGTACGCGGTGGACAGCGAGAGGCTGGGCGTCGACAGCGACGCGTCGCCCGCTGTCGTCGGATTCAATCTGCGATTCCACACGCTGGGCCGGGCCCAGCTGATCGGTGAGTACACGGGTCCTGTCTGATACCCGGTGAGCCGATAGTTCTCCTGTTGTTTGCCCTGCCCTGGTCCTGGAGAGACCAGGGCAGGGCATTTTTTATTGCGTTGTCCATCACGGCCTGCCCAGCCAGAGTTGATCCGGGCCTGCCAGGGGGCGGGTGGCACACGGGAGGTGGGCGGGATGCGGGACACGCTGGTACTGAACGCGAGCTTCGAGCCGCTGTCGACGGTGACGCTGAACCGTGCGGTGGTGCTGGTTCTGCAGGACAAGGCCGTCGTCGAGCAGTCGCACCCCGATCTCCGCATGCGCGGTGCCGCCGTGGACATCCCGGTGCCCCGGGTGATCAGGCTCTGCCGGTACGTACGCGTGCCGTTCCGAAGACAGGCGCCGTGGTCCAGAAGGGGTGTGCTGATACGGGACCAGCACCGGTGTGCGTACTGCGGGCGGCGGGCGAGCACCGTCGACCACGTGGTGCCGCGTGCCCAGGGCGGCCAGGACACCTGGCTGAACACGGTGGCGTCCTGTGCCGAGGACAATCACCGCAAGGCGGCCATGACTCCGGAGCAGGCGGGGATGCCGTTGCTGCGGCAGCCCTTCGTGCCGTCTCCGGCACAGGCGATGCTGCTGGCGATGGGGGCGGGCGAGCGGTCGGCGCTGCCGGAGTGGCTGGACAGTAGCGCGGCGTAGACGGCGTACGTGTGCTGCCGTATCGGATGCCCGTCTCCTGGTGGAGGCGGGCATCCGGCTGTCAGCGGAGCAGCAGTTGGACGATGGCGAGCGTGCCGACCACGACGACGAGTGTGCGCAGGACGGTGGGGCTGAGGCGGCGTCCTACCGTGGCGCCTATCTGGCCGCCGAGCGCGGAGCCGACCGCGATCAGTACGACGGCCGTCCAGTCGAAGTCCGCGACGAAGAGGAAGAAGAGGGCCGCGATGCTGTTGACGATGGCGGCCAGGACGTTCTTGACGGCGTTGAGGCGCTGCATCGTGTCGTCGAGCAGCATGCCCATCAGGGAGAGGTAGATGATCCCCTGGGCGGCGGTGAAGTAGCCGCCGTAGACGCTGGCGAGCGTCAGTCCGAGGAAGAGGAGCGGGCCGCCGTCCTGGCGGGCGGTGGTGCCGGTGTGTTCGCGTCGGCGCTGTACCGCTTTGCTGATGCGGGGTTGCAGGACGACCAGGACGAGTGCCAGGGCGACCAGGACCGGCACGATCGTCTCGAAGGCCGTGGAAGGCAGGGCCAGCAGGAGGGTGGCGCCGGTGAGGCCGCCGATCAGGGCGCCCACGGTGAACTTCAGGATGCGCCGGCGCTGTCCCGCGAGCTCCTTCCGGTAGCCGATGGCGCCGCTGATGGAACCGGGGATCAGACCGAGGGCGTTGGACACGGTGGCGGTGACCGGAGGCAGGCCGGTGGCGAGCAGTACGGGGAAGGTGATCAGCGTTCCCGAGCCGACGATCGTATTGATCGTGCCGGCGCTGATGCCCGCGGCGAAGACGGCGAGCATCTCCCAGATGTCCATGGCGACTCCCCCGTGCATGGTCGGTGCGTGATCCACCGATCATGCACGAGGGCGTGTACGCGTCAGTCGACCGGGGGCTGTTCCCGGCGTTCCTTGCCGGTGTCGAAGCCGGGGACGCCGCTGCCCAGGTTGCCGAAGGCACCGCTGAGCCCCTTGAGGGCGTCGCCGATCTCGCTGGGCACGATCCAGAGCTTGTTCGCGTCGCCCTCGGCGATCTTCGGGAGCATCTGGAGGTACTGGTACGAGAGAAGCTTCTGGTCCGGGTCGCCTGCGTGGATGGACTCGAAGACCGTGCGGATGGCCTGGGCCTCGCCCTCCGCGCGCAGGGCGGCGGCCTTGGCCTCACCTTCGGCGCGCAGGATCGAGGACTGCTTCTCGCCCTCCGCGGTGAGGATCGCGGACTGCCGGGTACCTTCGGCCTGGAGGATCGCGGCGCGCTTGTCGCGGTCGGCGCGCATCTGCTTCTCCATCGAGTCCTGGATGGAGGTGGGCGGTTCGATCGCCTTGAGCTCGACGCGGTTGACGCGGATGCCCCACTTGCCCGTCGCCTCGTCGAGGACTCCGCGGAGGGCGGCGTTGATCTCCTCGCGGGAGGTCAGGGTCCGCTCCAGGTCCATGCCACCGATGATGTTGCGGAGGGTGGTGACGGTGAGCTGCTCGATCGCCTGGATGTAGCTGGCGACTTCGTAGGTCGCGGCCCGTGCGTCGGTCACCTGGTAGTAGATGACGGTGTCGATGTTGACGACCAGGTTGTCCTGGGTGATCACCGGCTGGGGCGGGAACGGGACGACCTGTTCACGGAGGTCGATGCGGTTCCTGATGGTGTCGATGAATGGAACGACGATGTTCAGGCCGGCGTTGAGCGTGCGGGTGTAGCGGCCGAAGCGCTCCACGATGGCGGCGCTGGCCTGCGGGATGACCTGGATCGTCTTGATCAGGGCGATGAAGACGAGCACCACCAGAATGATCAGAACGATGATGATCGGTTGCATCGTGTTCCTCGTTGCCCTTCGGTTGCCGACGGATCGCGATGATCGAGGTCGATTTCGCGGAGGGGCCGTATGGATCGAACGGCCCCGATCTCATGATGATCGACATCGAGTCTGACAGAACGCGCTCTGTTGTGGGGGTGGTTCGGTCACATGACGACTGCGGTGGCTCCGTCGATGTCGACGACATCGACGTGTTGGCCCGGGTCGAAGCTCTGGCCCTCGTCGAGTGCGCGGGCGGACCAGATCTCTCCGGCCAGCTTGATCCGGCCGCCGCTGCTGTCGACCCGTTCCAGAACGACGGCCTGACGGCCTTTCAACGCATCGATGCCTGTGGAGAGTTGAGGCCGGTCGGCCCGGTGTCTGGCGGCGATCGGGCGGACCACGGCGATGAGCGCCACGGACACCACGACGAAGACCAGTACTTGGGCCACGATGCCGCCACCGAGTGCCGCGACGACCGCCGCGGCGACCGCTCCGACGGCGAACATGCCGAACTCGGGCATCGCGGTCAGGACGAGCGGGATGCCCAGTCCCGCCGCGCCGATCAGCCACCACACCCACGCGTCGATGTCCACGTCGTCATGGTAGGACCGCGGGTGCCCTCGGGGACAGGGCGCGGGCGGGCGGACGGGCCGTTGTGTCCGGAAGACCGCCGTCCGGCTGTGCCTACGCGAGCGGCAGACCGCGGGCCGAGTAACGGTCGCCGTTGCGCTCGACGACGAGCGGCAGGCCGAAGCAGAGGGAGAGGTTGCGGGAGGTGAGCTCGGTCTCCATGGGACCGGCGGCGAGTACCTTGCCCTGGCGGATCATCAGGACGTGGGTGAAGCCGGGCGCGATCTCCTCGACATGGTGGGTGACCATGATCATGGACGGGGCGTACGGGTCGCGTGCCAGTCGGCCGAGGCGGCGGACCAGGTCCTCGCGGCCACCGAGGTCGAGTCCGGCGGCGGGTTCGTCGAGGAGGAGCAGTTCGGGGTCGGTCATCATGGCGCGGGCGATGAGGGTGCGCTTGCGCTCGCCCTCGGAGAGGGTGCCGAACCTGCGGTCGAGGTACTCGGTCATGCCGAGCCGGTCGAGGAAGGCGCGGGCGCGCTCCTCGTCGACGGCTTCGTAGTCCTCGTGCCAGGTGGCGGTCATGCCGTAGGCGGCGGTGAGCACGGTCTGCAGAACGGTCTGGCGCCTGGGCAGCTTCTCGGCCATGGCGACGCCCGCGATGCCGATGCGGGGGCGGAGCTCGAAGACGTCGGTGCCGACGCCGCCGAGTTGTTCGCCGAGGATCCTGGCGCTGCCGGTGCTCGGGAAGAGGTAGCTGGACGCGATGTTGAGGAGGGTGGTCTTGCCGGCGCCGTTCGGACCGAGGATGACCCAGCGCTCACCCTCCTTGACCTGCCAGGAGACGTCGTCCACCAGAGCGCGTCCGTCGCGGACCACGGATACGTCCACCAGCTCCAGTACATCGCTCATGGCGCGTTGTCTCCCCATGCAGTGTCGAGATCGTCGCGTGCCTGTAAGCACAGCTCCCAGGGAAATCTACGCCACCGCGGAAGAGCTCCGGGCGCTGGGCCCGTGTGACGACGGGCCCCGGCTGGGTTCCCTAGGCTGTTGCCATGCTTTCGGAACCACGCTCAGGACTGCTGGCCGCTTGGGGAAACGCGCTTCTGGCCGGACTCGTCTCCCCGGACCACGCGGCGCTCGCCATTGTCGGGGACGACGCGGTGCACCGCGTCGAGGGACTGCCGGGTGAGACGGGGCCGGTCGGGCTCACGTTGGCGCTCGGACGGTTGCGCGCGCTGGGGGTGACCGGTTTCCGGGTCGCACTGCCGGCGCCGGGGCATCCCCTGGGGCTGAGCGGTCCGCCGGAGTTCAATGCGCGGGCGCTGGAGGCCGAGGAGGCCGTGGTCGCGTTCGGTGCGCCCTATGGACTCGTTCCCGAGGTGTCCGAGGTGGGGCCGGACGGGGATCTGCACGTCGAGGTGGTGTGGCGTTGTCTGCCGGTACGGGAGGCTCCGCCGGCCGATGTGCCGTCGCTGGGCGAGGCGGAGCGGGAGCTGGCCGAGGCGTTGCGGGATGCGACGGCGCTGATGTCGCGGCTGGATGTGGCCGGTTCGGGGCCGGTGGCGGAGGCCGCGATCGATGCGTACAGGGCACGGTCGGAGCGGGGGCGCGAGGTGTTGGCGCCGGGGTATCCGCCGCGGGCGGTGCGGGTGCTGGAGCTGGCGCAGCGGGTCGGGCTGCTGATCTCGGTGGCGTACGAGAACGGGCACGGCGGTGCGGTGAGCGCGTCGGAGATCGCGGCTCGGGGGGAGGCGCTGAGGCCGGTGGAGCGGGTGGCCCGGCGTGCGCAGGTGGCCGCGTACAACGCGTATGTGGAGGAGAGGGAGCGCGAGCGGTAGGCAGGGCGGACGGGGACGGTGGGGCAAGGGTGCAGTGGGTGGGCGGGGTGCCCCTTGATGGCGTGCTGTGCTCTTGATGACGCGCAGCCTCTTGATGACGCGCAGTCCTCGGGGGCCGGACGGCTCGCCCGCGGATGCCGCCGGACCGGCTCGACGCACCTGTCCGGCGACATGGGACCGTGAGGCCGGTAGGTCGGTCAGCCGTTCAGGCCGAAGTTGCCGAAGGCCGGGTTGAGCAGACCGATCACGTTGACCGTGTTGCCGACCACGTTCACCGGGACGTGGACCGGGACCTGCACGGCGTTGCCGCTGACCACGCCCGGGGAGTGGGTCGCGGCACCGTGGGCGCCGGCGCCGTGGCCGGTGGCGGAGGCCGCGCCGGCACCGGCGGCGATGATTCCACCGGCGATCGCGGTGACGGCTGCGGCCTTCTTCAGGTTCTTCACTTCAGGATCCTCCTAGCGTGGCTGCGACCAGCCGCCGCAGCACCCTGGAGAACGCCTCGGGCGCGCACAGGTTGCGCCGTCCGGGTGACATACACCCGACAGTATGAATCTCGGTCCGGAGGGGAACGGTCCGCTTCGGTCGGTCAGCCCGCCGCTCCGTGCCGCACGGCCCAGAGGGCCGCCTGCGTCCGGTCCGAGAGGTCCAGCTTCATCAGAATGTTCGAGACGTGTGTCTTCACGGTCTTCTCGGAGAGGACCAGCGCTCGCGCGATCTCGCGGTTGGAGCGTCCGTCGGCGATCAGGCCCAGTACCTCCCGCTCCCGTTCGGTGAGGGTGCTCCCCCGCCCTGTACCGCCGCCCGTGTCGTCCTGGGCGAGCAGGGCTCCCGCGACCTCCGGCTGGAGCAGGACGTGGCCCGCGTGCACCGAGCGGATGGCACCGGCCAGGGCGTCGGGGTCGACGTCCTTGTATACGTAGCCGGAGGCTCCCGCGCGCAGTGCGGGAACCACGGTGCGCTGTTCGGTGAAGCTCGTGACGATGAGGACCTTGGCCGGGTTCTCCAGCTCGCGGAGCCTGCGCAGGGCCTCGATCCCGTCGGTACCGGGCATCTTGATGTCCATCAGGACGACATCGGGGCGGAGTTCCTCGGTCCTGGCCACCCCTTCGGCGCCGTCGGACGCCTCGCCGACCACTTCTATGTCGTCCTGGATCTCCAGGAACGTACGCAGACCGCGGCGGACCACCTGGTGGTCGTCGACCAGCAGCACCCTGATGATCTTGTCAGCCACCGGGTACCTCCATCTCGATCGTGGTGCCCGTGCCGGGCGCCGATTCAACGGTGAGCCTTCCGCCGACGCCGCTCGCGCGGTCCCGCATCGACACCAGACCCAGGTGGCGGCCGGCCTGCCGGGTCGCCGTGGGGTCGAAGCCGCTGCCGTCGTCGGTGATCCGCAGCAGCGTGCCGCCACCGTGCCGAGCCAGGACGACGTCGACGTGCACGGCTCCTGAATGGCGCAGTGCGTTGTGCAGGGCCTCCTGCGCGACCCGGAGCAGCGCTTCCTCCTGGGCGGCGGGAAGGGCCCGTACGCCCAGGGTCTCGAAGGTGACCCGGGCCGTGTGCGCGCGGTCGAGGACCTGGATCTGGGTGCGGAGGGTGGCGATGAGGCCGTCCTCGTCCAGCGCGGCCGGGCGCAGTTCGACGACGGCGGCGCGCAGCTCGTCCACGGCTTCCGCGGCGAGCGCGGCCACCTGGTGGAGCTCGCGCTTGGCGCGGACCGGGTCGCGGTCCACCAGGGCGGTGGCCGCCTGGGCCGTCAGCCGCAGCGAGAACAGCTTCTGGCTGACCGCGTCGTGCAGCTCGTGGGCGAGCCGGGAGCGCTCCTGCGCGATCGTGAGCTCGCGGCTGCGTTCGTACAGCCGGGCGTTGGTGAGGGCGATCGCCGCGTGCTGCGCGAGGATCGACAGCAGTTCCTCGTCCTCCACGGTGAAGCCGCAGCTGCCCTCGGGTTTGGGGCAGCGCTTGTTGGCGAGGAAGAGCGCGCCGATGGTCGCGTCGCCGTCCCTGATGGGCAGGCCGAGGAAATCGGACATGTCGGGGTGGGCGGCGGGCCAGCCCTCGAAGCGCGGGTCCTTGCGGACATCGGCGAGGCGCTCGGGCCTCGCCTCGTGGAGCATCGCGGCGAGGATGCCGTGCTGCCGGGGCAGGGGGCCGATGGCCTTCCACTGCTCGTCGCTGACTCCGTCGACGACGAACTGGGCGAAGCCGCCGTGGTCGTCGGGGACGCCCAGGGCGGCGTACTCGGCGTCCAGCAGCCGGCGGGCCGAGGCGACGATCGTCTTCAGGACATCACGCACTTCGAGAGGCCGGCTCATGGCGAGCAGCGCGGCACTCACCGCTGCGAGGCCCGACGGTGGGCGATGGCTCATGGCCTCACCGTACCGGCGCGCACGAGGACGCCGTATCGGCCTGTGGACTGTGCCGGTCAGGACGCGGGGACTAGGTCCGACGCCGCGTCCGGGCCGGGCCGCGTCCGGGCCGGGGCGGTCGGACGCGGGCTCCGGGACACCCCTCCACCGAACCCGGGACCGGAATCTCACACTCCGAATTGCTGAAGCAACGCCCAGTGAGCTGACTGTGCGGGCGATGTGAGGCCGGGCATAGGACCCACGTCACTTACGAAGCCG
This sequence comes from Streptomyces sp. NPDC058051, assembly GCF_042885475.1. NCBI lineage: Bacteria > Bacillati > Actinomycetota > Actinomycetes > Kitasatosporales > Streptomycetaceae > Streptomyces > Streptomyces sp. NPDC058051. The sequence continues at coordinate 14,810 of NZ_JBHVRW010000004.1, forward strand.
GCTAGTGGATACATAAGGGCCACATCAATGGACATGGACACGGACCACCGCCTTCGAGTGGAGTCGTGATCCACTACCCGGGATCGTAGGTCACACCTTTGCCACGGGATTTTGCTGCCGCTAAGAATTGCACCTGTCCACGACGGAGATGCGCACACACCGCCTCCCGTCTTCGTCCTCCGTGAGGACTTCCGCGATTCGAAGAGGTATGCCCGCATGTCCATGTCCCGCATCCCCGGTCCTCGTCGTCTGAACAAGACCCAGAAGCTCTCCGTCGCGGGCATCTCCGCGGTCGCCGTCGCATCGCTCTCGCTCTCGCTCGTCCCCGCGAACGCCGAGTCCAAGTCCGAGGCGCGGACCCCCGTGTCCGCCGAGCCCGTGGTCCTGTCGTCGATCGCCGGTACCTCGCAGGTCAAGGACGTGCAGGCCAGCATCATCGAGCAGCACTCCACCGCCGAGAAGCTGGTGAAGGCCGCCGACCTCGTCAGGGCCAAGAAGGCCGCGGCCGTCGAGGCGAAGGCAAAGGCCGAGGCCGCCGTGAAGGCGAAGGCCGCCGCGAAGGCCCGGGCCGAGGCGAAGGCAAAGGCGGAGGCCAAGGCCGCCGCGAAGGCGAAGGCCGCCGCCGAGCGCTCCGGCACGCAGACCGCCAGCCGCTCCCAGGCCCGTACCCCGGTCTACGCGAACAACCTGGACGGCTGGATCCGACAGGCGCTGGACGTCATGAGGGCCCACGGCATCCCCGGCTCGTACGACGGTCTGCACCGCAACATCATGCGGGAGTCGACCGGTAACCCGAACGCGGTCAACGGCTGGGACATCAACGCCCAGAACGGCACCCCGTCCTGCGGCCTGCTGCAGGTCATCCAGCCGACCTTCAACGCGTACCACGTCCCCGGCACCTCGACGAACATCTACGACCCGGTCGCGAACATCACCGCCGCCGCCAACTACGCCTCCGACCGTTACGGCTCGATCGACAACGTCAACAGCGCGTACTGACCGGTTCCGGACGCCCTCGGAGGGCATCCGCAGACGCCGAAGGGCGGCACCCCGCGGGGTGCCGCCCTTCGGTGTTCCGTGCCGGCGCCTGCCATCCGTGCCGGCTCTTGTGTTCCGTGCCGGCGCCTACTTGCGCATGACCTCCGGCTCGTGGCGGCGCAGCAGTCGCGCGACCACTACGCCGCAGATGATTCCGAGGAACAGCAGGATCGAGACGTTGGTCGCCCACTGGCCGGCCGAGTGTTCCCACAGCGGGTCCAGGTCGGTCGGGTTCTTCGGATCCCACGGCGCCATGAGGTGCGAGAGGTCGAGCGTCGCGCCCGCCCCGGCGATGGCCCAGCGGGACGGCATCAGCCAGGCGAACTGCTCCAGGCCGGGCGACCCGTACACCTGGAAGAGGATGCCGGTGAAGACGACCTGGACTATCGCGAACATGACCAGCAGCGGCATGGTCTTCTCGGAGGTCTTCACCAGGGAGGAGATCACCAGGCCGAACATCATCGACGTGAAGCCGAGCACGCTGATCGTGACGCAGAGCTCGACGGCCGGCGGCATGATCAGGCCCTCTTCGGGCAGCTCACGCGTGGCGAAGCCGATGCCGCAGATGATGACGCCCTGGATCGCCGTGATCACGCCGAGGACGATCACCTTGGACATCAGATAGGCGGAGCGGGAAAGACCGGTGGCCCGTTCCCGTTCATAGATGACGCGTTCCTTGATCAGTTCTCGTACGGAGTTGGCCGCACCGGAGAAGCACATGCCGACCGCGAGGATCAGCATGATCGTTCCGGCGGCGCTGTTGAACCGGGACGGCGGGTCCGGCGGGGCCAGGCCGAACTTGGCCGGGATGACCACGCTGACGATGCCGAGCACGGCCGGCAGCGCCACCATCAGGCCCATGAAGCCCTTGTCGGACGCGATCACCGAGACGTAGCGGCGCATCAGTGTCCACAACTGCGCCGTCCAGCTCTGCGGCTTCGGCGGACGCATCTGCTGCGGGGGCGGCATGTGTACGGACTGCGCGGCGACGGCGTCGATGTCCGCGGCGTACATCTGGTAGTGCTGCGAGCCGCGCCAGCGGCCCGCCCAGTCGTAGTCGCGGTAGCTCTCGAAGGCCGAGAAGACGTCGGCCCAGGTGGTGTAGCCGAAGAAGTTGAGCGCTTCCTCCGGAGGGCCGAAGTACGCGACGGAACCGCCCGGCGCCATGACGAGCAGCTTGTCGCAGATCGCCAGCTCGGCGACGGAGTGCGTGACGACGAGGACCGTACGGCCGTCGTCGGCCAGGCCGCGCAGCAGCTGCATGACATCGCGGTCCATGCCCGGGTCGAGGCCGGACGTCGGCTCGTCCAGGAAGATCAGCGACGGCTTGGTCAGCAGCTCCAGGGCCACGGAGACGCGCTTGCGCTGGCCCCCGGAGAGCGAGGTGACCTTCTTGTCCTTGTGAATGTCGAGCTTGAGTTCGGCAAGGACTTCGAGGATCCGGGCCTGACGCTCGGCCTCGGTGGTGTCCGCGGGGAAGCGGAGCTTGGCCGCGTACTTGAGGGCCTTGGTGACCGTGAGTTCCTTGTGCAGGATGTCGTCCTGCGGGACCAGGCCGATACGCTGGCGCAGCTCGGCGAACTGCTTGTACAGGTTCCGGTTGTCGTAGAGGACATCGCCCTGGTTGGCGGGCCGGTAGCCGGTGAGCGCCTTGAGCAGGGTGGACTTGCCGGAGCCGGACGGGCCGATGACCGCGATGAGCGACTTCTCCGGGACTCCGAAGGAGACGTCCTTGAGGATCTGCTTCCCGCCGTCGACCGTCACCGTGAGGTGGCGGGCGGAGAAGGAGACCTCACCGGTGTCGACGAACTCTTCCAGCCGGTCGCCGACCAGGCGGAACGTCGAGTGACCGACACCGACGATGTCGTTCGGACCGATGAGCGCGGAGCCGGACTTGGACAGCGGCTGACCGTTGACGTAGGTGCCGTTGTGGGATCCGAGGTCACGGATCTCGAAACGGCCGTCGGGTGTCGCGTGGAATTCGGCGTGGTGGCGCGAGACCTGGAGGTCGGAGACGACCAGTTCGTTCTCGAGCGCACGACCGATGCGCATGACACGGCCGAGGGCGAACTGGTGGAACGTGGTCGGGCTGCGGTCGCCGTACACCGGCGGCGCCCCCGCGGCACCGCCGGGACCGGCCACGCCGGGCGTCTGCGCCACGCCCTGCTGATGCGGGATGTGGGGCTGTTGAGGTTGCGCGGGCTGTTGGTACGGCTGAGCCTGAGGGGGCTGCTGCCAGCCCTGCTGCGGCTGTTGCGGAGCGACGGCCTGCTGACCGGGCCAGCCCGCGCCGCCCTGCTGGGGCTGCTGGGCGGGGGGCTGGTGCGCACCCGCACCCTGCCCGCCGTGCACGCCGGCACCCGCCGGGGCCGCGACGCTCAGCCGCGGTCCGTCAGTGGCATTCCCCAGGTGCACGGCCGAGCCGGGCCCGATCTCCATCTGATGGATCCGACGGCCCTGTGCATAGGTGCCGTTGGTGCTGCCATGGTCCTCGATGAACCAACTGTGACCCCCCCAGCTGATCGTGGCGTGCCGCCACGAAACCCTGGCGTCGTCGATCGTCAGGTCCCCCTGCGGATCGCGCCCCAGTGTGTATGACCTGGACGGATCGAGCGTCCAGGTGCTGCCATTCAATTCCAGTACGAGTTCCGGCACTCCGCGCCCCACTTGTTGTCCCCCGAGTTACCCCCGTTGCAGGGAGTCTAGGGATGCTGAACATCGTGGGGAACTATTCCAGGAGCAGTCCCCACTACGAAAGTCGGGCGGAGTGAAGACCCTGCTGAGACCTGGGTCCTCGCACCGTCGAATCCGGATGAACGGGTTCATGGGCAGGAGGGTCCGCGCGTGCTCATGAACACGCGTGAACGCATCCGTGAACGGTTTCGGGTCAGGGGCGAACGGCGCGAACCGGCGTGTTTCCGCCCACCCCGACCCGCCACCCGTCACCTGGCGTCTCCGTCTGCGTGCTCTCCGTCGCGCCGCCCGGGCTCCGGAGGGACAAGAGGTACGACGCACCGTCCGGTCCTCGGGACGGGCCTCCGGTGCGATGAGGCGGACCGATACGGTGGAAGAACCATGAGCGCATCTCAGCCACCTCAGTCCTCTCCGTCTCCTGAGCCCCCTGAGTCCCGCCGGGGCGCGGACGCACCCACCCTCCTCGTGAAGATCTTCGGCAAGGACCGCCCCGGGATCACCGCCGGTCTCTTCGACACCCTTGCCGCCTACTCCGTCGATGTCGTCGACATCGAGCAGGTCGTCACCCGTGGCCGCATCGTCCTGTGCGCCCTGGTCACCTCCCCGACCGCGGGCGGCACCACCGAGGGCGACCTGCGGGCGACGGTGCACAGCTGGGCCGAATCGCTGAAGCTGCAGGCCGAGATCATCTCCGGCACGGGTGACAACCGGCCGCGAGGCTACGGCCGTTCCCATGTGACGGTGCTCGGGCACCCGCTCACCGCCGAGTCGACCGCCGCCATAGCGGCCACGATCACCTCGACCGGCGGGAACATCGACCGGATCTTCCGGCTCGCCAAGTACCCGGTCACGGCGGTCGAGTTCGCTGTGTCCGGCACGGGGACGGAGGAGCTGCGGACCGCGTTGGCGCCGGAGTCCGCCGGGATCGGGGTCGACGTGGCGGTCGTGTCGGCCGGGCTGAGCCGCCGGGCGCAGCGGCTGGTCGTCATGGACGTCGACTCGACGCTCATCCAGGACGAGGTCATCGAACTCTTCGCCGCCCATGCCGGCTGCGAGGACGAGGTCGCCGAGGTGACCGCGCAGGCGATGCGCGGCGAGCTCGATTTCGAGCAGTCGCTGCACGCGCGGGTCGCGCTCCTGGCGGGGCTCGATGTGTCCGTGGTGGAGAAGGTGCGGGCCGAGGTGCGGCTGACGCCGGGCGCCCGGACCCTGATCCGTACGCTGAAGCGGCTCGGTTACCAAGTGGGCGTGGTCTCGGGCGGGTTCACGCAGGTCACCGACGACCTGAAGGAACGTCTCGGGCTCGACTTCGCCTCGGCCAACACCCTGGAAGTGGTCGACGGAAAGCTCACCGGCCGGGTCGTCGGCGACATCGTCGACCGGGCCGGAAAAGCCCGGCTGCTGCGGAGTTTCGCCGAGCAGGCCGGGGTGCCGCTGGCGCAGACCGTCGCCATCGGGGACGGTGCGAACGACCTCGACATGCTGAACACCGCCGGGCTCGGGGTGGCTTTCAACGCCAAGCCGGTGGTCCGCAAGGCCGCGCACACCGCGGTGAACGTGCCGTTCCTGGACACCGTGCTGTATCTGCTCGGCATCACCCGCGAGGAGGTCGAGGCCGCCGACGGTCTCGTCGACTGACGTCACGCGTACGAGCAGGGCCCCGGCGCGGACATGGTGCTGTTGGTTAATCCGGGGCCCTGCTCGTGGGAGCGGCAGCCGCACAGCGGCTCCGGCAGCGCGGGCGCGGGAGGCGTTGCCGCACAACGCGCGGGGTCAGGTACTCGTACGCGCTCCGGCCGCGCGGGCGCGGGAGGCGTACGGCGGCCGGAGGCGTACGCCGGCGGGATCAGTCGTTGGGTGTCCAGTACTCGACCAGCTTGCCCACCCCGTGCTCCACGCCCTTCCAGGATCCGGTGAACTCGACGACGGCGAAGGCGGCGGTCGGAAAGCCGCCGCGGTTCATCCGGGTCAGGGCGTCGCCCTCGGCCGATGCCGAGAGGGCGTCGGCGACGGCATGCATACCCGGGTTGTGACCGACGACGAGGAGATTCCGCACATCGTCGGGGGTCTCGTTGAGCAGGGCGATCAGCTCGCCGGTGGACGCCTCGTACAGTCGCTCCTCGTACACGGTCCTGGGCCGGTGCGGCATCTCGTGCACCGCCAGCTTCCACGTCTCGCGCGTCCTGGCGGCGGTCGAGCAGAGGGTCAGATCGGGAACGATCCCGGAGTCGACGAGTTTGCGGCCTGCGACGGGGGCATCCTTGCGGCCGCGTTCCGCGAGCGGCCGCTCATGGTCGGAGTCCTGCGACCATTCCGCCTTTGCATGCCTGAGAAGGACGATCCTGCGAGGTGTATCGACGCTCATACACCTCAGCTTCGCACGAAACGCGACGCCCGGCGCAGGGTGTTGAAAGGCTCCTGTGATGTGCGTGAACACCGTCAGCGGGTGATCAGATCCGTGATGCGCTGGAGCAGCCGGCCGACGGCGGGAGTCTCCGTCGCCGCGTGTGCGTCGCCGGAACCCATGATCAGGAGCAGGAGGACGGCGAACGCGATCGTGGGCAGCGCGACCGCCCACCACGGCAGACGGGCCTCGACGCCGCCCGTGGCCGTGTGGGGGGACCGGGTGTGCGTGCGGGCCGGCATTGTCCGCCTCCGAGAGTCATGGGTTCCGATACCTCGAACCTACGGAAACGGGGGCGCCGGTCCCATCCGGCGACCCACCCACTCGACCCTGACACTGGCCCCCTAAGGGATGGTGGTGCCAGCACCACCATCGGCCGCCGGGGCCGGGCGGCTCAGGGGGACGCGAGCGAGGCGATCACCGCGATGATCACGGTGACCAGCAGCATCGCCCCGAGCACGAGGAGGAGCTTCTTCTGACCGTTCTGGGGATTCGGGTCGAGCACAGGAGACATGCGGTCAGTCTCGCATCTCAGCATTCGTCCTCGATCGTCCGGTCCCGTCCGGCCACGATTCCCGCCAGCATCTGCGGCACCATGAGACCCGCCATGAGCGCGATCGGCAGCCCCCAGCCGCCGCTGTGCTGATGGAGCACGCCGACGAGCAGCGGGCCGGGGATCGAGATCAGGTAACCGGTGGACTGCGCGAACGCGGAGAGCCGGACCACTCCGGCACCGCTGCGGGACCGCATGCCGATCATGGTCAGGGCGAGCGGGAAGGCGCAGTTCGAGATGCCCAGGAGCAGCGCCCAGGCCCAGGCTCCGCCGGCCGGTGCGAGGTAGAGGCCCGCGTATCCGATGAGGCCGCAGGCGCCGAGGAGGACGACGATCGGCCCCTGGCTCCTCATCCGGGTGGCGACGCCGGGAATGACGAAGGCGAGCGGCACACCCATGGCCATGGTCACGGCGAGGAGCACGCCCGCGGTGCCGGCCGAGACCCCGGCGTCACGGAAGATCTGCGGCATCCACCCCATGGTGATGTACGCGGCGGTGGCCTGGAGGCCGAAGAAGCAGGCGAGGCCCCAGGCGGTACGGCTGCGGGTGATCCTGAGCGCCGGGGCTTCCCTGTGCTGCGCGGAGGGCTGTCCGGGGGCGCCGTGCCGGTCCCGTACCAGCGGGATCCAGGCCAGGACCGCGGCGGCGGCGAGCACGGCCCAGACGCCGAGGCCGGCCTTCCAGCTGCCGCCCAGCGCGTCGGTCATGGGCACGGTCACCGCGGCCGCGAGCGCGGTACCGAGGGCCAGTGCCATCGAGTAGAGGCCGGTCATGGAGCCGACGCGGTCCGGGAACCAGCGCTTGACGATCACCGGCATCAGGACGTTGCTGACGGCGATGCCCATGAGAGCGAGGGCGCTCGCGGCCAGGAAGCCGGCCGTGCCGCCGATGAGCGGCCGGACGACCAGACCGGCGGTGATGGCGACCATGCCGGCGCAGACGATCGCGCTCGGCCCGAAGCGGCGGGCGAGACGGGGCGCCATGACTCCGAAGACCGCGAAGCAGAGCGGCGGGACGGAGGTGAGGACACCCGCGACGCTGCCGCTCATGTGCAGCCCGTCCTGGACCTCTTCGAGGAGGGCGCCGAGGCTGGTGATGGCGGGGCGGAGGTTGAGCGCGGCAAGGACGAGCCCGAGGACGGCCAGCCGGAGCAGCCACGGGGAGGACCCACCGGCGGCCGTTGCCGTCCGCGGGGCCCCGGGTGCTTGTGGGGTCGGCGTCTTCGTAGGGGCGTCCACGGTGCTGGCGGGGCTCAGGGTCCGGGTCTGGGACCGGGTCTCGTCGTCGGGCATGAGGCCCATCATAGAATCATGGGATGATTGATTGTCCACTCCGGGGGCGTCTCCTCTGAGACCATGCGCTGTGGGCAGAACGACCCCGTCGTTCCCTCGGTCCCCGGCCCTCCCCCCTCACCACTCCAGCAACCCGAGCAAGGAGCACCATGGCGCTGACGTCTCCGCGGCGTTCGGCACTCGCCGACCAGGTGATTGCCCAGCTGAGGAACCAGATCACCTCGGGCGAGTGGCCCGTGGGTTCACGGATTCCCACCGAGCCCGAACTGGTGGAACAGCTGGGAGTGGCCCGCAACACCGTCCGCGAGGCCGTACGCGCGCTCGCGCACAACGGTCTGCTCGACATCCGGCAGGGTTCGGGCACCTATGTCGTCGCCACCAGCGAACTGGCGGGGGTGATGCACCGCCGTTTCGCCACCGCCGATCCGCGCCATGTCGCCGAGCTCCGCTCCACCCTGGAGTCGTCCGCGGCACGGCTGGCCGCGGCCCGGCGCACCGAGCGGGATCTGAAGCAGTTGGACACGCTCATGGCGCGCCGCGAGGAGACCTGGGCCGCGGGCGACGCCGAGGCATTCGTCGAGGCGGACGCGACGCTGCATCTGGCCGTCGTCGCGGCCTCGCACAACGAGGTCCTGACCGGCCTCTACGCCGACCTGGGCGATCTGCTGCGCGACTACCTCAGGGGCGACATCGGTCATGAGCTGCGACCGGAGAACCACATGGACCACAGTCGGCTGGTCGAGGCGATCCGGGCGGGGGACGCGGAGACGGCGGCGGCCGAGGCGGCCGGCCATGCGCTGAACTGCCTGGTGGACCGGGTCTGAGACGGGTCCGGGGAAGAGCGGGCCCGGGGAGGAGAAGGCCGGTGCCGTGGCCCGACACACATCCGGCGCGGAACGCCGATGCCGTGGGCTGAGTGGGGTGAGTGGGGCGATGTGCTGCTGCCCCTCCCTGCGCGCTAGACCGGGCGGCGCTGGAGTGTGTCCTGCACCCGGTGGGTGATCCACACGGAGCCGACCTCCTTCCAGCAGCGGTCGTCGAGCCGCACGGTCTTTCCCGGTCCCACGTCGACCGGGGTGGCGTCCGCGTCGACGTCCCACCATCGACGGCATTCGGTGTGCAGTTGCACGCGGTCGGTGGAGGGGTACGGGTTGTGGCAGTAGGCGACCACCCGGGAGCCCCGGACCGACGTACGGCATTCGGATCCGGCGGGGTCGGGGGTCGGAGCGACGGGGGCAAACGCCCCGGCTCCCGCCCGCCCCGCCACGGATATGCACACCGGGGCGGCGAGTCCGGCGGCCGCCAGGGAGACCGCGAGGAGCGCCCAGGACCGGCGAGGTGTGGAGCGCACAGCGACCTCCTCCCGCAGCCTGACCAAAAGTCCGGTTCCTCCACATTCTGCGGTGGATCGACCATCTTTTCGACTTGAGCGGGCCGAGGTCCGGCCCAGACGCACGAGGGCCGCGCACCGCCTCCGGGGAGGTGGTGCGCGGCCCTGTCACAGCCTGTCGTACGGGATCAGGCGCCCATCATGTGCACGCCACCGTCGACGTGGATGATCTCGCCCGTGGTCTTCGGGAAGAAGTCCGAGAGCAGGGCGACGACGCCGCGGCCGGCCGGCTCCGGGTCCGCCATGTTCCAGGAGAGCGGGGAGCGGGTGTTCCACACGTCCGCGAGCTCGGTGAAGCCCGGGATGGACTTCGCGGCCATGGAGCCGATCGGTCCGGCCGAGATCAGGTTGCAGCGGATGTCGTCCTTGCCCAGGTCACGGGCGAGGTAGCGGGAGGTGGCCTCCAGCGCGGCCTTGGCCGGGCCCATCCAGTCGTACTGCGGCCAGGCGAACTGCGCGTCGAAGGTGAGGCCGACGATCGAGCCGCCGTCGTTCATCAGCGGCTTGCAGGCCATGGCGAGCGACTTCAGCGAGAACGCCGAGACGTGCATCGCCGTCGCGACGGACTCGAACGGGGTGTTCAGGAAGTTGCCGCCGAGCGCGTCCTGCGGCGCGAAGCCGATGGAGTGCACGACACCGTCGAGCGAACCCAGCTCGTCACGGACCAGACCGGCGAGGCGGTCCAGGTGCTCGCTGTTGGTCACGTCCAGCTCGATGACCTTGGCGGGCTTCGGCAGCTTCTTGGCGATGCGCTCCGTCAGCGTGGGCCGGGGGAAGGCGGTCAGAATGACTTCGGCACCCTGCTCCTGAGCCACCTTGGCGGCGTGGAAGGCGATGGACGACTCCATCAGCACACCGGTGATGAGGATGCGCTTGCCGTCGAGAATTCCACTCATGGTGATCAGTGACCCATGCCCAATCCGCCGTCAACGGGAATGACGGCTCCAGTGATGTACGACGCGTCGTCGGAGGCGAGGAAGCGCACCGCGGCGGCGATCTCCTCGGGCTGCGCGTAGCGGCCGAGCGGCACCTGGGACACGATGCCCTTGCGCTGCTCCTCGGTGAGCACCTGGGTCATGTCGGTGTCGACGAAGCCGGGTGCGACGACGTTGAAGGTGATGTTCCGCGAGCCGAGCTCACGGGCCAGCGACCGGGCGAAGCCGACCAGACCCGCCTTGGAGGCGGCGTAGTTCGCCTGCCCGGCCGAGCCGAGGAGCCCGACGACGGAGGAGATGAGGACGACGCGCCCCTTCTTGGCGCGCAGCATGCCGCGGTTGGCTCGTTTGACGATCCGGAAGGTGCCGGTGAGGTTGGTGTCGAGTACCGAGGTGAAGTCCTCCTCGGACATCCGCATCAGCAACTGGTCCTTGGTGATACCGGCGTTGGCGACCAGTACCTCGACGGGGCCGTGCTTGTCCTCGATCTCCTTGTAGGCCTGCTCCACCTGTTCGGCGTCCGTGATGTCGCACCGGACGGCCAGAACGCCCGCCTCGGTGAGGATCTGGGGGGGCTCGCCCGAGCGGTACGTGATCGCGACCTTGTCGCCGTTGTCGGCGAAAGCGCGGGCGATGGCGAGGCCGATGCCCCGGTTTCCTCCGGTGACGAGAACCGAGCGGCTCAACGGATCACCCTTTCGATAGCGGTCTGGTACCTCGAAAACCTATCGGTACCGTGCGCGGATCGAGGAATCGGCCCCTGACAGTGGCGTCCGCGAGCCACTGTGGGATTCCTACAGTTGTGACCGGCCCGGCCTCTTCCCTCTTCCCGTGCGCGTGGACGGGCAGGCCCCTCTTCTCCCGCCGCCGTTCCCGGGCGCGTGGCGCGGGCAGGCCGCTCTTCCCTCGCCGCCGTTCCCGGGCGCGTGTGCGGGCAGGCCCCTGCCGGGGCTCCTCGTTGCGCATTCCCGGCCATATGTCGGGGTGTGAGACGTACTGCCGTGCTTCACTTCCCTCTGGCGCATTCGACGACGCGAGCGAAATGGGGAGGCCGCACATGGCCCATGACATCGACCGGGAGTTTCTGGCCCTGCCCCTGCGGGCCCTCGCCGACGCGGCGCTGGCCCGGGCCCGCGCGCTGGGGGCCGTGCACGCCGACTTCCGGTTCGAGCGGGTGCGCAGCGCGTCCTGGCGGTTGCGGGACGCCCGCCCCGCCGGGACGACGGACACGACCGATCTCGGGTACGCGGTGCGCGTGGTGCACGGCGGGGCGTGGGGGTTCGCGTCCGGCGTGGATCTGACGATGGACGCCGCGGCGAAGGTGGCCTCGCAGGCCGTCGCCATGGCGAAGCTGTCGGCGAAGGTGATCGCGGCGGCCGGCTCCGACGAGAGGGTCGAGCTGGCGGAGGAGCCGGTGCACGGTGAACGGACCTGGGTCTCGGCGTACGAGATCAATCCCTTCGACGTCCCGGCCGAGGAGAAGGCGGGCCTGCTCGCCGAATGGAGCGGCCGGCTCCTGGGGGCCGAGGGCGTCGCGCATGTGGACGCCTCGCTGACGACCGTCCACGAGAACAAGTTCTACGCGGACACGGCGGGCACCGTCACCACGCAGCAACGGGTGCGGCTGCACCCGCAGTTCACCGCGGTCGCCGTGGACGGGACGACCGGTGAGTTCGACTCGATGCGGACGATCGCCCCGCCGGTGGGCCGCGGCTGGGAGTACCTGACCGGCACCGGCTGGGACTGGGACGACGAACTGGAGCGGATTCCCGGGCTGCTCGCGGAGAAGATGCGGGCGCCGAGCGTCGAGGCGGGGACGTACGACCTGGTCGTCGACCCGTCCAATCTCTGGCTGACCATCCACGAGTCGATCGGCCACGCCACCGAGCTGGACCGGGCACTGGGGTACGAGGCGGCGTACGCCGGGACCTCGTTCGCCACCTTCGACCGGTTGGGAAAGCTGGCGTACGGCTCCCCCGTGATGAATGTGACGGGTGACCGCACCGCCGAGCACGGGCTGGCGACCGTCGGATACGACGACGAGGGTGTCGAGGCGCAGTCCTGGGACCTGATCAAGGACGGGACGCTGGTCGGCTACCAGCTGGACCGGCGGATCGCGAAACTGACGGGCCTGGGCCGTTCCAACGGCTGCGCGTACGCGGACTCGCCGGCCCACGTGCCCGTGCAGCGGATGGCGAACGTGTCGCTGCGGCCGGATCCGGGCGGGCTGTCCACCGAGGATCTGATCGGCGGGGTGGAGCGCGGCATCTACGTGGTCGGCGACCGGTCCTGGTCGATCGACATGCAGCGCTACAACTTCCAGTTCACCGGGCAGCGGTTCTTCCGTATCGAGAACGGCCGACTGGCCGGGCAGCTGCGCGATGTCGCGTACCAGGCGACGACGACGGACTTCTGGGGCTCGATGGAGAAGGTCGGCGGCCCCCAGACGTATGTCCTGGGCGGCGCCTTCAACTGCGGCAAGGCCCAGCCGGGCCAGGTCGCGGCCGTCTCGCACGGCTGCCCCTCCGCCCTGTTCCGAGGCGTGAACATCCTCAACACGACGCAGGAGGCGGGACGATGAGTCGCGTCAGCAAGCCGCACGAGATTGTCGAGCGGGCGCTCGAACTGTCCACCGCCGACGGCTGTGTCGTCATCGCCGACGAGGAGTCGTCCGCCAACCTGCGCTGGGCCGGCAACGCGCTCACCACGAACGGGGTGACACGGGGCCGGACCCTGACCGTCGTCGCGACCGTCGACGGTGCGCAGGGCACCGCGTCCGGGGTGGTGTCGCGGTCGGCGGTCACCGCCGGCGATCTCGAACCGCTCGTGCGGGCCGCCGAGGCCGCCGCGCGCGGGGCCGGGCCCGCGGAGGACGCGCAGCCACTGGTCGGCGGGGTGCCCTCGTCGCCCGATTTCACGGACGCGCCGGCCGAGACGGGCTCGGACGTCTTCGCCGGGTTCGCCCCGGCGCTCGGTGACGCCTTCGCCCGCGCCCGTTCCGGAGGCCGTGAGCTGTACGGCTTCGCCCACCACGAGCTGACCTCGACATACCTGGGTACGTCGACAGGGCTGCGGCTGCGCCACGACCAGCCGAACGGAACGCTGGAGCTCAACGCCAAGTCCCCCGACCGGACCCGTTCGAGCTGGGTGGGCCGTTCGACGCGCGACTTCAAGGATGTCGACCCGGCCGGGATCGACGCGGAGCTGGCGCAGCGGCTGCGCTGGGCGGAGCGCCGTGTCGAGCTGCCCGCGGGGCGGTACGAGACGTTGCTGCCGCCGACCGCCGTGGCGGATCTGCTGATCTACCAGCTGTGGTCGTCGACGGCACGGGACGCCGTGGAGGGCCGTACCGTGTTCTCCAAGCCGGGCGGCGGGACGAGGCTCGGCGAGACCCTGTCCGGGCTGCCGCTGTCGCTGCGCAGCGACCCGCACGCCCCGGGCCTGGAGTCGGCGCCGTTCGTGATCGCCCATACCTCCGGGGACGGCGCGTCCGTCTTCGACAACGGTCTGCCGCTGACGTCGACCGACTGGATCCGGGACGGCAGGCTGGAGCAGCTGACGACCACCCGGCACACGGCGGGGCTGACGGGGCTTCCGGTCGCGCCGGCGATCGACAATCTGCTGCTGGAGGGCGGCGGCGAGCGGTCCCTGGCGGAGATGGTGGCCGCGACGACCGGCCGCGGGCTGCTGCTGACCTGCATGTGGTACATCCGGGAGGTCGATCCGGCGACGCTGCTGCTGACCGGGCTCACCCGCGACGGGGTGTACCTGGTCGAGAACGGCGAGGTCGTCGGTGAGGTGAACAACTTCCGGTTCAACGAGTCGCCGGTGGATCTGCTGTCGCGGGCCACGGAAGCGGGCCGTACGGAGAAGACGCTGCCGCGTGAGTGGGGCGACTGGTTCACCCGGGCCGCCATGCCCGCGCTGCGGATCCCGGACTTCAACATGAGCTCGGTGAGTGCCGGCGTGTGACGTGCCTGAGGGCGGTCCCATGACTCCCCGGTGGACGAGCGCGCGGCGTCGGAGGATGCGGTGCGTCGCAGGGCGGGGGACGCCCGGACACTGGATGCGTTAGGGCGTTCCGGCCACGCGGCGAGGTGCCGTGGCCGGCGTCGTGCGCCCGCCGGGGATGGCGGGACAGCCCTTAGACTGGCTGGTGCCTTTCGATACACGTAGCTACACGTAGCTGAGGAGACACGGAACCGTGACGGACATCGTCGACGAGCTGAAGTGGCGTGGGCTGTTCGCCCAGTCCACTGATGAGGACGCACTGCGCAAGGCTCTCGCGGACGGTCCCGTCACGTTCTATTGCGGTTACGACCCCACCGCGGCGAGTCTGCACGTCGGCCATCTGGTGCAGGTGCTCACCATGCGCCGGCTCCAGCGGGCCGGTCTGCGGCCGCTCGCTCTGGTGGGCGGGGCCACCGGTCAGATCGGTGACCCGAGGCCGACTGCCGAGCGCACGCTGAACGACCCGGAGACGATCGCCCACTGGGTGTCGCGGCTGCGTTCCCAGATCGAGCCGTTCCTGTCCTTCGAGGGCGAGAACGCGGCGGTCATGGTCAACAACCTGGACTGGACCGCGGGCATGTCCGCGATCGAGTTCCTCCGGGACATCGGCAAGCACTTCCGCGTCAACAAGATGCTGACCAAGGACTCCATCGCCCGGCGGCTGGAGTCCGACGAGGGCATCAGCTACACCGAGTTCAGCTACCAGCTGCTCCAGAGCATGGACTACCTGGAGCTGTACCGGCGCTACGGCTGCACCCTCCAGCAGGGTGGCAGCGACCAGTGGGGCAACCTCACCGCGGGGCTCGACCTGATCCACCGCCTGGAGCCGGGTGCCGAGGTGCACGCGCTGGCGACCCCGCTGATGACGAAGGCGGACGGCACCAAGTTCGGCAAGTCCGAGAGCGGGGCCGTCTGGCTCGACCCGACGATGACGACGCCGTACGCGTTCTACCAGTTCTGGCTGAACGTGGACGACCGGGACATCTCCCGCTACATGCGCATCCTCAGCTTCCTGAGCCCCACGGAGCTTGAGGAGATGGAGAAGGTCACCGAGGAACGTCCGCAGGCGCGGACGGCACAGCGCGCGCTGGCCGAGGAGCTGACGACGCTGGTGCACGGCGCCGACCAGTGCGCGGCGGTCATCGCGGCGTCGAAGGCCCTCTTCGGCCAGGGTGAGCTGGGCGAGCTGGACGGAGCGACGCTGAGCGCCGCGTTGTCCGAGGTGCCGCACGCGCGGGTCACCGAGCTCGGCCCGCTGGTGGATCTCCTGGTGGAGGTCGGTCTGGCGCCGAGCAAGTCCGGGGCCCGCCGCACGGTGAAGGAGGGCGGTGCGTACGTGAACAACGTCAAGGTCACGGACGGCGAGAGCGCCCCGGCCCGTGAGGAACTGCTGCACGGGCGCTGGCTGGTGCTGCGCCGGGGCAAGAAGAACCTCGCCGCCGTCGAGGTCACCGGCTGATCGCGGACACACGCAACCGCGGCCGGGTACGCGTGGCGCGTACCCGGCCGCGGTGCGTCGTGGCCCTCCGGGTCAGGCTCTCTGTTTGGAACTGCGCCTCGCGTTCCACAGCATGTCGCCGACACCGACGATGACCACGGCACCGATCAGCTGGAACAGATGGCGCGTCCAGTCGATGCCCTTGGTGTCATTGACACCGATCCAGGTGGCGACGGCATTGCCCAGGACACTGCCGAGCATCCCGAAGATCGTCGTCAGCCAGAGTGGGATGTTCTGTTTGCCGGGCAGGATCGCCCTCGCGATCACGCCGAGCACCAGACCCACGATGATTGCCCACAACCAGCCCATGTCGCCTCCTCGTGCGACGCGATGTCGCGCATGTGCCGCCCAGTCTCGGCGCGCGGGCCGTATGCCGCATGCCGGGCGCGTCCGTCCGTGCGGCGCGACTGCCGGAAGGTACGAATGCGGCGCGCCCCGGCCTCGAAGGCGTCGCCCGCCGGGCGTACCGTGGAGGCGGTCCTGGCCGGGGAGTGTCCGGCGCGGGTACGAGGTCTCCCCCGGCCCGCGAGGCGTTGGGGGAAGGGTGGTGGAGACGTGATGCGGAAGCAGAGCGGTGCCGAGGTCTTCCGGATCACGGGCGCCCGGAAGGGGCTCGCGGACGATGTGCGGGGCAGGCAGCGCCGCTATGTGATCTCGATGTCCGTGCGGACGGTTTCGGTGATCCTGGCCGCTGTGCTGTGGAACGTCGAACGGTACGTCGCGATCGTGGCGCTGGCGCTGGGTGTTCTGCTGCCGTACGTGGCGGTGGTCATCGCCAACGCGGGCCGCGAGAACACCCCCTCGCTTCCTTCGACTTTCGTCCCGACGCCGACGCGTCCGGCGCTCGACGCGGCGCCCGTGGCCGGTGCCGCGGAAACCGATCCGGACGCCGACGAGAGCCGCCGCACCGGCGAATCGGCCTGAGCGCACCGGTATCGTCCCAGGTGGGGCGGGGTCGCGGTCGAAGGCTCAAGAAAACCTCAGATCAATCATGAAGTTACGGTGCACCGCACCCCCGTCTGCGTGACATACTTCAAAAGCGCTCCGCATCCCCCGTCGGAGCGACTGACCGACGCCGGGCAGCTCCCCCCG
Source organism: Streptomyces sp. NPDC058051 (assembly GCF_042885475.1). Classification (NCBI taxonomy): domain Bacteria; kingdom Bacillati; phylum Actinomycetota; class Actinomycetes; order Kitasatosporales; family Streptomycetaceae; genus Streptomyces; species Streptomyces sp. NPDC058051. The sequence continues at coordinate 31,717 of NZ_JBHVRW010000004.1, forward strand.
TGGCTGCTCGGCGTCGCTTTTCTCCGGCGGGGTGTGGCGAGCGGGCACTCGCGAGGCGGGCGCAGGCGCTGACCTAGGGTTGAGTCCGTGAACTCCCCCGATTCCGCGGCCGAGAACGCTGCCGCCGCACCCCCCTGTTCCGCCAAGGGCTGCCGGGCCGACGCCGTATGGGTGCTCGCCTGGAACAACCCGAAGCTGCACACACCGGAACGCCGCAAGACCTGGCTGGCCTGCGAGGAACACCGGGAACACCTCTCCTCGTTCCTGGGCGTCCGGGGCTTCCTCAAGGAGGTCGTCACGCTGGCGGAGTGGGAGTCGCGCGGACCGGCGGCGGACCACCCTTAGCGCTTCTCGCTCGGGTCGTGACGGGCTCGCGCGGACCGGCGCGGCGGCACGGCACGTCGGTGGCCGGCCGACCACCGGGGCCGGGCTTCTCGCGGTTGCCGACCTGATCCGTCTCGGGCCACGTCTGCGCCTCGGGCCGCGTGTCCGTCTCGGGCCGCGTAAGCGCCCTTGGGCCCCCACGAGAGGTTCACAAACCTCAAGAAAAGCTCAGATCAATCATGAAGTTACGGTGCACCGCCCTGCGATCGTCGTGACAGACTGCGCCCCCCGAAACGATGACTCAGCCGCTTCGGTTCCGCTTTGACCAGCTGAAGTTCGGCACCTTCAGGAGGGCTGCCCCATGTCTCAAGCGTCGCATCGGACGTTGCCGCGACCTCGTGACGCCGCGTACTTCGAACTGCGCGTCGGCGGCTTCCGCGTCACGGCCGACCGGCTTCCCCTGCGCTTTGTCGCGACGATGTCCAGCGCGGCTTCAGGATTGGCAGCGTGGTGGTTCACCCGGTGAGGTGCTCGGGACGGGAGGATCGCGAACTTCCGGCTTCTCGCACCCGAACGACTTCTCGCTCCCGGACGATTCCTCACCCCTGAACGGCTCCCCTCTCCCCGACCGGGTGCCTCTGTCCGCTGAACCACGTCCCGCACAGGGCCGTGGCCACCCGCTCCCGGGAACCCCCTGTCCGCTACGGGGCGACCGCCCTCGCACGTGCCGTCGACGAGCGGCTGTGAGCGGACGTCCGACACCCGTGCCAGGGGCCGGACGGCCCTCAGCCCCCGATCGCCGACATCGGCCGGTCGGGCTGCAGGAAGGACGGGTCATCCAGACCGGATCCGGCCTTCTTTCCCCACATCGCGCGTGTCCAGATCCTGGCGATCTCCTCGTCCGGTGCGTCCGAGCGCAGGGCGCCGCGCAGATCGGTCTCCTCGCGGGCGAACAGGCAGGTGCGCACCTGGCCGTCGGCGGTGAGCCTGGTCCGGTCGCAGGCCCGGCAGAAGGGCCGGGTGACGGAGGCGATGACACCGACGCGGTGGGGGCCGCCGTCGACGAGCCAGCGCTCGGCGGGGGCGGAGCCGCGCGCGCCGTCGCCCTCCTCGGTGAGGGTGAAGCGGGTGCGCAGCGACTGGAGTATGTCGCTTGCCGTGATCATGCCGTCGCGCTTCCAGCCGTGCTGCGCGTCGAGCGGCATCTGCTCGATGAAGCGGAGCTCGTAGCCGTGCTCGACGGCCCAGGCGAGCAGGTCGGGGGCCTCGTCGTCGTTGAGTCCCGGCATCAGGACGGTGTTGACCTTGACCGGGGTGAGACCGGCGTCGCGAGCCGCTTCGAGGCCGGCCAGCACGTCGTGGTGGCGGTCGCGGCGGGTGAGTGTCCTGAAGACGTCGGGGCGCAGGGTGTCCAGCGAGACATTGACCCGGTCCAGGCCGGCGGCCCTGAGCGCGGACGCTGTGCGCTTCAGCCCGATGCCGTTGGTGGTGAGCGACAGCCTGGGGCGCGGCGCGAGCGCCGCGCATCGCTCGACGAGGGAGACGAGGCCGGGGCGCAGCAGCGGCTCGCCGCCGGTGAAGCGGACCTCGGTGATGCCGAGTCGGGTGACGGCGATGCGGATCAGGCGGACGATCTCGTCGTCACTGAGCAGGTCGGGTTTGGCGAGCCATTGGAGGCCCTCTTCCGGCATGCAGTACGTGCAGCGCAGATTGCACCGGTCGGTCAGCGAGACACGGAGGTCGGTGGCGACCCGGTCGTAGGTGTCGATGAGCATCTGGGCCCCCTCTCCCGTCACTTCCCGGCCGCGGATCCGGCTGCTCCGGCCGACTGCTCCGGCCGACTGCTCCGAGACTACGCGAGACCTGTGACATCGGAGGAGTCCGTTTGCCACAGGGAGCGGTGCGGCGGAAGCGGCGTGGCCGGGGCGGCACTGCGGAAGCGGCGTGGCCGCGTCGCAGGAGAGACCCTGCGACGCGGCCACGGATCTGCGGTGGCGCGTGGAGCGAACCCCTCGGAGAGGGTTTCGCTCGGTGCGCAACTCGTCCCCGTGCGCAACGACGCCTTTCAGTGCGCGCCGACGCCCGTGAGGGACTTGACCTCCAGCTCGGCGTACTTGCCCTTGTCCGGCTCCTCCTTCGAGAGGAGGGAGCCGATCCAGCCGAGCAGGAAGCCCAGCGGGATGGAGATCAGGCCCGGGTTCTCCAGCGGGAACCAGGAGAAGTCGACGCCCTTGAACATGGACGTCTTCGGGTTGCCGGAGACGACCGGCGAGAACAGCACCAGGATCACCGAGCTGGCCAGACCGCCGTAGATCGACCACAGGGCGCCCTGGGTGGTGAACCGCTTCCAGAAGAGGCTGTAGAGGATCGTCGGCAGGTTGGCGGAGGCGGCGACGGCGAAGGCGAGCGCGACCAGGCCGGCGACGTTCATGTCGCGGGCGAAGGCGCCGAGGACGATCGCGACCGCGCCGATGAGGACGGTGGCCCAGCGGGCGGCCCGCATCTCCTCCTGCTCGGTGGCCTGTCCCTTGCGGATGACGTTGGCGTAGATGTCGTGCGAGAAGGAGGACGAGGAGGCGAGGGTGAGTCCCGCGACGACGGCGAGGATGGTGGCGAAGGCGACGGCCGAGATCACGGCGAGCAGGACGGCCCCTCCGGTGGAGCCGACCCCGCCGAGGTACTCGGCGAGCTGCGGCGCGGCCGCGTTGCCGGCCGGGTTCTTGGCCTTGACCTCGTCCGGGCCGATCAGGGCCGCAGCGCCGAAGCCGAGCGCGATCGTCATCAGGTAGAAGGCGCCGATGATGCCGATGGCCCAGTTGACCGACTTACGGGCGGCCTTGGCGGTCGGCACCGTGTAGAAGCGGATCAGGATGTGCGGCAGTCCCGCGGTGCCGAGGACCAGGGCGATGCCGAGCGAGAGGAAGTCCAGCTTCGAGGTGCCGGTGGCGCCGTACTTGAGGCCGGGCTCCAGGAACGCCGCTCCGTGGCCGCTCTTCTCCGCGGCCGTGCCCAGCAGGTCGGAGACGTTGAAGTCGAACTTCAGCAGCACCAGGAAGGTCATCAGGAGGGCGCCCGCGATCAGCAGCACGGCCTTGACCATCTGGACCCAGGTGGTGCCCTTCATGCCGCCGATGGTGACGTACACGATCATCAGTACGCCGACCAGCGCGACGATGAGGATCTTGCCCTGGTCGTTGCTGATGCCCAGCAGCAGGGAGACCAGGACGCCCGCGCCCGCCATCTGCGCCAGCAGGTAGAAGATCGAGACGACGATGGTGGAGACGCCCGCGGCGGTACGGACGGGGCGCTGCCTCATCCGGTAGGCGAGGACGTCGCCCATCGTGTAGCGGCCCGAGTTGCGCAGCGGTTCGGCGACCAGCAGGAGGGCCACCAGCCAGGCGACGAGGAAGCCGATGGAGTACAGGAAGCCGTCGTAGCCGAAGAGCGCGATGGCTCCCGCGATCCCGAGGAACGAGGCGGCCGACATGTAGTCGCCGGAGACCGCGAGTCCGTTCTGGAAGGCGGTGAACTGGCGGCCGCCCGCGTAGAAGTCGGAGGCGCTCTTGGTCTGCCGTCCGGCCCAGACGGTGATGGCCAGCGTCGCCGCGACGAATACGGCGAAGAGCGTGATGATCAGCGGTCGGTGCTCGGTGGTCGAGGAGGCGGCCAGCTGGAGGGTGGGGTGCGAGTGGTACACGGCGCTCATGCGTCGGCCTCCATACGGGACTTGATGGCCTCGGCCTTCGGGTCGAGCTTCGCGGCCGCGTGGCGGGAGTAGAGCCAGGCGATGAGGAAGGTGGTGACGAACTGGGCGAGGCCGAACACGAAGGCCACGTTGATGTTGCTGTACACCTTGGTGCCCATGAAGTCGCCCGCGTAGTTGGACAGGAGCACGTACAGCAGGTACCAGACGACGAAGGCGACGGTCAGCGGAAAGGCGAACGAGCGGTGGGCGCGGCGCAGTTCGCCGAACTCCGCGCTCTCCTGCGTCGCGATGAACGCCTCGGTCGTGGGCTCGGCAGGGCTGGTGCCCGAAAGGGCCTCGGGCGGCGGGGCATCGGTAGTCACGGAATCTCCTCGCGACGCGGGTGCGGTGGTGTCGGGGACAGTGGATTTCACGGGGGAACCTCGATGTCGGGGGTGATGGATGCACCTCCCCCTGACAACGGCACGGAGGGCGCGACGAAGCGGTTCACCGACGGGCCGCACTTCTCGAACGCGTCGTCCGGAGGCCGCCCGGCCGAACCGGGTACCCCGAACTCATTGATCAGCGGGGTTGATCAGCGATAACTTCACTCGTCATGTACGCGACCGGCACATCCTGTGTCCGGTCGACCGGCACGGATGATGTGGAGACCCCATGGCTCATCTGGGATCCAGACGGACACGCGCACTGACGTTGCCCGTCGGATTGGCACTCACGGCCTCGCTCGGCTTCCTGCCGACGAGTGCCGCCTCTGCCGCACCGGCGGACGCTCAGCCGACGGCGGCGGTGTCGGCTGACGGCCCGATGCTCTCGTACGTGGTCAACACGCGGAGCGGCCCCGGGACCGTCAAGCAGGTGACGAAGGCGATAACCAAGGCCGGCGGCACGGTGGTGATCGCCTACGAGCGGATCGGTGTCATCGTCGTCCACTCGCAGAACCCGGATTTCGCGCAGTCGATCCGCCGGGTCAAGGGTGTCGACTCGGCCGGGGCCACCCGCACCAACCCCATCGTTCCGCAGGCCACCAAGGACATCGGGGTCGAGCAGCCGCTCACCGCCGAGCAGGCCGGCAGCGCGGCGGCGCAGGCGACGGCGGACCAGGACCCGCTGGAGCCGTTGCAGTGGGATCTGCCGGCCATCAAGGCGGACCAGGCGCACCAGGTGTCGCTGGGCAGCAGCAAGGTGACGGTCGCGGTCATCGACACGGGGGTCGACGACACGCACCCGGACCTGGCACCGAACTTCGACCGCGGGGCCTCGGCGAACTGTGTGTCCGGTGCGCCGGACACGACGGACGGCGCCTGGCGTCCGAAGACCGGTGAGAGCGATCACGGCACCCATGTCGCGGGCACCATCGCCGCCGCGAAGAACGGCATCGGTGTGACCGGAGTCGCGCCGGGTGTGAAGGTCTCCGGCATCAAGGTGGGGAACCCGGACGGGCTCTTCTACACCGAGGCGGTCGTCTGCGGCTTCGTCTGGGCCGCCGAGCACGGCGTCGATGTCACCAACAACAGCTATTACACCGACCCTTGGCTGTACAACTGCAAGGACGACCCGGACCAGGGTGCCCTGGTCGAGGCCGTCGCCCGTGCCACCCGGTACGCGGAGCGCAAGGGCACGGTCAATGTCGCCGCGGCCGGGAACTCGGCCGAGGACCTGGCCGCCGACGAGCTGGAGGACACCACCAGCCCGAACGACACCACGCCGGTGTCCCGGACGGTCAACCCGCGCGAGTGCCTCGACATCCCGTCGATGCTTCCGGGCGTCGTGTCGGTCTCCGCGACCGGCGCCAAGGGTCTGAAGGCCTCGTACTCGAACTACGGGAACGGCGTCATCGACGTGGCGGCCCCGGGCGGCGACTCGACGGTGTACCAGACGCCCGCGCCGCCGGCGACGAGCGGTCTGATCCTGTCCACGCTGCCGGGCGGGAAGTACGGCTACAAGGCCGGTACGTCCATGGCCGCCCCGCATGTCGCGGGTGTCGTGGCCCTGATCAAGTCGAAGCACCCGCACGCCTCGGCGGCCGCGGTGAGGGCGCTTCTGTCGGCGGAGGCCGACGCCACCGCGTGCGGGGCACCGTACGACATCAACGGTGACGGCGTGGTCGACGCCGTCTGCGAGGGCGGCAAGAACCGCAACGGCTTCTACGGGGCCGGTGTGGTGAACGCGCTGAACGCGGTCCGCTGGTAGGGACCGCCCCGCGGCGGGAGGGGCAGGGCCGTCGGCCGGCCTCCTCCCGCCGCCTCTTCCGGGCCCTGCGGCATGCGCCTCCCGCCGCACCACCTCTGCCGGGCCCTGTGGCGTGACGCCTCCCGCCACCTCTTTCAGGCCCCCGCGGCGTGAACCCCCGCTCCCTCTTCCTTCGGGGTGGCACTCAGTGCCATAGTCCAGGGATGACTCATGCACGCGTTTCCGGTACGGAGCAGGCCTGGGCGGCGCTGGGCGGCGACCCCGCGCTTCTCGCGCACATCGGGACGGAGGTCTCCGATGGGCTGCCGCCCGCCCGGCTGCCCGTCGCGGAACTGGCCCGTTCCGCAGTCGCCGTCTGTTCGCTGGCCGCGGCCGAGCTGGCCGCCCGACGCACCGCACGCCCTGTGCCGCGGGTCCGGATCGACGACGGCGCGGTGGCCGCGGCGTTCACGAGCGAGCGCCATCTGCGGATCGACGGGCGCACGCCGACCAGCTTCGCCCCGTTGTCCCGCTTCTGGCGCACGGCGGACGGCTGGGTCCGTACCCACGCCAACTATCCGCACCACCGGGCCCGGCTGCTCGCCACGCTGGGGCTCGCGGCGGACACCCCGGACAACAACGCCGTGGAAGCCGTCGCCGCCTCGTTCGCCGGGCGCCGGGGAGCGGAGATCGAACGGACGGTGTACGCGGCGGGCGGTCTGGCCGTCGTCGCCCGTACCCCCGAGGAGTGGGCGGCCGACCCCCGGGGCGCCGCGCTCGCGGGCACACCGCTGATGGCCAGGGAACGCGTCGACGCCGCTCCGGCACGCCGCACGGCGGCGCTCACCGGTGAACCGTGCGAACCGCTGCTGCCCGCCGCCGGGTTGCGGGTGCTGGACCTCACCCGGGTCCTCGCGGGGCCCGTCGCCACCCGTACGCTCGCGCTGCTCGGCGCCGACGTCCTGCGGATCGACGCACCGCGGCTCCCGGAGAGTCAGGACGCGCACAGCGACACCGGCTTCGGGAAGCGGTCGGCCGACCTGGACCTCGGCAGCCGCTCGGGCAGGGCCGCGTTCGACGAGCTGCTGGCCGGCGCGGACGCGGTCGTCATCGGCTACCGTCCCGGCGCGTTGGATCCGTTCGGCCTGACGTCGCGGTCGCTGGCCGCGCGCAGGCCCGGACTGGTGATCGGGCGGCTCTCGGCCTGGGGGCACGGTCCGTGGGCGGGGCGACGCGGTTTCGACAGTCTGGTGCAGGTGGCCACCGGCATCGCCGCGGTCGAGGCCGCGGCGGGATCCGGGAACCCGCCCGGTGCGCTGCCCGCGCAGGCGCTCGACCACGGCACGGGCTATTTGCTGGCCGCCGCCGTACTGCGCGCACTGACCGATCAGCACGACGAGGGCGGTACCCGGCTGGTCACGCTCTCGCTCGCCCGTACCGCCTCCTGGCTGCTCGACGAGCTGCCCCGGCAGGAGCCCGGGGCCGAAGGCGGGGACCGAGCCCCGCACGATCCGGCCCCGTACGCCCCGGAGAAGTGGCTCACGGAGACGGACAGCCCGCTGGGCCGGCTGCGTCATGCCCGGTCGCCGGTCGCCTTCGACGGCTCCCCCACCGACTGGTCGCGCCCGCCCGGCCCGCTGGGGGCGGACGCGCCCGTCTGGCTCACGGCTTGATGAGCACCTTCAGGGCCGACCGGTCGTCCATCGCCCGGTAGCCGCCGGGGACGTCGTCGAGACCGACGGTCAGGTCGAAGACGGGCGACGGGTCGATCGTGCCGGACAGCACGTCGGGGAGCAGCTCCGGAATGTACGTGCGCACGGGGGCGACGCCGCCGCGCAGGGCGATGTTCCGGTCGAACATGACGCCGAGGTCCAGGCCGGTGCCGCTGCCGTGCGGCACGCCGACGTAGCCGATCGAGCCGCCGTCGCGGGTGATCCCGACGGCGGTGCGCATCGACTGCTCGGTGCCGACGGCCTCGATCACGGCGTGCGCGCCCTCGCCGCCGAGCAGCTCCCGTACGGCGTCGACCGCCGCCTCGCCGCGTTCGGCGACGACGTCCGTGGCGCCGAAGGCGCGGGCGATGTCCGTACGCGCCCGGTGGCGGCCGAGCGCGATGATCCGTTCGGCGCCGAGCCGCTTGGCGGCCATCACGCCGCACAGTCCGACCGCCCCGTCGCCGACGACCGCGACCGTGCTGCCGGTCCGGACACCCGCGCCGACGGCGGCGTGGTGTCCGGTGCCCAGCACGTCGGACAGGGCCAGCAGCGCGGTGAGCAGGTGGTCGTCGGAGGCCGCGGCGGCGGGAAGCTTGACCAGCGTGCCGTCGGCGAACGGGACACGTACCGCCTCGCCCTGCCCGCCGTCGGAGCCGACCGAGCCCCAGAAGCCGCCCTGCGGGCAGGAGGTGGTCAGGCCCTCCGCGCAGTACGCGCAGGTGCCGTCGGACCAGACGAAGGGCGCGACGACCAGGTCGCCGACGGCGAAACCGGCCACCTCGGAGCCCGCTTCCTCGACGATCCCGAGGAATTCGTGCCCGATGCGCTGGCCGGGCTGCCGGGCGGACTCGCCGCGGTACGCCCACAGATCGCTGCCGCAGATACAGGCCCGCAGGACCCGCAGGACCACGTCGGTGGGCTGCTGGATCGACGGGTCCGGCACCTCCTGCACACGGATGTCGCGGGGGGCGTGGATGACGGTGGCGCGCATGCGTGGGAATCCTTGCTGATCTCAGATGGTGATACGTCGTTCACGGTACGCCCCGCCGCCGGAACCGGGGCGCCCGGTACCGGGTGCGAGCGCCCCGGTGGTCAGCAGGAACTGCGCCGCGATGTAGGTGAGCATGATCCAGAAGTCGGACGCGGGCGGCTGCGGCCGGTCGGCGATGCCGAGGGCGATGAGTGAGTCGGAGAGCAGGAAGAGTGCCCCGCCGGCGGCCGCGTACCTGCCGAGGGTGCCGGCACGGTACGCCATCGCCGTGAGCAGCAGGCTGTAGCCGGTCATCGGGATCCGCAGGTCCGCGGGCAGCCCGCTCCAGAGCAGCGCGACGAGGGCGGCCAGGACGGCGACGTACCCGATCCCGGCGGGCAGGGAGCCGCGGGCGCGTCCGAAGAGAAGCAGATAGCAGACGTGGCCCGCGGCGAAGAGGCCCATGCCGATGAGGAAGGCGGCATCGGCGTCGGGCAGCAGCAGGGTGTCGCCGCCCCAGCCGCACAGGAGCGCCGCGACGAGCAGGCGGGGGCCCCGCCGGGCGGCGGCGTATCCGGCCAGCAGCGGCATCAGCAGGGGTTTGGCGACGAGGTGGGCGACCGGGACGTCGGCGAGGACGCCGAAGAGGTCGACGGCCGAGGCCGCGAGGAAGGCGAGGAGCAGCGGGCGTACGAGACGCTCCCGCCGGTCCGGGACGTCGGCGGCGCTCATCCGGTGCGCTCCCGGGCAGGAAGGGCCGTACGGACGGCCGTGGGGGACGGCTGCCAGCCGGGGCCGCGGAAGATCCGCCCGGCCCGCTCGCTCCAGCTGCCGGCCGCCCGCAGGTCACGGGCTATGGCGGCGTACTCGTGGGTGGCGACCCGCAGCGGATTGAACGTGTCGATGTTCTTGGTGAGGCCGAAGACGGGCCGTTCCGTCTCGGCGGTGAAAGACCCGAAGAGCCGGTCCCACAGGATCAGGATGCCGCCGAAGTTCCGGTCCAGGTAGCCGCCCTGCGACGCGTGGTGCACCCGGTGGTGGGAGGGCGTGTTCAGCACGTACTCGAAGGGCCTGGGGAGCTTGTCGACGCGCTCCGTGTGCACCCAGAACTGGTAGACGAGGTTCGCCGACGAGCAGAAGGCGAGCGCGGCCGGGTGGACACCGCAGGCGATGAGCGGCACGTAGAAGGGCCAGACGGTCAGCGACGTCCACGGCTGGCGCAGGGCCGTGGAGAGGTTGAACTTCCGGCTGGAGTGGTGGACCACGTGGCAGGCCCAGAGGATCCGGACGACGTGGTGGCCGCGGTGGGACCAGTAGTAGAGGAAGTCCTGGGCGAGCAGCATCAGCGGGACGGTCCACCACAGCACGGGCACGCGGAGCGGGGTGAGCTCGTGGACGGCGGTGTAGATCGCGACGACGGGCACTTTCCACAGCAGGTCGAAGACCAGGCTGCCGAGTCCCATGGTGATGCTGGTGGCGGAGTCCCTCGCCTCGTACCCGGCGGCCTCGTCGTCGGGATGGAAGTGGTGAAGGGCCATTTCGAGGACGGTGAGCAGGACGAAGGCCGGTATGGACCAGAGCACGACATCGGGCAGGTTCGGCGGCATGCGAGCACCGTAGAGCCGCGGATCGGCCGGGGACCAGACGTTGTTACCAACAAGTATGCGAGACGTGGTGTCAGCAGTCTTTGGCACTTTCTGCCATACGGGCGCCGTACGATCTCCGTACCGGATGCTCCATGGGGGAGGAACTGCTGTGCAGGGTCTGGAAGTTGCGGTGGTGCGGCTGGCCACCACGGTGATCGGCACGGTGGCCAAGTCACTGATGACACCGAAGCCCGGCGCGGGCCTGGTTCCGGACCCGGTGCGTCCGCTTCCCCGTCCGGCGAAGCCGGACCGCTTGGCGAAGGTGCTCGGCGGCCGTCTGACGCAGTCGTACGCCACGGTGCCCGAGCACGAGCGGCTGGCAGCCGTGGAGGCGGTACGGGACACCTTCGCGGCGGCGGGCGAGCTGACGGCGGACCGGCTGTTCGCCGTGGGCCTGGAGCCCGAGCGGCTGCGCGCCGATCTGTCCGCGCCCGCCGCGGGCCTCTCGGAGCGCGCCGTCGAGCTGTACGAGGACCTGCTCGGCCGGTGCTGCGCGCATGCCGTGGAACAGCTCACCGCCGAGCCGTCGTTCGTGGCACGGGCGGCGGTGGAACAGGTCCGCGCGGCGGAGCGGACGCGGGAGTTGGTGGAGGACGTCCGGGCCCGGGTGGGCCCGCGCCCGGACGCGGAGGCGCTGGACTTCGAGCAGCGGTACGCACAGTTCGTGGCGGCCACGAACAGCCGGATGGGACTGTTCGGGCTGACGCTGGGGCGGTCGGCGAGCGAGTGGCCGCTGGAGACGGCCTACATCAGCCTGGCGGTGAGTTCCCATGCCACCGAACCCCAGTGGTGGGAGGTGTCCGCGCCGGACCGGGTGATGGTCAGGGCCGAGCAGGCCCTGCTGGAGACGAACCGGCTGCTGCTGCGCGGTCCGGCCGGGTCCGGGAAGAGCACGCTGGTGCAGTGGCTGGCGCTGAACGCCGCGCGCCGCACCTTCGACGGCGAGCTGACGGACTGGAACCGCTGCGTGCCGTTCGTCCTGCGGCTGCGCGCCTTCACGTCGTACGAGACGCTGCCCACCCCGGACGACTTCCTGCGCGCGACCGGAGTTCCGCTGCACGGCTCGGCGCCCGCGGGCTGGGCGGACCGGCTGCTGACCGAGGGCCGGGCACTGGTCCTGGTCGACGGGGTGGACGAGGTCCCGATGCGCCTGCGCAACCGGACGGAGCGCTGGCTCAAGGACCTGATCGCGGCCTACCCGCGGGCCCGCTACGTGGTCACGACCAGGCCGTCCGCCGTCCCGGACGGCTGGCTCGGCCGGCAGGACTTCGTGGCGCATTCGCTGCTGCCGATGGAACGGGACGACATCCGCGCGTTCATCGGGCACTGGCACGACGCGGCGAGGGCGGAGTGCCTGTCCGAGGACGAGCGGACGCAGCTCGACACGTATGAGGGATCGCTGCGGCGCGCGGTCGGGATGCGCCGGGATCTGGGCCGGCTGGCCACGAACCCTCTGATGTGCGCGCTGCTGTGCGCCCTGAACCGGGACCGCCGGATGCAGTTGCCGCGCGCCCGGAAGGAGTTGTACGACGCGGCGCTCGACATGCTGCTGGTACGCCGGGACACCGAGCGCGAGATCGTCGGCGTGGAGGGTGTCGACCTGACCCGCGAGGAGCAGACGGCGCTGCTGCAACGGCTGGCGTACTGGCTGATCCGCAACGGGCAGGTGGAATCGGCCCGTGACGAGGCCGTCGCGATGGTGGAGCTGTGGCTGCGGGCCATGCCGCAGGTGCGGGGCACGGCCGAACAGGTCTTCTCGCATCTGCTGATCCGCAGCGGACTGCTGCGCGAACCGGCGCCGGGCGCCGTGGACTTCGTGCACCGGACGTTCCTCGACTACCTGGGGGCGAAGGCGGCGGTGGAGGCGCGGGACTTCGGGGTGCTGGTGCGCAACGCCCATGACGACGGGTGGGACGACGTGGTGCAGATGGCGGTGGGGCACGCGCGGGTGGACGAGCGGGCCCTGCTCCTGGGCAGGTTGCTGGATCGCGCGGATCAGGACCCCGACCACGAGCACCGGCTGATCCTGCTGGCGGCGGCGAGCCTGGAGCACGCTCCGGAGCTGGCCCCGGAGGTGCGCGAAGAGGTGGAGAAACGCACCGAGGAACTGCTGCCGCCGGTCTCGCAGGAGGACGTCGAGGCACTCGCGAAGGTCGGCGAGCTGGTCCTCGGGCTCCTGCCCGGTCCGGACGAGGTGAACGGGGAGGAAGCGGCGGCGATCGTACGGACGGCGGCGGAGGTCAAGGGAGACGCGGCGTACGAGGTCGTCTCCCGCTTCCGGGACGACGAACGGCCGGAGGTGGCGAACGCCCTGTCGCTGGCATGGAGTTCCTTCGACGCGGATCCGTACGCGCGGAACATCATGGCGCACAGGTCCTGGGACACCGGACCGTACGCCTATGTGCAGAGCGGGGCGCAGTTGGCCGCGCTGCACCACATCCCCCACGCGCGGGCCGTGCATGTCCAGGGTGACCATCCCGATCTCTCACCCATCACGTCACGGACCGACGTGGAGCGGCTCTTCGTCTACGACAACCGGGAGTTCGACGACCTCAGCCGGATCGCCGCCATGCCCCGGCTCCGCGAGACAGGTCTCAGCCTGTGCCCCTCGGTCGAGGATCTCGGTCCCCTGGCCCGGCCGGGTATGGAATGGCTCTCCCTGGTCGAACTGCATCCATACCTGGACCCGGAGCCGCTCAGGGACATGCCCGACCTGCGGCATCTCACCCTCGGCCATCCCTTTCTCGTCGAGAGCATGAGTGAACTCCCCGTCTGCCACCGGGTCAGCAGCCTGCTTCTGTTCCGGCAGACCCGGTACATCGACCTGGACGGACTGGACCGCTGGCCGGCCCTGCGCAACCTGACCCTGAGCGGCACCACGCACCTGCGGCAACTGACGTCCACCACACCCCTCGACGGACTGGAATCCCTCACCCTGCATCAGCTCTCGTCGCTCGACCTCCGCCTGCTGGCACCCCTGACGGAGCTCCGCACGCTTTCCCTGTTCCAGTGCGGCACACCCGACGGACTCGCGCCGCTGCGCGACCTGAGCGGCCTCACCCTGCTCAACCTGGACGCCCATGCCGGCCCCCCTGTCGACCTGACCCCGTTGAGCGGCCGGACCGGACTGACCATCACGTTCGGGTACGGCACCGAGGTCACCGGCACCGACCTGTTCCCGCCCGAGAGCATCGTCCGCCGTCACTAGCGTCGCGGCAGGCACCACTCCTGCCGCGGCACCGGTCGTGCAGCCCTCAGGCGCCCACCGCACCCAGCAGTTCTCCCGCCGCGTACGTGACCGCCATCGCCAGCGCTCCCCCGCCCATGTTCCGCAGTACCGCGGGCACCGCCGCCGCGTCGCCCAGCCGGGCGCTCCACCAGCCCGTCAGCGCCAGCGCCGCCAGGACCGACAGCACGGTCACGAGGAGCCTCAGTGATGACGGGGGGAGCACGATCGCCAGCAATGGCAGCAGCGCGCCGACGGTGAACGCCAGGAAGCTCGCGCCCGCCGCGTGCCACGGGTTCGTCAGCTCGTCCGGGTTGATGCCCAGCTCGACCACCGCGTGGGCGCGCAGCGCGTCGCGCGCGGTGAGCTGGAGGGCGGCCTCGCGGGCGACGTCCCGGCTCAGCCCCTTGCCTTCCAACAGGCCGGTCAGTTCGGCGAGTTCCTCTTCGGGGGCCTCCGCCAGCTCCTGCTTCTCGGTCGCCAGCGCGGCCTTCTCCGAGTCGCGCTGCGTGGAGACCGATACGTACTCCCCCGCCGCCATCGACATGGATCCGGCCAGCAGTCCGGCGAGGCCCGCGGTGAGCAGGGTGCCGCGGTCGCCGGTCGCCCCCGCCACGCCGACGACCAGGCCCGCGGTGGAGACCACACCGTCGTTGGCACCGAGGACCGCGGCGCGCAGCCAGTTCAGCCGCTCGCCGAGTCCCCGGCCGTGCGCTTCGCCATGCGCCTGGGTATCCGTCACCCGGGGATGGTCTCACCCGGCCCCGGCACCGGACGCGCACCGACCCGCCCGAGTCCGTACGGACCCGGTGGCGAAACCGCGGGCCGGTCCTGGGGTGGGTCGCCGCCCGGACGAGACCGCTGAACGGATGCGGCACGCCCTGGCCGGGGCCGGACCCGGGCCGCCGCTCGCCGCGCCCGGCCGGCTGAGGACGCGTCATGTCGCCAGGGTCTGTGACGTCACGGAGCCCGTGCACGGGAAGCGGCTGCTTCCGGGGCCGATTGACGGCTGCGGCCCGGAACGGACAGCGGCCGAGGACGTCGTCGCCGCGCCGGGTTCCGCCGGCCCGGTGGCCGAACGGGGAACGGAGACGGCCGAATAGGAGACTGTCAGTCGCGGCCCGTATTCTCTGTGACCATGCTCGACGACCGCCAGACCTCAACACCGTGGCCGACCGCCTACCCACAGGGGTACGCGGTCGTCGACGTGGAGACCACCGGACTCGCACGCGACGACCGGATAGTGTCGGCTGCCGTCTACCGCCTGGACGCGCAGGGCAACGTGGAAGACCACTGGTACACCCTCGTCAACCCGCAGCGTGACCCCGGCCCCGTCTGGATCCACGGGCTGACCAGCGATGTCCTCGAAGGCGCGCCGCTCTTCCCGGAGGTCGCCGCCCAGCTCTCCGAACGGCTCGCGAACCGCGTCCTCGTCGCGCACAACGCGGCTTTCGACTGGTCGATGCTGGCCCGGGAGTACGCACGGGCCTCGGTCACCGCCCCCGTCGAGCAGCGGCTGTGCACCATCGCGCTCTCCAAGGAGCTGCGGCTGCCGCTGCCCAACCACAAGCTGGAGTCGCTGGCCGCGCACTTCGGCGTCGTGCAGCAGCGGGCCCACCACGCCCTGGACGACGCCCGGGTGCTGGCCGAGGCGTTCCGGCCGAGTCTGCACGCGGCGGCGCGGAGCGGGGTGCGGCTGCCGCTGCTGGAGTGCCGGCCGCTGACCGAGTGGTCGGACTCCCCGGTCACCCCGCGGATCGGCCGTCAGCCTTCGTACGGTCAGAGCAGCTGGCGCCCCTCGCGCAAGCGTCCGTCGTGCCCGTATCCGAACCCCGGACGATACAAGACGGACAAACCCCTCATGCAGGGCATGAGGGTGGCGTTCTCCGGGGACACCTCCGTCGACCGCGAGCTGCTGGAGGACCGGGCGGTGGAGGCCGGGCTGCATGTGGCGACGAGCGTCTCCCGGCTGACCAGCCTGCTCGTGACCAACGACCCGGACGCGGCGACATCGAAGACGGTGAAGGCGAAGTCGCTCGGCACCCCGATCCTGGACGAGAGCGCGTTCACCCATCTGTTGCGCGATGTGGCACCGTCACCGGCGCGGACGACCGCGCCGTCATCGGAGTGAACCGGGGGCGACTCGCCCGCCTGCCGCTCGCCCCCGCCGCCCGCGCGTCCCACCCTGTGGCGCATGGCACGTTGCGAGGTTTGTGGAAACGACTACGGCATGTCCTTCGAGGTGCACGCGCAGGGTGCGGTGCACGTCTTCGACTGCTTCTCCTGCGCCATTCACCGCATGGCGCCCATCTGTGAACACTGCAGGGTCCAGGTCATCGGCCAGGGTGTCGAGGTCGACGGGCACTGGTTCTGCGGCGGCCACTGCGCCCGCGCCGAGGGGAAGGTGGGCATCATCGACAAAGTCTGACCGGCTGCCGCACCCCCTCTCCCCACCCCTCCGCCATGCACCCCATGACGCAGATGTACCGTCATGGGGTGTACCGCTTCCTGTTGACCCGGCAGTGGCTGATCCTCGCCCTCCTCTCCCTCGTACTGATCCCCACGATGGTCGAGCTGGGCTTCTGGCAGCTGCACAGGCATGAGCACAAGGTCGCGCAGAACTCCTTGATCTCCCGGAGCCTCAAGGCGAAACCGGTTCCGGTCGCCTCGCTCACCTCTCCGGGCCACACGGTCCCGCGCTCCGACTACTGGCGCACGGTGACGGCCACGGGTACGTACGACACCGCGCACGAGGTGGTCGTGCGCCGCAGGACCTCCACCGACGACCGGATCGGCGTCCATGTCCTGATTCCGCTCGACCTCAAGGGCGGCGGCACGGTCCTGGTCAACCGCGGCTGGGTGCCCGCCGCCGACAGCCAGCGCGCCTACCCCGACGTGCCGGCCGCGCCCAAGGGCGAGGTGACCGTCACCGGACGGCTCAAGGCCGACGAGACGACGAGCAGCAGCGGCATCAAGGATATTTCCGACCTGCCGGACCGCCAGGTGATGCTGATCAACAGCGCCCAGGAGGCCAAGAGGCTCTCCCGGCCGGTGCTCGGCGGCTACATCGAGCAGACCGGACCCGAGCCGGCCGGTGGTTCCCCGGAACTGATCGCGGCCCCCGACGACAGCTCGATCGGCCCGCACATGGCCTACGCCGTCCAGTGGTGGCTGTTCGCCGCAGGGGTTCCGGTCGGCTTCGTGGTCCTCGCCCGCAGGGAGAAGCGCGACCGGGTGGCGGCGGCAGCGGCCGGTGCCGGAGAGCAGGACGCCTCCGGTCCGAAGGAGCCGGAGCAGTCGGCACCCGCGACGGTCTGACACCCGTCCCTGCCCGGGTACCGGAGTGGCCCCCGTCTCTCGTGGGACAAGGGCTGCTTAACGAGGCCCAGGTTCGGGAACACGCCAGAACGTGACCCCACGCATCGAGGACTATGCCCTCATCGGCGATCTGCAGACGGCTGCCCTGGTCGGCAGGAACGGTTCTGTCGACTGGCTCTGTCTGCCCCGCTTCGATTCGGGCGCCTGCTTCGCGGCCCTGCTCGGCAACGAGGACAACGGCCACTGGCGGATCGCCCCGAAGGGCGCGGACACCTGCACCCGGCGCGGCTATGCGGGTGACTCCCTCGTCCTGGAGACGTTCTGGGAGACCCGTACCGGCACGGTCAAGGTCATCGACTTCATGCCGCAGCGCGACCAGGAACCCGATGTCATGCGGATCGTCGAGGGCGTCAGCGGCACCGTCGAGATGAGTTCCGTGATCCGGCTGCGCTTCGACTTCGGCTCGGTCGTGCCGTGGGTACGCCGCTCGGAGGGGCACCGGGTGGCGGTCGCCGGGCCGGATTCGGCCTGGCTGCGCAGCGAGCCGCCGGTCAAGACCTGGGGCCAGCAGTTCTCCACCTGCTCGTCGTTCACCGTCTCCGCGGGTGAACAGGTGGCGTTCGTCCTCACCTGGCACCCCTCGCACTCACCCCGCCCCGATCTCGTCGACCCGTTCGACGCGCTGAAGAGCACCCTGTCCGACTGGGCGGCGTGGTCCGCACAGTGCAAGTACCGAGGCCCTTACCGGGAGGCGGTGATCCGGTCGCTGATCACGCTGAAGGCACTCACCTTCGGCCCGACCGGCGGCATCGTGGCGGCTCCCACCACCTCACTGCCCGAGGAGATCGGCGGCGTACGGAACTGGGACTACCGCTTCTGCTGGCTGCGGGACTCGACCCTGACCCTCGGCGCGCTGATCTCGGCCGGTTATCTGGAGGAGGCCGCCGCCTGGCGGGACTGGCTGCTGCGGGCCGTCGCCGGGGATCCGGCCGACCTGCAGATCATGTACGGACTGGCGGGCGAGCGGAGGCTGCCCGAGGCGGAGCTGCCGTGGTTGAGCGGATACGAGAACTCCGGCCCGGTCCGGATCGGCAACGCCGCGGTGCGCCAGCGTCAGCTGGATGTGTACGGGGAGGTCATCGACTCGTTGCGGCTCGCGCGCGAGGCGGGCCTGGACGACAAGCCGCACGCCTGGAATCTGCAGCTCAGCCTGCTCGGCTTCCTGGAGTCCACCTGGCGCGAGCCGGACGAGGGGCTGTGGGAGATCCGCGGCCAGCGCCGCCACTTCGTGCACTCGAAGGTGATGGCCTGGGTCGCCGCCGACCGTGCGGTACGCACCCTGGAGATGAATCCCTCGCTGACCGGCGACGCGGAGCGGTGGCGGATCATGCGGGACGCCGTGCACCGGGAGGTGTGCGAGAAGGGCTTCGACCCGGTACGGAACACCTTCACGCAGTCCTACGGCTCCCGGAACCTGGATGCCGCGACGCTGCTGATCGCCCGGACCGGTTTCCTGCCGCCGGACGATCCCCGGATGATCGGGACGGTAGACGCGGTCCGGGAGGAGCTGGGCAGCGGTTGCCTGGTCCGGCGCTACAGCACGGACGGCAGCTCGATCGACGGGCTGCCCGGCAGCGAGGGGGCGTTCCTGGCGTGCTCGTTCTGGCTGGCCGACGCGCTGCTCCTGACCGGGCGTGCCGAGGAGGCGCGGGCTCTCTTCGAACAGCTCCTGGTGCTGCGCAACGATGTGGGGCTGCTCGCGGAGGAGTACGACACCGTCGGCCACCGGCAACTCGGCAACTTCCCGCAGGCGTTCAGCCACATCGGACTGGTGGGCACCGCCATGGCGCTGGCCGGGCACGACACGCTGGAGGGCGACACGGCAGGATAGGGCCCATGGATCTGGGACTGAAGGACCGTGTGTACATCGTCACCGGAGCGAGCCGCGGACTGGGCAACGCCACGGCGCGGGCGCTGGCCGAGGACGGCGCGCGGGTCATCATCACCGGCCGGGACGAGAAGCGTGCGGCGGCGGCCGCCGCAGAGCTGGGGCCGGACGCGGTCGGCCTCGCCGCGGACAACGCCGACCCCGCCTCCGCGCGGCGTCTGGTGGACAGCGCGCACGAGCGGTTCGGCCGGCTCGACGGCATTCTCATCAGCGTCGGCGGACCGGCGCCCGGCTTCCTCGCCGACAACACCGACGAGCAATGGCAGTCGGCCTTCGAGTCGGTGTTCCTGGGTGCGGTGCGCCTGGCCAGGGCCGCGGCGGCCACGCTCGGCGAGGGCGGCGTCATCGGCTTCGTGCTCTCCGGCTCCGTGTACGAGCCGATCGCCGGGCTGACGATCTCCAACGGTCTGCGCCCCGGCCTGGCCGGTTTCGCCAAGTCCCTGGCCGATGAGCTGGGCCCCCGGGGCATCCGCGTGGTGGGCGTGCTGCCGTCCCGGATCGATACGGACCGTGTGCGTGAACTGGACGCGCTCTCCGGCGACGCGGAGGCCTCCCGCACGGCCAACGAGGCACGCATTCCGCTGCGGCGCTACGGCACGCCGGAGGAGTTCGGCCGGACCGCCGCGTTCCTGCTCTCCCCTGCGGCGTCGTACCTGACGGGCATCATGGTGCCGGTCGACGGCGGCTCCCGGCACGGTTTCTGAACCGGTCCCGCACACTCCCGGCCGCCGGGCGGCCCCGAATGCCCCGGCCGCGTCCGGCACCCCGGCCGTCCGGCACCCCGGAGCGCCCATCGGCCCCGCCCGCCCGGCAACCCCGTCCGTCCGACGGCCGGACCCCTCCGGCGACCGGGTCCGCCGTGGGCGGCAGCCGTCAGCTCACTCTCTCCGCACGGTGCTTGACCGCCCTCAGCCGCACCTCGGCGGGCAGCGCGGCCAGCCCCGCCGAATCCCGCGCATGGGCCAGCGCCTCGTCGGTGAGGCGGCCGAGCGACTCGTCCGGCGCCGCGTGCGGCTCCATCAGCAAGCGGATCCGGGCATGCGGCGCACTGCGCCGGCCGGTCAGCCGGACCTGGGCGCGGGCCACCCCGTCCAAGGTTCCGGCCTCGTCGGCGAGCACCCCCTCCAGGGCCCGGCCCCGCAGCAGCGCCCCCTCGCCGTCGCCGCTGTCCACCAGCACCTCGGCGAGGCGGGCCCGGCGCAGCTGGGCCAGCAGCCACCACAGGGCGAGGACGACCGCGACGGCGAGCACCGCGATCACCGTCGGCCACCACCAGCCCTCGCCGCGCCAGCGGTCCCGGTCGGCGTCGCTGAGGAGCACATCCCGCCGGCCGTACCAGGGCCACCAGGACGGTACGGCGAGGCCGAGCCCGGCGGCGAGTGCCGCACCGCCGCAGCAGATCAGCACCAGCCCGGCCAGGCCGAGCAGTACCCGGTTGACGGTCCTGAGCAACGGGCTCACCCCTTCTTCGCCGGACGGCGGACCTGCACGGACAGGCTCGGTGGCCTGGACAGCCCCAGTTCCTTGATGCCGGTCCCGAGCACGGTGTCCAGATCGGCCCGTACGTCGTCGAGTTCACGGAAGTGCGAGACGGCACGCACCCCGACCTTGCTCCGGCCCATCCGGACCCGTACCGACTGCACACCGGACACCTCGATGGCCCGGTCCCGCAGAACCAGTGCGGCCGCGGCCCGGTCGAGTCCGGCCCGTACGCCGGGGCGGTCACGGCGCATCGGCAGCAGGGCGCGGAGTCCGGGCGTGACGGCGAGCACGAGCAGCCACAGGCCGATCGCCACGGCAGCCGCCGCGCCGACCAGCACCCAGATGGTGTCCAGTTGCCGGGCGGCGAGTTCGTCGGCCAGCGTGCGGCGCCAGCGCATCGCCGGGTGGCCGGTCCGTACCGCCGCCACGTCGTAGAGCAGCAGGCCGGCGCAGCCGAGGACCACCAGGGCGAGGAGCGCCGCGGGGACGCGGCGTGCGGACCAGAACCGGCCTGCCCTGTCACCGCTGTCGTGCCGCGCGGGCACGGGATCGTAGGCGGCGGACGAGGCGGACTGGTCGAGTGCGAGCACGTCCCCCTGTTCGACGGGCCGGGCCGTGGGCAGCCGCTGCGTCTGCTGTTCCGGGTCGTGGGGCTCGGTCATCTGATCCTCCCCTGTGCCGCGATGCCCGCTCCCGTCGGATGCAGGCGCTCGACCTGGACAACCACCTCGGGCACGTCCATCCCCGCCAACGCCCTTACCCGCTCCACGACCTGCCGACGCACGCCGCCGCACTGGCGGCCGATGTCGGAGGGGTAGACGAGTTCCAGGCTCACCCGCACCCGGGCGATGTCACGGTGCACCGTGACCGTGGCGCGCGGCGAGGCACCTTCTTCCGGCGGGTCGTGGATCGCCTCCTTCGCCGCCTGCGCGGCGATCTTCGCGACCACCCGGTCGGCGATCCGGGTCTCTCCGCGCTCACCTGCGGCGATCTGGCCGCTCGCCCCCGACAACGCCGTCACCGCCGTCGGTCGCCGCGCTCGCGACTCCGGAAGAAGTCGCCGGGCTCCAGGTCGCCCTCCAGGAAGCGGCCGACGATGAAGCCGATCGCTCCCAACGCGGCCACCAGCAGAAAGGCCCCGAATCCGCCGAAGTACCCGGCGAATCCGAGTGCCATGCCGGCCACCATGCCGACCACAGCCATGTTCATCCTGTGCTCCTCAACTGCCTCGGGTCAGAGGCCTACTGGAGACGTGGCTCGGACTCTTCGTCTTCCTCGTCGGGCAGCTTCACATCGCTGACCGCGATGTTGACCTCGACGACTTCGAGGCCCGTCATCCGCTCGACCGCCGCGATGACGTTCTCGCGTACGTCCCGGGCGACGTCGGCGATCGACACTCCGTAGTCGACGACGATCTCCAGGTCGAGGGCGGTCTGCGATTCGCCGACCTCCGCCTTGACGCCCCGGGTGACGGACTTACCGCCGCCCGGAACCCGTTCGCGCACGGCGCCGAAGGTACGTGAGAAGCCGCTGCCCATGGCGTGGACGCCGACCACGTCACGGGTGGCCATTCCCGCGATCTTCTCGACCACGCCGTCGGCGATGGTGGTACGGCCGCGGGTGGCGGGGTCTCCCCCACCGCGCTTGGTGAGCGGACTCGATTCCTTGTCGGGGTTCTCGGGACGGTTCCGCTGGGGGGTGTCGGTCATCTCCACTCTTCCCTTCGGGGCAGGTTGGACCTCGTTGCCCACATTAAGCGCGCTTGCCCCGTCCCGCGCCGTGGATGCGGCAGGCTGGGAAGATGACGACGGCTGACAGCCCGCACAGGGCTGACGGATGGACGGCAGCGGTCCGGCAACGGCTCGGCCTCGGCCGGCTGCTTCCGCTGGGCGGTCCGGCGGACGGGGCCTGGATCTCCGAGCGTGCCGCGGCGGGAGTGCTGCGCGACGCGGTGGGCGGCCCGGAACCCGGGCCGGTGCTCGGGAAGCTCCGGATCTCGGTGGCCGATCCGGACCGGGCGCCGGGCCCGGAGGTGGAGCCGCCGCCGAGTGCGCTGCCGCCGGGGCCGTTGCGGATCGAGGCGACCATGTCGGCGATGTCCGACCGGCCGCTGCCCGCCGCAGCCTCGGCACTGCGCTCGGCGCTGCTGACGGCGTCCGCACACCGGCTGGGCCTCGTGGTCGCGGAGGTGGATCTCCGGGTGACGGAACTACTGGACACGCCACCCGAACGGCAGGCACCCCCACCGGCCGAGGTGCGCCCGGCGAGGCCGGAGGGGGCGGCGGGCCTCGCTGCCGCGGGTGTTCCGGGTGTCGTGGCACTGACCCGGGTCCTGGGCACCGCGGTGCACACGGGCCCGGACCGGGTACGGATCGAACTGGCGACGGACTCGGGCCACCGGGCGATCGACGTGGTCCGCGCGGTGCGGGCCGCGGTGGCGGACGCGGTGGAGGGGCATCCGTCGGTCGCGGTGCTGGTCACAGCGGTGGTGGAACAGGACTGACGACCGGGCGGAACCCGGCAGGACCGGGGCGCAGGACCGGGCCCACGCCCGGCCGAGGCCGCGAACGGGGTGCTCAGTCGGTGATGCCCGCCAGGTCACGCAGGCGGCGGCCCTGCGCGGCCCGTTCGGCGACACGCTGCTCCTCGTAACCGCGCGTGACCGCACCGCCCAGCAGCGCCTTGGTCTCCACGACCGCGTCGCGCGGGGCGGCCAGCAGTGCGCCGGCCAGGTCGCGGGCCGCACCGTCCAGCTCATCGGCGGGAACGACGAGGTTGGCCAGCCCGGTGCGCTCCGCTTCCTCGGCGTGCACGAAGCGGCCCGTGGCGCAGATTTCGAGCGCGCGGGCATACCCCACGAGGTGGACCAGCGGGTGCGTGCCGGTGAGGTCGGGAACCAGGCCCAGGCTGGTCTCCCGCATGGCGAACTGCACGTCCTCGGCGACGATCCGCAGATCACAGGCCAGGGCGAGCTGGAAGCCGGCACCGATCGCGTGCCCCTGGACGGCCGCGATCGTCACGATGTCGTTGCGGCGCCACCAGGTGAACGCCTCCTGGTACTCGGCGATGGTCGCGTCGAGCTCGGCCTCCGAGCCGCGTGCCATGTCGAGGAAGGACGGCTCACCGTCGAACCCCTCAGGAGTGAACGCCTGCCGGTCGAGGCCCGCGGAGAACGACTTGCCCTCGCCACGGAGCACCACCACCCGCACACTGCCGGGCAGCGCCCGTCCGGCCTCCGTCAACGCCCGCCAGAGAGCGGGGGACTGAGCGTTGCGCTTGGCCGGATGGGTGAGGGTCACCGTGGCAACCGCGTCATCGACGGTGAGTCGTACGCCGTCCTTGTCGAGCACAGTGTCGAGCGAAGTCATGGGGTGCCTCCGGATCCGTTCAGTCAGCACGTCGAGCTAAGTGACTGAACAGTAACCACCCGACCGACATCACGATCGACCGGGTGGCCACCACTGGAACCGGTGAGCCCCTGGGGCGAGCCGGAAAAGACGCGCCCCGTTCCGCCGACGGCTGTCAGGCCGTGGCGGCCTTCTTGCCGCGTGTCGCTCCGCCGCGTCCTCGCAGCGCGACTCCGGACTCACTGAGCATCCGGTGGACGAATCCGTAGGAGCGGCCGGTCTCTTCGGCCAACGCCCGGATGCTCGCACCGGAGTCGTACTTCTTCTTCAGGTCTGCCGCGAGCTTGTCGCGCGCGGCGCCGGTCACCCGGCTGCCCTTCTTCAGAGTCTCGGCCACCCGTGCCTCCTCATGGGAAGTGCGCTCTGGACTCTCATGATCACCCCTCGGGGGCTTCCTGGCCACCCATTCGGCAAGGTCCGTGCAACCGGATCACCGCCCGGGGAACGGCTCCACACGACCGGAATCCTGCATTCCATGGGCTTGTGAGGGCAGGCGGGGGCACGCTCGGGCCGAAGCGCCAGGTCAGGGCCACACGGGGAGGGCGACCCGCCGAACGGGTGCACCCGGCAGGTATCTACCGGGTGCCGTGCCGGGGTACGAGACGCACTCACGCAGATGAAGGATCACACGTAGGCGGAATGATCCGGACGGAGTGGATCAGGCCGCGACGGAGCGGGATCAGGCCAGTGCGACGAGATCCTGGTAGTCCGCGCCCCACAGGTCCTCGACACCGTCCGGCAGCAGGATGATGCGCTCCGGCTGGAGCGCCTCGACGGCCCCCTCGTCGTGCGTGACGAGGACGACGGCGCCCTTGTACGTGCGCAGAGCGCCGAGGATCTCCTCACGGCTGGCGGGGTCGAGGTTGTTCGTCGGCTCGTCCAGGAGCAGCACGTTGGCGGAGGAGACCACCAGGGTCGCCAGGGCCAGACGGGTCTTCTCCCCACCGGAGAGGACACCTGCGGGCTTGTCGACGTCGTCCCCGGAGAAGAGGAACGAGCCAAGGGTCTTGCGGACGTCGACGAGATCGAGGTCGGGCGCCGCGGAGCGCATGTTCTCCAGGACGGAGCGCTCCGGGTCCAGGGTCTCGTGCTCCTGGGCGTAGTAGCCGAGCTTGAGTCCGTGGCCCTCGATGACCTGACCGGTGTCGGGCTTCTCCGCGCCGCCGAGGAGCCTCAGGAGCGTGGTCTTGCCCGCGCCGTTGAGGCCGAGGATGACGACCCGGGAGCCCTTGTCGATGGCGAGGTCCACATCCGTGAAGATTTCGAGCGAGCCGTACGACTTGGACAGGCCCTCCGCCATCAGGGGCGTCTTGCCGCACGCGGCGGGTTCGGGGAAGCGCAGCTTGGCGACCTTGTCGGCGACACGGACGGCGTCCAGGCCGGAGAGCAGCCGCTCGGCGCGCTTGGCCATGTTCTGCGCGGCGACGGTCTTGGTGGCCTTGGCGCGCATCTTGTCGGCCTGCGAGTTGAGGGCCGCGGCCTTCTTCTCGGCGTTCTGCCGCTCGCGCTTGCGGCGCTTCTCATCGGCCTCGCGCTGCTGCTGGTAGAGCTTCCAGCCCATGTTGTAGACGTCGATCTGCGAGCGGTTGGCGTCGAGGTAGAACACCTTGTTGACCACCGTCTCGACGAGCCCGGCATCGTGGGAGATCACGATGAAACCGCCGCGGTAGGTCCTGAGGTAGTCGCGCAGCCAGGCGATCGAGTCGGCGTCGAGGTGGTTCGTCGGCTCGTCGAGCAGCAGGATGTCGGCGTCCGAGAACAGGATGCGGGCCAGCTCGACACGGCGGCGCTGACCGCCGGAGAGCGTGTGGAGCGGCTGCCCGAGCACCCGGTCGGGCAGGCTGAGCGCGGCGGCGATGGTGGCGGCATCGGCCTCGGCGGCGTAACCGCCCTTGGTGAGGAACTCCGTCTCCAGGCGCTCGTACTTCTTCATCGCCTTCTCGCGGGTGGCGCCCTTGCCGTTCGCCATCCGCTCCTCGTTCTCGCGCATCCTGCGCAGGGTCTCGTCGAGGCCACGGGCGGAGAGGATGCGGTCGCGGGCGAGGACGTCGAGGTCACCGGTGCGCGGATCCTGCGGGAGGTACCCCACCTCGCCGGAGCGGGTGATGGTGCCGCCGGCCGGGTTGCCCTCGCCCGCGAGGCACTTGGTGAGCGTGGTCTTGCCCGCTCCGTTGCGGCCGACGAGACCGACGCGGTCCCCCTTGGCGATGCGGAAGGAGGCGGACTCGATGAGGATGCGGGCGCCGGCACGCAGTTCGATGCCGGAAGCGGTGATCACGGTAAAACTCCAGGGCGGTTGGACGGCGGACGGGACGGCTACGGACTCACGACTCGACGCCGTTAATGCACAAGGAGAATTGCCATACGGCTCATTCTACTGGCGGTGTGCAACTGCTTTTCCGCATGCGGGGCCGCACGCGACGGAGGCAGGCGCCCGAGCGATCACTCAGCGCCACCGCCCCACTCCACCGCGCGACAAAATGGGGCATGACCGAGCGAACCATCCCATACTCGGCGGAGGCGGTGAGACGCCACAGCCGCGCCAGAGGGTGGTTTCCCCATGCAGTTCGACGACGATGCCGATCTGGACACGTCCGAGGTCCAGGACGTGCGCGGCAGCCGCATCCCCGGAGGCAGGGCCACCGTGGGCGGCGGCCTCGCCGGTCTCATCGCACTGATCCTGGGCCTGTTCCTGGGTGTCGGCCCCGACCAGCTCGGCCTGTCGTCCGGCGACTCGGGCACGACCGCGACGGCCTCCTCGGCGGCGCAGGTCCAGCAGACCTGCCGGAGCGGGCAGGACGCGAACACCCGGGACGACTGCCGGACCGTCGCGGTGGTCAACAGCGTTCAGGACTACTGGAGACAGGAGTTCCGGCGGCGCGGCGGGACGTACGCGAACGCGCCGACGGTTCTCTTCACCGACCGCGTCGGCACCGCGTGCGGCTCCGCGACCTCGGCGGTCGGCCCGTTCTACTGCCCGAGTGACCGGAAGGTCTATCTGGATCTGGGGTTCTTCGACGAGCTGAAGACGCGGTTCGGCTCCAGCGGCGGCCCGTTCGCCCAGGCGTACGTCATCGCCCACGAGTACGGGCACCACGTGCAGGACCTGATGGGGACGCTGAGCCGCGCGCAGGACGGGCGGACCGGCGCGAACAGCAATGCGGTCAAGGTGGAACTGCAGGCGGACTGCTACGCCGGGGTCTGGGCCCATCACGCGACGAGCACGCCGGACGAATCGACCGGCCGTCCACTGATCACCTCGCTGACGAAGGCGGACATCCGGGACGGGCTCGACGCGGCGGCCGCGGTCGGCGACGACCGGATCCAGGAGAAGTTCCAGGGCCGGGTCACGCCGGAGTCCTGGACGCACGGCTCGGCCGCGCAGCGGCAGCAGTGGTTCACCACCGGCTTCCGCGGCGGCGACATGGCCGACTGCAACACCTTCCGCTGAGAGCCTTTCGGGTGACCGATGGAAGACTGAGACGCAGATCACAGAAACGGGTCACGGGAGTACGAAAAGAGGTGGGCGTCATGGCAGGCGCACCGGCCGGCGTTCCGACGATCTATCCGACGATTCTGTACGACGACGCGAAGGCCGCGATCAGAACACTGACGGAGGGCCTCGGCTTCACGCAGGAAGCGGTGTACGAGGGCGAGAACGGCACGGTGCTCCACGCGGAGCTGTCCTGCGGCAACGGCAGGGTGATGGTCGGCTCGAAGGGCCGCGAGGGCGTCTTCGCCAAGGCGATGCAGGGCGCGGGCCCGGCCGGTGTCTACGTCGTGGTGGACGAGGTCGACGCGCACCATGCCCGGGCCGTGGAGCACGGGGTGGAGATCCTGATGCCGCCCACGGACCAGGACTACGGCTCACGGGACTTCATGGCGCGGGACGCGGAGGGCAACGTCTGGACCTTCGGGACGTACGCACCGGGGTCGGCGGACTGACGGCCGCGGGGACGGGCCCGGGACCGAGCCCGTCCGACGCGTGGACCGGCCGTGCTACACGCCGCCCGTGTGCACCTGGAAGGCGGCCCGGCGCACCGCTTTGGCCAGCGCGGGGTCCGGGTGCGCGGCGGCCAGGGCCACCAGCACCTGAACGGTGCGCGGGTGGCCGACGGCCCGTACCTCGTCCAGCAGCGCCGGCACCGTGCCCTGGACGGCCGAGTCGAGGTGCCGGACCAGCAGCGTGGTCTCGCCGTGGTCGGCGACGGCCGCCGCGGTGTCGACCCAGAGCCAGGTGGCTTCCTCCCGGCTGAGGACGTCCTGGGCGTCCTCGGGGTCCGCGCCGTCGTACTCGGCCAGCCAGAGCAGGGCGTAGGGGCGCAGGCCGGGGTCGCCGACGACCGACCGCACCTCGGGTTCGGCGGGGGCGCCGACGACCCGGAGCGCCTCGAAGGCGAGTCCGCGCAGCAGGGCGTCCTCACCGCGGGCGACGGCGAGGAGTTCGGCGACGGCGCTGCCGACGGGGCGGGCGGCGAGCCAGGCGCGGTACTCCGCGCGGGCCGGGCCGGGGGTGAGCCGGGCGCAGCCGAGCAGCATGTCGGCGGCGGCCTGCTCGATGTTCCCGGCCGGGCTCTGGGCCGCGACGCAGATCTGTTCCAGCTTGACCCAGACCGCCCAGTTGCCGAGCGGGGTGAGGGTGGCGTGTCCGGCGCCGAGGGTGAGGGCCCCGACGGCGGCCAGCCCCTCCAGGGCCCAGTCGAGAAGGAGGGCGATCAGGGCGGCGGGGTGTGCCTCGGCGGCGGTTCCGGCCGGTGCGGCCGGCGGCTGCGGCCCGTACGGCACCTCGCAGCGCTCCTCGTGGAGCTCGGCGACGCGCTGGCCGAGCAGGTCCAGGAGGGCGGGCACGGCGACCGGCCCGGCCGAGAGCTGGAGGAGGGAGAGCACCTGGGGCACGGCCTCGACGGCCTCGGCGACCGCGGTGGAGTCGATGCCGTCGGGTGCGGGGTGGACGAGCGACCACGCGTCGAAGAGCGCCACCCAGCCGCGGAGCACGGCGGAGTCGTCGCGGTCCCAGGCGCGCAGCCGCCAGCCGGGGCGCGCGGTGTCGCCGTGCAGTTCGACCAGACCGGCGAGCCGGGCCCGGTCCCAGCCCGAACGCATCTGGGCCGGGGACAACTCCATGACCGCCGCGGCCCGTTCCAGAGCCTGGGCGGCCGGCGGCGGTGCGCCGGGGATCGCGCCGTCGGCTGCCCAGCGGGCGATCCGTACGGCGTCGGCAAGGACGGTTCTGGCCTGGCGGGCCAGTTCCGCCCTGGGAGGAGTGCCCTCCGGGGGGCGGGGAGCCGGCCTGGTGCGCCGGGTGGTCACGGCCTTGCGAGCGGTGGCGAGGGGTCGCGGGCGGACAAGTCGCAGCCTGGAGTCGCGCGGGGTACGGGACGTCACGGGAGCAGTCTTGCCCCTGACGGCCCGAAAGCCCAAACGGAACCCGAATTCGCGGTGGAGGGAGTGGTGGCACGGGCCCGGCACCAATCGGCCGATCCCTCGCATCAGGTCACATCAGGGGCGTGAGGAAGCGGCGCAGGGCCTCTTCGTAGTGGACCGGGTCGGCGTTCCACATCGCCGCGTGCGGAGCCTGCGGGACGGTGTGCAGGGCCACCAGGTCGGGCCGGCGGGCGGCGAGGTCGCGGGACGGCTGCCAGGGGGCCAGGGTGTCGTCGGGTCCGTGGAAGATCAGGGTCGGGGCACGCAGCGACGGTGCGAGGGAGCCGTCCAGGAGCCGGGCGCCGCGCAGCCCGGTCTGCCCCTGGGCGGCACGGACGGCGAGCGGCAGCAGGGCGGCCGGGATGCCGCGGGCCGTGGCCAGGGCGCGCATCGTGGTGGCCCAGTCCAGCACCGGCGAGTCGAGGACGAGGCCGCAGATCCGGCTGCGGAGTGCCGAGTTGACGGCCGCGTGCAGTGCCATCGAGGCGCCGGTGGACCAGCCGTACAGGACGACCTTCTCGGCGCCGTACCGCACCGCGAAGCGAATCGCCGCGTCCAGGTCGCGCCATTCGGACTCACCGAGGTGGGCGAGGCCGTCCGGGGAGCGCGGCGCTCCGGGGTCGCCGCGGTAGGCCGGGTCGAGCACGGGCAGGCGCAGACCGTGCAGGAACTCCATGACGTTCATGGGGTGTTCCCTGGTCGTGCCGAGGCCGTGCACGGTGATGACCCAGGTGTCGCGGGGGCCGGGCAGGAACCAGGCGGGCAGGGTGCCGAGTTCGCCGGGGATCTCGACCTCCTCGTACGTGAGGCCGAGGGCCGACGAGGGGTCGCCGCTGTGCAGTTGCGGGGTGACGCGGACCTTGGCGCCGGGCTCCAGGGTGCCGCTGCTGACGCGTTCCAGTCTGCGGACGACGGTGTCGGGGGCGTGGTGGGCGTGTGCGATCACCGGGCCGACGACGGCGTGGACGTCGTCGCCCACCAGTCCGTACGTACCGGGCCGCAGGGCGGTGAAGGAGCGGGTCAGGGTGACCTGCCCGGCGGCCGTGGCGTGCACGGTGAGTCCGCGGTCGGCGGGGAGCGGTCGTCCGGAGGGCGCCCTGAGGGCGGCGTGGCTGGCGTACCGGCCGGCCGCGACCGCCGCTGCCGCACCGCCGCCGAGGACCGTGGTGACGGCTGCTGCCGTGATGGTTGCCGGGCGCACCGCTCCAGTCTCCCGGGGTGCACCGCACCCTGCCAGCGGACGGGGGCCGTCCGGTGTCAGCCCGGTTGTCCGTATCCCTTCAGCGCCTCCCGCACGTCGCTCAGCTGGGCCGGGGAGAGCAGATGGGGCGAGCGGCCGGGCACGGAGCTCGCGGTGAGCCAGAGCCGGCAGAGCCATTCCAGCTGGGCGGTCCTGTCGTACGCCTCGTCCAGGGTCGCTCCGTAGGTCACGGTTCCGTGGTTCTGGAGCAGGCAGCCGGTGCGGTCCCGCAGGGCGGCGAGCATGTTCCCGGCCAGTTCCTCCGTCCCGTAGCGCGCATAGGCCGCGACCCGGACGGGGCCGCCCAGCAGGGCGGCGGCGTAGTGGACCGCGGGGACCTCGGGGACCAGGGTGGAGACGGCCGTGGCATGCACCGCGTGGGTGTGGACGACGGCAACCGCCTCGCTGTTCCGGTAGACCGCGAGGTGGAGCGGGAGTTCGCTGGTGGGGGCCAGCTCGCCGAGGACGCGGTTGCCGTCCAGGTCGACGCCGACGGCGTCCCCGGGACCGAGCCGGTCGTACGGCACTCCGCTCGGGGTGACCAGGACCGTCGCACCGACGCGTGCCGACACGTTTCCGGAGGTCCCGACGACGAGGCCGTCCGCCGCCGTCCTGCGGGCGGTGGCGACGACAGCGTCCCAGGCCCGTTCGATCGCGTCCCCTCGGTCATCACTCATACGAGGATCCTGTCAGCCCGGGAGGCGAACGGGCATGCGATCGGCCGGGAAGGTCACAACCCGGTGACGTTCACAAAAGGTGCGCCAGGGGGTGGATCGGGCCCGGTGGGGCTCCGTGCGCGGACCGCGCCGCGCCGCGGAGATCAGGAAGAGGAATCCGGTCCCGACAGGAGACACCACAGCGCCCTTCCCAGTTCATCTTCCGTTCACTCAGGTTGCCTACGGTCCACTTGCCAATGACGTCGAACGATTGCCTGGGTAAATGGAACACATCACGCTGCTTCTCGCGATTGTGATCGTGACAGCTCTAGTGTTCGATTTCACGAACGGTTTCCATGACACCGCCAACGCGATGGCGACCACCATCTCGACCGGCGCACTCAAACCGAAGACAGCGGTGGCCATGTCCGCCGTTCTCAACCTCGTCGGCGCGTTCCTCTCGGTGGAGGTCGCCAAGACGATCTCCGGCGGG
This sequence comes from Streptomyces sp. NPDC058051, assembly GCF_042885475.1. NCBI lineage: Bacteria > Bacillati > Actinomycetota > Actinomycetes > Kitasatosporales > Streptomycetaceae > Streptomyces > Streptomyces sp. NPDC058051. Next base: position 63,441 of record NZ_JBHVRW010000004.1, read on the forward strand.
ATCGTCAACGAGAACGGGCTGCGGACAGAAGTGATCTTCGCGGCACTCGTCGGCGCCATCCTGTGGAATCTGCTGACCTGGCTGGTCGGCCTTCCGTCCAGTTCCTCGCACGCCCTGTTCGGCGGCCTGATCGGCGCCGCGGTGATGTCGGCGGGCTGGTCCTCCGTCAACGGCGGCACCGTCGTCACCAAGGTGCTGCTCCCGGCGCTCGCCGCGCCGATCGTCGCCGGTCTGGCCGCGCTGCTGGCGACCAGGCTGACGTACCGGATCGGCGGGAAGATCCGCAACGACGCCCAGGAGAAGGCCACCGCCAAGGGCTACCGCGCCGGTCAGATCGCCTCGGCCGGACTGGTCTCCCTCGCCCACGGCACCAACGACGCGCAGAAGACCATGGGCATCATCACCCTGGCCCTGGTCACCGGCGGCGTCCTGCACCCCGGCTCCAACCCGCCGGTCTGGGTCATCGTCGCGGCCGGTACGGCCATCGCGCTCGGCACCTACCTGGGCGGCTGGCGCATCATCCGCACCATGGGCAGCGGCCTCACCGACCTCAAACCGCCGCAGGGCTTCGCCGCCCAGACCAGCGCGGCCACGGTCATCCTGGCCTCCTCGCACCTCGGCTTCTCGCTCTCCACCACGCAGTCCTGCTCCGGTGCCGTGATGGGCGCGGGGCTCGGCCGCCGGGGCGGCGTGGTCCGCTGGTCCACCGCCACCCGGATGTTCGTCGCCTGGGGTCTGACCCTGCCGGCCGCGGGACTGGTCGGCGCCGGTGCCGAGTTCCTCACCAAGCAGGGCACGTGGGGTGTCGTCGTCGTCGCGGCGCTGCTGCTCGCGGGCTCCGGGGCGATATGGCTCGTGTCGCGTCGCAAGCCGGTCGGCCACGGCGACGTCGCACCCGCCGCCGACGGAGCCGAACCCGCGGGCGTCGTCACCACGGCCATCGCCGCCGTCAGCCCGCCGCCCACCGGCGCCCAGGCGGCCGCCCAGGATCTCAAGACCACCATTCCGGCTCCGGCCGCGACCTCCCAGGACCCGGCGCGACCCGCCACCGTCTAGGTCGGCCGCCCCGGCAGACCGGCTAAGGAATCAGCATGAAAATCGACTGGGCAGCCCTCGGCTCCGTCTTCGGCGTCTCCCTCGTCGTCACCGTCGCGCTGGTGGGTCTCTTCACCCTGGGCATCGTCGGTCTCTCCAAGCAGCCCGAACCGGCGGCGCAGGGCGGCTCCGGCGGCTCGCTGCTGCTGGCCCGCGCGGGCGCGTACGTCTGCTTCGCGCTGTGCGCGACGGCGGTCGCGTACGGGATCTATCTGATCGTCGCCTGACCTCCGTCAAGGCATCCCCCTTCTCCGCACGCTCCCGACGGGCCGGACCCACGACATGGGTCCGGTCCTTCGGCATGGGTCCGGCCCTTCGGCGTTGTGGCTCCGGCCCGATGTGGGGCACAGCACACCGCACCGCCGCAGGTCAACGGCAAGTTGACGGACGTTCGCGGAGCGTGGTGGACTGCCGGAGCCAATTACGGCGACAGCAGAGGAAGCCGGTGCGAATCCGGCGCGGTCCCGCCACTGTCACCGGGGAGCAGTCCCCCACACCGGAAGTCACGGCACGCGCGAGCGGGCTGGAAGGCCGGGGGAACTGCGGATCCGGGAGCCAGGAGACTCTCGTCGCCCGTCACGTCGATCCAGGGCGCGGACCCTGAGTGAGGACATATCGCCATGCCTGGCTGCCGTGCGTCCGTTGCTTCGATGCTCTCGACGAGAGCCGCCTGTACGAGGACCCTTCGAGGCGTGAGCGCCGGTTGAGCCATGCGTGCCGATCGCGTTTTCGCGTACGGCGCCACGGCCGGTCTGATCGGCGACCTGCTGTTCGGTGATCCCCGCAGGGGACACCCGGTCGCCGCCTTCGGGCGGGCCGCGGCGGGCGTCGAGCACCGTCTCTGGCGCGACCACCGCGGGTGGGGCGCGCTGCACACGCTCGTCTGCGCCGGAGGCGCCGCGGGGAGTGCCGTGCTGGTCACCCGTGCCCTGCGCCGTCATCCCGCCGCCTCGGTCGCCCTGACCGCGGCCGCCACCTGGTCCGTCGTCGGTGGTACCTCCCTGGGGCGTGAGGCCCGCACGATCGGGGCCGCGCTGGCCGCCGATGACCTCGCGTCGGCCCGCGAGCGCCTGCCGCACCTGTGCGGGCGCGACCCGCAGTCCCTCGACGGACCGCAGATCGCCCGCGCCGTGGTGGAGTCCGTGGCCGAGAACACCTCGGACGCCGTGGTCGGCGCCCTGGTGTGGGGCGCGCTGGCCGGCGTGCCCGGACTCGTCGGCTTCCGGGCCGCCAACACCCTCGACGCCATGGTCGGCCACAAGTCGCCCCGCCACCGGCGCTACGGCTGGGCCTCGGCCCGCCTCGACGACCTCGCGGGCTGGCCCGGTGCCCGGCTCACCGCCCTGCTGGCCGTGGCCGCCGGCGGGCGGCCACGGGGCGCGGTGCGGGCCTGGCGGGCCGACGCGGCCAAGCACCCGAGTCCCAACGCGGGACCGGTGGAGGCGTCGTTCGCGGGCGCGCTCGGCGTACGGCTCGGCGGAACCCTCGCCTACGGAGGCCGGATCGAGCACCGCCCCGTCCTCAACGGGGAGACGGGCCGGGCGGTGGAGACCGAGGACATCGAACGCGCGGTGCGGCTCTCGCGCCGGGTGAGCGTGCTCGCCCTCGGCGTGTGTGTGGTGGGGCGACTGGGTGCCGGCCTCGCCGCACGGCGCATCGCGGGACGACGGAACGCGGGCCTGCCCGCCGAAGCCCTTCGGGCCGCGGGACGACGGACCGCAGGACGGAGACGGACATGAGCGGCGGGCTGCTGGTCGCCGGAACCACCTCGGACGCCGGCAAGAGCGTCGTCACGGCGGGCATCTGCCGCTGGCTCGTACGCCGGGGCGTGAAAGTGGCGCCCTTCAAGGCGCAGAACATGTCGCTGAACTCGTTCGTCACCCGCGAGGGTGCCGAGATCGGGCGCGCCCAGGCGATGCAGGCCCAGGCCGCCCGGGTCGAGCCGACCGCGCTGATGAACCCGGTGCTGCTCAAGCCCGGTGGCGACCGCTCCAGCCAGGTCGTGCTGATGGGCAGACCGGTGGGCGAGATGAGCGCGCGCGGCTACCACGGCGGCAGGCAGGAGGCGCTCCTCGGCACGGTCGTGGACTGCCTGGAGCGGCTTCGGGCCACGTACGACGCGGTGATCTGCGAGGGCGCGGGCAGCCCGGCCGAGATCAACCTGCGGCGCACGGACATCGTGAACATGGGCATCGCACGGGCGGCGCGCTTCCCCGTGGTGGTCGTCGGCGACATCGACCGCGGCGGCGTCTTCGCCTCGTTCTTCGGTACGACGGCGCTGCTCGACGCCGAGGACCAGGCGCTGATCGCCGGCTACCTCGTCAACAAGTTCCGCGGCGACGTCTCGCTGCTGGAACCCGGCCTGGAGATGCTGCGCGGGATCACCGGGCGGCGGACGTACGGGGTGCTGCCCTTCGCCCACGGCCTCGGGATCGACGAGGAGGACGGTCTGCGGGTCTCGATGCGCGGGGCCGTACGCGAATCGGTCGTCGCACCGCCGCACGGCGAGGACGTGCTGCGCGTCGCGGTGTGTGCCGTTCCCCTGATGTCGAACTTCACCGACGTGGACGCGCTGGCCGCCGAACCGGGCGTCGTCGTCCGGTTCGTGGACCGCGCGGAGGAGCTGGCCGACGCCGACCTCGTCGTCGTGCCGGGCACCCGCGGCACCGTGAAGGCACTGGCCTGGCTGCGCGAGCGCGGCCTCGCCGACGCCCTGGTGCGGCGCGCCGCCGAGGGCCGGCCGGTCCTCGGCGTCTGCGGTGGTTTCCAGATCCTCGGCGAACACATCGAGGACGAGGTCGAGTCGAGGGCCGGGCACGTCGACGGTCTCGGCCTGCTGCCCGTACGCGTCCGCTTCGACCGGGAGAAGACCCTCGCCCGCCCCGTGGGCGAAGCGCTCGGCGCCCCGGTCGAGGGCTACGAGATCCACCACGGCGTCGCGGACGTACGCGGCGGGGAACCCTTCCTCGACGGCTGCCGGGTCGGCGCCGTGTGGGGCACCCACTGGCACGGCTCGCTGGAGAGCGACGCGTTCCGCCGCCGCTTCCTGACCGAGGTCGCCCGGGCCGCCGGACGGCGCTTCGTCCCCGCCCCCGACACCAGCTTCGCCGCGCTGCGCGAGGAACAGCTCGACCGCCTCGGCGACCTCATCGAAGAACACGCGGACACGGACGCGCTGCTGCGGCTCATCGAGTCGGGCGCGCCGTCAGGACTTCCCTTCATCGCCCCCGGAGCACCTGGAGCACACGCATGAACGCCCCTACGAGCACCGTGCTGTTGCTGTCGACCGCCGACACGGACCTCCTCGCCGCGCGCGCCAGTGGCGCGCCGTACCGGATCGGCAACCCCACCCGCGTCGACGCGCGCGAGGAACTCCCCGCGCTGATCGAGGGCTCCTCCGTCGCCGTCGTCCGCCTCCTGGGCGGCAAGCGCGCCTGGGAGGAGGGGCTGGCCGTCCTCAAGGCGTCCGGCATCCCCACCGTGCTGCTGGGCGGCGAGGCCGTGCCCGACGCGGAGCTGATGGCCGAGTCGTCCGTACCCGCCGGGGTCGTCGCCGAGGCGTTGCGCTACCTCGTGGAGGGCGGCCCCGGCAACCTCGTGGAGCTGGCGCGCTTCCTCTCCGACACCGTCCTGCTGACCGGCCACGGCTTCGCCGAGCCGCAGAAGATGCCCGAGTGGGGCCTGCACGGCGACCGCGCGTTCACCGAGGGCCGCCCGACCGTCGGCGTGCTCTTCTACCGGGCCCACCAGCTGTCCGGGAACACCTCGTTCGTCGACGTCCTGTGCGACGCCGTCGAGGCGCGTGGCGCCAACGCCCTGCCGGTGTACTGCGGTTCGCTGCGCGGCGCGGACGCCGGGCTCTACGAACTGCTCGGCCGGACCGACGTCCTGGTCGCCACCGTGCTCGCGGCGGGCGGCACCCGTGCGTCGGACGCCTCCGCGGGGGGTGACGACGAGGCGTGGGACATCGGCGCGCTGGCCGAGCTGAACGTCCCGGTGCTCCAGGGCCTGTGCCTGACCTCCTCACGCGCCGCGTGGGAGGCGTCCGACGCCGCGCTGTCCCCCATGGACGCGGCGATGCAGGTCGCGATCCCCGAGTTCGACGGCCGGCTGATCACCGTCCCGTTCTCCTTCAAGGAGCAGGGCCCCGACGACGTACCGGTGTACCGCGCCGACCCCGAACGTGCCGCGCGCGTCGCCGGAATCGCGGTGCGCCACGCCGTGCTCACGCACAAGCCGAACGCCGAGAAGAAGATCGCGCTCGTCTTCACCGCCTACCCGACCAAGCACTCCCGGGTCGGCAACGCGGTGGGCCTGGACACGCCCGTGTCGGCGGTGCGGGTCCTGGACGCCCTGCGCGACGCCGGTTACGGGGTCGACGGGCACCCGGACAACGGCGACGAGCTCATCCACCGGCTCATCGACGCCGGTGGTCACGATGTCGAGTGGCTGACCGAGGAACAGCTCGCCGCAGCCCCCGCACGGGTTCCGCTCGCCGACTACCGGGCCTGGTTCGACCGGCTCGAACCGGGGCTCCGCGACGCGATGCTGGAGCACTGGGGCGAGCCGCCGGGCTCGCTGTACGTGGACGGGGACGAGATCGTCCTGGCGTCCCTGCAGTTCGGGAACGTGGTGGTGCTGATCCAGCCGCCGCGCGGTTTCGGCGAGAATCCGATCGCGATCTACCACGATCCGGACATGCCTCCGTCGCACCACTACATGGCGACGTACCGCTGGCTGGAGGCCGCAACGTCGGAGGGGGGCTTCGGCGCGGACGCGGTCGTCCACATGGGCAAGCACGGCACGATGGAGTGGCTGCCGGGCAAGGGCCTCGGCCTGTCCGCCGGCTGCGGCCCCGACGCCGTGCTCGGCGAACTGCCGCTGATCTACCCGTTCATCGTCAACGACCCGGGCGAGGGCACCCAGGCCAAGCGGCGCGGGCACGCCACGGTGGTGGACCATCTGGTGCCGCCGATGGCGCGTGCCGACACCTACGGCGACCTGGCCAAGCTGGAGCAACTGCTCGACGAGTACGCGCTGGTCAGCGATCTCGACCCGACGAAGGCGCCGTCGGTGCGGGCGCAGATCTGGACGCTGGTGAAGGCCGCCGAGCTGCACATCGACCTCCACGTCGACGAACAGCCCGGCGACGACGACTTCGACTCGTTCGTCATGCACATCGACGGCTACCTGTGCGAGATCAAGGACGTCCAGATCCGGGACGGCCTGCACATCCTGGGCGGCGGCCCGGTCGACGAGGCGCGCGTCAACCTGGTCCTGGCCGTGCTGCGCGCCTCGCAGGTGTGGGGCGGGACGGCGAACGCGCTGCCGGGGCTGCGGGCGTCGATCGCCGAGCACTTCGGTCTCGGCGAGAAGGAGCTGCTGGCCGAGCCCGGGGCCGCGGTGAAGGTTCCGGCCGAACTGACCGGGCTGGTCGACGGCCCGGCGCGCACCGGCGCCGACGCGATCGACCTGCTGGAGCAGTTGTGCCGCCGGCTCGCGGAGGGCATGGAGGAAAACGGCTGGGACGCCGGGGCCGTCCCGGGGCTGGTACGGGACGTGCTGGGCCGTGAACTCCCGGACGCGGTGGCCGTGCTGCGCTTCGCGTGCGAGGAGGTCGTGCCGCGGCTGGCCCGGACGACGGACGAGATCGGCCACATCCTGCGGGCACTCGACGGCGGCTTCGTACCGGCGGGTCCGTCCGGCTCGCCCACGCGCGGGCTCGTCAACGTGCTGCCGACCGGGCGGAACTTCTACTCGGTGGACCCGAAGGCGATTCCGTCCCGGCTGTCGTGGGAGGTCGGGCAGTCGCTCGCCGACTCCCTGGTGGCCCGGTATCTCGCCGACACGGGCGGCTACCCGGAGTCGGTCGGCCTGACCGTGTGGGGCACCTCCGCCATGCGCACCCAGGGCGACGACATCGCGGAAATCCTGGCGCTGCTGGGCTGCCGGCCGGTGTGGGACGACGCGTCGCGGCGGGTGACCGGCTTCGAGATCGTGCCGCCGGGCGAACTGGGACGCCCGCGCATCGATGTGACCGTGCGGATCTCCGGCTTCTTCCGCGACGCGTTCCCGCACGTGGTGGGGCTGATCGACGACGCGGTACGGGCCGTGGCGGAGCTGGACGAGCCGGCCGACGTCAACTACGTACGGGCGCACGCGGACGAGGACACGGCCGAGCACGGCGACCGGCGCCGGGCCACGGCCCGCGTCTTCGGGTCCAAGCCGGGGGCGTACGGGGCGGGGCTGCTGCCGCTGATCGACGCCCGGAACTGGCGCAGCGACGCCGACCTGGCCGAGGTGTACGCGGTCTGGGGCGGTTACGCGTACGGGCGCGGGCTCGACGGACGGGCGGCGCGCGGGGACATGGAGACGGCGTTCCGGCGGATCGCGGTGGCGGCGAAGAACGTGGACACGCGTGAGCACGACTTGGTCGACGCGGACGACTACTTCCAGTACCACGGCGGCATGGTCGCCATGGTGCGACACCTGACCGGCGAGTCGCCCGAGGCGTACGTCGGTGACAGTGCCACGCCGGACCAGGTGAAGACGCGGACGCTCGGCGAGGAGACGCACCGGGTGTTCCGGGCGCGGGTGGTGAATCCGCGGTGGATGGCGGCGATGCGGCGCCACGGGTACAAGGGCGCCTTCGAGATGGCCGCGACCGTGGACTACCTCTTCGGGTACGACGCGACAGCCGGGGTCGTCGACGACTGGATGTACGAGAAGCTGTCGGCGGAGTACGTGTTCGACCCGGAGAACCGGGAGTTCATGCGGAAGTCCAACCCCTGGGCGCTGCGCGGGATTTCGGAGCGGCTGCTGGAGGCGGCCGAGCGGGGGCTGTGGGCGGAGCCGGACCAGGAGACCCTGGACCGCCTGCGGGCGACCTACCTCGAACTTGAGGGAGACCTGGAGGGGGACGCGTGACTCCCTCCTGTGGAGCCCCCGCGTCGGCGGAATCCGGTCGGCCGGGTCGTGTCCCCGCGTGTCGACGTCCGGACCGTCCCCGCACCGGCGGGGAGCACTGCCCCGCCTTCGCCGAACAGGTGCCGCAGCACCGGCCGGCCGTCCATGAGTCCTTTGAAGGAGTGATCGTCACATGAGCACCCCCTACCCGTTCACCGCCGTCGTCGGCCAGGACGACCTCCGGCTCGGCCTGCTCCTCAATGCTGTCTCGCCGGCCGTCGGCGGGGTGCTGGTACGTGGTGAGAAGGGCACCGCGAAGTCCACCGCCGTGCGCGCGCTGGCCGCGCTCGTGCCGGAGGTTCCGGTCGTGTCCGGGTGCCGGTTCTCGTGCGACCCGGCGTCGCCCGATCCGGTGTGTCCGGACGGCCCCCATGAGGCCGGACCCGGCGTGTCGCGGGACGCGCGCATGGTCGAGCTGCCCGTCGGAGCGTCCGAGGACCGCCTCGTGGGGGCGCTCGACATCGAGCGGGCGCTCGCCGAGGGCGTGAAAGCCTTCGAGCCGGGCCTGCTCGCCGACGCGCATCGCGGGATTCTCTACGTCGACGAGGTCAATCTCCTCCACGACCACCTCGTGGACCTGTTGCTGGACGCGGCTGCCATGGGCGCGTCGTACGTGGAGCGTGAGGGCGTCTCCGTACGGCATGCCGCGCGCTTCCTGCTCGTCGGGACGATGAATCCGGAAGAGGGGGAACTGCGGCCGCAGTTGCTCGACCGTTTCGGGCTGACCGTCGAGGTCGCCGCGTCCCGCGAGACCGATCAGCGGGTCGAGGTCGTGCGGCGGCGTCTCGCGTACGACGACGACCCGGCGGGCTTCGCCGCCAAGTGGGCCGACGAGGAAGGCGCGTTGCGGGCGCGGATCGTCGCCGCGCGTGCGCTGCTGCCCGACGTGCGGCTCGGGGACGGGGCGTTGCGGCAGATCGCGGCGACCTGCGCGGCTTTCGAGGTCGACGGGATGCGCGCGGACATCGTGATGGCGCGGACGGCCACCGCGCTGGCCGCCTGGGCGGGACGTACGGTGGTGCTCGCCGAGGACGTGCGGCAGGCCGCGCTGCTCGCGCTCCCCCACCGGCGTCGCCGCAATCCGTTCGACGCGCCCGGGCTCGACGAGGACAAGCTCGACGACACGCTGGAGCAGAACAGCGGCGAGGACGACGATCCGGACCCGGACGGCCCTGGTGGCGGCGGCCGGCCCCCGCAGGACGACGGGCCCGGCACGCCGCCGCAGCCCGAGGCCGAGGCCGGCGACACGCCCGCGCAGTCCGTGCCCGAGCAGGGGCAGGAGCAGGGAAGGGGCCGGTCCTCCGGGACCGGTGAGCAGCAGCCCGTCCGCGCCGCCGAGCCGTTCCGCACGAAGATGCTGAGCGTGCCCGGTCTGGGCGAGGGCGCGGCGGGGCGGCGGTCCCGGGCACGGACCGAGCACGGGCGTACGACGGGTGCGCGGCGTCCGCAGGGCGCCCTGACCAAGCTGCATCTGGCGGCGACCGTGCAGGCCGCCGCCCCGCATCAGCGGGCGCGGGGCCGGTCGGGGCGGGGGCTGGTGGTCCGGCGGGACGATCTGCGGCAGGCGACCCGGGAGGGGCGCGAGGGGAATCTCGTCCTGTTCGTCGTGGACGCCTCCGGGTCGATGGCGGCCCGGCAGCGGATGAGCGCCGTGAAGGGTGCCGTCCTCTCGCTGCTGCTGGACGCGTACCAGCGGCGGGACAAGGTCGGGCTGATCACCTTCCGGGGCACGGGGGCCGAGGTGGTGCTGCCGCCGACGTCGTCGGTGGACGCCGCGGCGGCCCGGCTGGAGACGCTGCCCACCGGTGGCCGTACCCCGGTCGCCGCCGGGTTGTTGAAGGCCCATGAGGTGCTGCGGGTGGAGCGGCTGCGTGATCCGTCGCGCCGGCCGTTGCTGGTCGTGGTGACCGACGGGCGGGCGACCGGCGGGCCCGAGCCGGTGGCGCTGGCGTCGCGGGCGGCGCGGCTGCACGAGGCCGAGGGCATCGCGTCCGTCGTCGTGGACTGCGAGTCCGGGCCGGTACGCCTGGGTCTCGCGGGAAGCCTCGCGCGTGATCTCGGGTCCGTCGCCGTCACGCTCGACGAACTGCGTGCCGACGCGATCGCCGGGCTCGTCAAGGATGTTCGGGGAACGAGCGGGAGGGCCGCGTAATGCCGCAGGGACAGCCGACCACTGTGCCGGACGACGGGCTCACCACCCGTCAGCGCCGCAACCGTCCGCTGCTGGTGGTGCACACCGGTATCGGGAAGGGGAAGTCGACGGCGGCCTTCGGGCTCGCGCTGCGCGCCTGGAATCAGGGGTGGCCCATCGGGGTCTTCCAGTTCGTCAAGTCGGCGAAGTGGAAGGTCGGCGAGGAGAACGCGCTGAAGGTCCTCGGAGCGAGCGGCGAGGGCGGGACCGTCGCCTGGCACAAGATGGGCGAGGGCTGGTCGTGGGTGCAGCGCGACCGGCAGCTGAACAACGAGGAGGCGGCCCGGGAGGGCTGGGAGCAGGTCAAGCGCGACCTGGCGGCCGAGACGTACCGGCTCTACGTCCTCGACGAGTTCGCGTACCCGATGCACTGGGGCTGGGTCGACACCGACGAGGTGATCGAGGTGCTGCGCGGCCGTCCCGGTACGCAGCATGTGGTCATCACGGGGCGCAACGCGCCCGAGAGGCTGGTGGAGGCCGCCGACCTGGTGACCGACATGTCGAAGGTCAAGCACCCGATGGATGCCGGTCAGAAGGGTCAGCGGGGCATCGAATGGTGAGGAGCCCGCGGTGAACGTCCCGCGTCTGGTGATCGCCGCGCCCTCGTCCGGGAGCGGCAAGACGACCGTGGCCACGGGGCTGATGGCGGCCTTCGCGCGACGGGGTCTCGCCGTGTCCCCGCACAAGGTCGGGCCCGACTACATCGATCCCGGGTACCACACGCTCGCCACGGGGCGGCCGGGCCGCAATCTCGACGCGTACCTGTGCGGCCCGGAGCTGGTCGCCCCGCTCTTCGCGCACGGGGCGCGCGGCTGCGATCTCGCGGTCGTCGAGGGAGTGATGGGGCTGTACGACGGGGCGTCGGGGCACGGGGAGCTGGCCTCGACCGCTCAGGTCGCGCAGCTGCTGCGGGCGCCCGTGGTGCTGGTCGTCGACGCGTCGTCGCAGTCGCGGTCCGTGGCGGCGCTGGTGCACGGCTTCGCCTCGTGGGATCCGCGGGTGCGGATCGGCGGGGTGATTCTGAACAAGGTCGGCTCCGAGCGGCACGAGGCGCTGCTGCGGGAGGCGTTGGACGCGTCGGGTGTGCCGGTGCTGGGGGTGTTGCGGCGGGCCGAGCAGGTGGCTGTGCCCGCACGGCATCTGGGTCTGGTGCCGGTGGCCGAGCGGCGGGGCGACGCGGTGGCGGCGGTCGCGGCGATGGCGGATCAGGTGGGGGCGGGGTGCGACCTGGACGCGGTCCTGGCGTTGGCGCGGTCCGCGCCCGCGGTGCCGGGTGAGGCGTGGGACGCCGCGGAGGCGGTGGGCGAGGCCCCTGGCGGGTCCGCTCCCCGGCGGCCGAGGATCGCCGTCGCGGCGGGGGCCGCGTTCACGTTCTCGTACACCGAGCACACCGAGCTGCTTGCCGCCGCCGGGGCCGAGGTCGTGCCGTTCGATCCGTTGCGCGACGAGGCGTTGCCCGAGGGGACGCGGGGGCTGGTCATCGGTGGGGGTTTCCCCGAGGTGTACGCCTCGGAGCTGTCCGCCAACGCGGCGCTGCGCGGGGCCGTGGCCGAGCTGGTGGCGTCCGGGGCTCCGGTGGCCGCCGAGTGTGCGGGGCTGCTGTATCTGGCACGTTCGCTCGACGGGCTGCCGATGTGCGGGGTCCTCGATGCGGAGGGCCGCATGACCGAGCGGCTGACGCTCGGCTACCGGGAGGCCGTGGCGGTCTCCGACAGTGTGCTGGCGGCGCCCGGGACGCGGGTGCGCGGGCACGAGTTCCACCGGACCGTGCTGGAGCCGGGTGCCGGGGCGGAACCGGCCTGGGGCCTGCACCGGCCGGAGCGGCGCGTGGAGGGGTTCGTGCGGCGGGGCGTGCACGCGAGTTATCTGCATACGCATGGGGCCTCGGTGCCCGGTACGGTCCGCCGATTCGTCGAAAGGTGCAAGGGATGAACCACGGTCAGGGTACGAGCAGGCTGGTCGGTGTCGGTGTCGGGCCCGGTGACCCGGAGCTGGTGACCGTCAAGGGAGTGAACGCGCTGCGTGATGCCGCGGTCGTCGTCGTGCCGGTGATGGACACCGGTGAGCGGGGGCGGGCCGAGGCGACCGTGCTGCATTACGTGGCGGCCGACAAGGTCGTGCGGGTGGTGTTCGCGCTCAACGAGCGGACGGACCGGGCGCGCCGGGAGGCGGCGTGGGACGCGGCGGGCGAGCGGGTCGCGGAGCTGCTGCGTACGCACGGGTCGGTGGCGTTCGCGACGATCGGCGACCCCAACGTGTACTCGACGTTCACGTATCTCGCGCACACGATAGGTGAGCTGCTGCCGGGCACGGCCGTGGAGACCGTGCCCGGGATCACGGCCATGCAGGACCTGGCCGCGCGCAGCGGTGCGGTGCTGACGGAGGGGACGGAGCCGTTGACGCTGGTGCCGGTGACGGCCGGGGCCGCGGTGCTCAAGGAGGCCCTGGAAGGTCCCGGGACGGTCGTCGCGTACAAGTTCGGGCGGCTGGCCGCGGAGGTGGCCGCGGCGTTGCGTGAGACGGGGCGTACCGAGGACGCGGTGTGGGGTTCGGCGCTGGGGCTGCCCGAGGAGTCGATCCGGCCCGCCGCGGAACTGGCCGAGGGGCCGTTGCCCTATCTGTCGACGCTGATCGCGCCGGCGCCGCGCGGCGGCGGGCGGGGCGGAAAATTGTGAGGCGCCCCGGTGCGGTGCGGTGGTCAGCCCGCGATGCCCACCACCAGCCAGATGAAGCCCACCCCGGCCACCGTGCACAGCAGCGTGGAACGGGCCGGGTGTTCGTGGTGTGCCTCGGGAAGGATCTCGGCGGCGGCCAGGTACAGCAGTACACCGCCGAAGAAGCCGAGATAGCTGCCGAGGAGTTCCTCCGGAAGGATGAACAGCAGCGTCGTCGCGGCGCCCACGAGCGGTGCCAGGGCGTCCGCGAACAGCATGAGCACGGCCTTGCGGCGGGCGTTCCCGTACAGGCTGGTGATCGTGTAGGTGTTGAAGCCGTCGGCGAAGTCGTGCGTGATGACGGCAAGGCCGACGGCGGCCCCCATGCCCGCGCCGACCTGGAAGGCCGCACCGAGCGCGACGCCGTCCATCAGGCTGTGGCCGACCATGGCGGCCGCTGCCGTGAGTCCGACCTGCGGCACCCTTTCCTCGCCCGCGCCGTGTGCCGCCCGGCGTACGGCGAGCAGACGCTCCACCAGGTGGGCGGTGAGGAATCCGCCCACGAAGAGCAGCAGGGCCGCCGGGACGCCGAAGACCCGTTGGCCCGCGGCGTCGATCGCTTCCGGCAGCAGGTCGAGACCGACCACGCCGAGCATCAGTCCGCCGGCGAATCCGAGCACCAGGTGGCGGCGGTCGCTCACGCGCTGGGCGACCCAGCCGCCGGCCAGGGTCATCAGGAACGCGCCGAGCGCGACGAACACCGCCATGCGCTCTTGCTAGCCGATTGAGCCCGGTGCGCGCATCTCAGCACGCCCTCGGCACGCCGTTCTGTCCGTCCCACCGCTCCCTCCGTCTCGGCCTTCGGTCCGCCCCCACCGCTCTGCCGTCTCGTCCTTCAGTCCGCCCCACCGTTCTGTCCGTCTCGTCCTTCAGTCCGCCCCACCGCTCTGTCCGTCTCATCCTTCAGTCCGTCCCACCGCTCTGCCGTCTCGCCCTTCAGTCCGTCCCACCGTTCTGTCCGTTTTCCGAAAGGACCCGTCCCATGTCCGAAGCAGTCGACGCAGCCGGCGCGGTCGCCGCGCCCACCCGTGGCAAAGTGACGTTCGTCGGTGCCGGCCCCGGCGCCGCCGATCTGCTGACCTTCCGGGCGGCGCGGGCCATCGCGGAGGCCGACATCGTCATCTGGGCGGCGAGCCTGGTGCAGGCGGAGGTCCTGGAGCACGCCCGGGAGGGCGCGGAGATCCTCGACTCGGCGCAGATGTCGCTGGAGCAGGTCGTCGCCGTGTACGAACGCGCGGCAGCCGAGGGACTGAAGGTGGCACGTGTCCACTCCGGCGACCCGGCGCTGTGGGGCGGCACGCAGGAGCAGGTCGACCGGTGTGCCGGGCTGGGCGTCGCGGTCGAGATCGTGCCGGGTGTGTCGTCGTTCTCGGCGGTAGCGGCGATCGCCCAGCGGGAGCTGACGATTCCGGAGGTCGCGCAGTCCGTGATCCTGACGCGGCTCGGCGGCGGCAAGACGCCGATGCCGCCGGGCGAGGAGGTGCGGGAGTTCGCGCGTCACGGCACGACGATGGCGTTGTTCCTGTCGGCGGCCCGGTCCGGGCAGCTCACCCAGGAGCTCCTGGAGGGCGGCTATCCCACATCGACCCCGGTCGTGATCGCGTACCAGGCGACCTGGCCGGAGGAGCTGATCCTGCGCTGCACGATCGAGACCCTGGAGGAGACGGTCAAGGAGCACAAGCTCTGGAAGCACACGCTGTTCCTCGTGGGTCCGGCGCTGTCCGCTTCGGGAACGCGCTCGCACCTCTACCATCCGGGGCACTTCCACGGCTTCCGCAAGGCCGACAGGGCGGCGCGGGCACAGTTGCGCGCCCAGCGGTCCGGCTCATGACGCGGGGCGTCAAGGGTCCGGGAGCCCGGCCTCCCGGACTCCTCGGTCCGAAGAGCCCGCCGATCCGTGTCTTCGGCACGGGGACGGGCGCACCGCTCGGGTCCGAGGCCCGTCGGGCGCTGGGCGGGGCCACCCTGGTGGTCGGTGCCCGGCGCCATCTGGAGGCCGCGGAGCTGCCCGGACAGGTCGAGCAGGCCGTGCTCGGTCCGCTGGCGCCGGCCCTCGACCGGATCGCGCGGCACGCGGGGGACGGCGCGGGACGGGTGGTCGTGCTGGCCTCCGGTGACCCCGGGTTCTTCGGGATCGTGCGGGCGCTGACGGAGCGCTTCGGACCGGCCGCGCTCGACGTGCGGCCGACCGCCCCGTCCGTCGCGGTCGCGTTCGCCCGGCTCGGGCTCGCCTGGGACGACGCGGTCGTGGTCAGTGCGCACGGCCGTGATCCGCGGACCGCGGTGAACGCCTGTCTGGCCCACCCGAAGGTGGCCGTCCTGACCGGGCCCGGTGCCGGCCCCGCGGAGCTGGCGGCGGGACTGGTGCGCGGCGCCGGGGGGCGCACCCTGGTCGTCGCGACGGCGCTCGGCGATCCGGAGCGGGAGCGTGTCGAGCGGCTGAGTCCCGGCGAGGCGGTGGCACGTGACTGGCCGGATCCGGTGAGCGTGGTGCTGTGTCTGGACGAGTCCCGGGTGCTCTCCTCCGTACGGACCGTCGCGGGGGCGCACGCGGGGCCCGGCCGGTGGGCGCTGGACGAGACGGAGTTCGAGCACCGCGACTCGATGATCAGCAAATTCGAGGTGCGGGCGCTGGCGCTGGCCCGGCTGGGGCCGCGCACCGGTGACCTGGTGTGGGACATCGGCGCGGGTTCGGGCTCGGTCGCGGTGGAGTGCGCGCGGTTCGGCGCGGCCGCCGTCGCCGTGGAGAAGACCTCGGACGGGGTCGAGCGGATCAGGGCGAACGCGGCAGCGCACACGGTGTACGTCCAGGCGGTGCACGGCTCGGCGCCCGCCGTGCTCGACGGTCTGGACGACCCGGACGCGGTGTTCGTCGGGGGCGGGGGGCGGGAGCTGCCCGCCATCGTGACGGCGTGCGCCCGGCGTGCGCGGCGCTCGGTGGTGGTGGCCCTGGCGGCGCTGGACCGGGTGCCCGAGGTGCGGGCGGCGCTGACCGGTGCCGGGCTCGCGCCGGAGGGAGTGCTGCTGCAGTCCTCCCGGCTGGCGCCGCTGCCCGGCGAGGTGTCGCGGCTCGCCGCGACCAATCCGGTATTTCTGCTGTGGGGCACCCGCCCCGCGGTCCGTGCAAGCGAAGGAGCAACCCAGTGATCGGCCTGATCTCCGCCACGGCGGCGGGCACCGTCGCCCGCGACCGGCTGGCCGCGGCCTGGCCCGGCCGCACCGTGGTCTACGAGGGACCGGTGAGCGAGGCCGTGCGCCGGGCGTTCGGCGAGTGCGAGCAGCTGGTGTGCTTCCTGGCGACGGGTGCCGTGGTGCGGCTGCTCGCGCCGCTGCTGTCGGACAAGTCGTCGGACCCGGGGGTCGTCTGTGTCGACGAGGCGGGCCGCCATGCGGTGGCGCTGCTCGGCGGGCACGGCGGCGGCGCGAACGCCCTGGCCGGGGAGGTCGGTGACGTGCTGGGCGCGGCGCCGGTCGTGACGACGGCGACGGACGCGGCAGGGGTGCCGGGGCTGGACACGCTGGGGTTGCCGGTGGAGGGCGATGTCGCGGGCGTGTCGCGGGCGATGCTCGACGGCTCACCGGTGGAGCTGCGGGCGGACGCGGTGTGGCCGTTGCCGCCGTTCCCCGCACAGGTGGGCGCCGGGACCGGGGGTGACGCGGTCCTGCACGTCACCGACCGGGTCGTGGAACTCGGTCCGGGGGCAGCCGTGTTGAGGCCGGCGTCGCTGGCCGTCGGGGTCGGTGCGTCGCGCGGCGCGTCGGTCGGGGAGGTCGCCGGGCTGGTCCTGGACGCGCTGCGCGAGGCCGGGCTTTCGCCGCTGAGCGTCGCGGAGTTGGTGACCGTCGACGCGAAGGCGGACGAACCGGGGATCGTCGCTGCCGCCGCGCGGCTCGGCGTACCGCTGCGGACGTACCCCGCCGACGCGTTGGCCCGCATCGAGGTGCCCCATCCGTCCGACGCGCCGCTCGCCGCTGTCGGGACGCCGTCCGTGGCGGAGGCCGCCGCGCTCGCCGCGGGAGGCGAACTCCTCGTACCGAAGCGGAAGTCGGCACCGGAGGGACGGGCCGCGATGGCCACCTGCGCGGTGGTGCGGCGCCGCCCGCGCGGGCGGCTGGCCGTCGTCGGCCTCGGCCCGGGGGCGCGTGATCTGCTGACCCCGCGGGCCCGTGCGGAACTGCGGCGGGCCTCGGTGCTGGTCGGGCTCGACCAGTACGTCGACCAGATCAGGGACCTGCTGCGCCCCGGCACCACGCTTCTGGAGTCCGGGCTGGGTGCCGAGGAGGAGCGGGCCCGTACGGCGGTCGCCGAGGCCCGCAGGGGTCATGCGGTGGCGCTGATCGGCAGTGGTGACGCGGGCGTGTACGCGATGGCGTCGCCCGCGCTCGCCGAGGCAGGCACCGACATCGACGTGGTGGGTGTGCCGGGTGTGACGGCCGCGCTGGCAGCCGCCGCGATCCTGGGCGCCCCGCTGGGCCACGACCATGTGTCGATCAGCCTCTCCGACCTGCACACTCCGTGGGAGGTCATCGAGCGCCGGGTACGGGCGGCGGCCGAGGCCGACATCGTCGTGACGTTCTACAACCCGCGCAGCCGGGGCCGGGACTGGCAGCTCCCGAAGGCGCTGTCGATCCTCTCCGAGCACCGGGAACCGGCGACTCCGGTGGGTGTCGTGCGCAATGCCTCGCGCCCGGACGAGAGCAGCCGGGTGACGTCGCTCGCCGGTCTGGACCCGGCGACGGTGGACATGATGACGGTCCTGACGGTCGGCAACACGGCCACCCGGGAGATAGCCGGCCGCATGGTGACGCCGCGCGGCTACCGCTGGCAGTCGGCCACCGCCGCGCGGGAAGGAGCGCGGTGAACCGGCCCTGGGAGAGAACCGTGCACCCCATCGAGCAGGAGTCGTTCCGGCGGCTGCGCGCCCGCCTGGACACCTCGCACTTCGCACCGCTGACCCGGGCCGTCGTGGAGCGGGTCATCCACTCCGCGGCGGATCTGGGGTACGCGGCGGATCTGGTCTGCGACGAGGCGTCGCTCGTCGTCGCGCATGCGGCGCTGCACGCGGGGGCGCCGGTCGTCACCGACGTGGAGATGGTCGCGGCGGGCATCACCCGGCGCGAGACCGTGTGCCGTCTGAACGAGGCCAGGTCAGGTCCCGGGCTGACGCGTTCGGCCCACGCGATCCGGCTCGCGTACGAGCAGGTCGGGCCCGGCGCGATCTGGGTGATCGGCAACGCGCCGACCGCGCTGGAGGAACTGCTCGTCCTCGATGCCGCGCCCGCGCTCGTCATCGGGCTGCCGGTCGGCTTCGTCGGCGCGACCGAGTCGAAGGCGGCGCTGCGCGAGAGCGGCCTGCCCGCTGTGAGCAATGTGTCCGAGAAGGGCGGCTCGGCGGTCGCCGCCGCCGCGCTCAACGCCCTGCTCTACCACCCCGTATCCCCCACGCACATCGAGGAGAACCTGTGACCACCGCGTCCACCCGGCCCGCACTGCTCATCGCCGGCCACGGCACCAGGGACGAGGGCGGGGCCGCGGCCTTCCGTGACTTCGTGACCGAACTGGGCGAACGCCACCCGGAACTGCCCGTCGCGGGCGGTTTCATCGAGCTGTCGCCGCCGCCGCTCGGCGACGCCGTGACCGAACTCGTCGAGCGCGGTGTCGAGCGCTTCGCCGCCGTGCCGTTGATGCTGGTGTCGGCCGGGCACGCCAAGGGCGACATTCCGGCGGCGCTGGTCCGTGAGAAGGAGCGCCACCCCGGTATCTCGTACACCTACGGCCGTCCGCTCGGCCCGCATCCGGCGCTGCTGAAGGTGCTGGAGCGGCGGGTCGACGCGGTGCTGGGCGACACCGACCGGTCCGAGGTGACAGTGCTGCTGGTCGGGCGCGGTTCGACCGACCCGGACGCCAACGCCGAGGTGTACAAGGCGGCGCGGCTGTTCTGGGAGGGCCGGGGGTACGCGGGGGTGGAGACGGCGTTCGTCTCGCTCGCTGCGCCGGACGTACCGGCCGGTCTCGACCGTTGCGCGAAGCTGGGTGCCGGGCGCATCATCGTTCTGCCGTACTTCCTCTTCACCGGCATCCTGCCGGACCGGGTGCGTCATCGGACCGCGGAGTGGGCCGCCGCCCATCCGGAGCTCGACGTCCGCTCGGCCGAGGTCATCGGTGCGGCCGAGGAACTCTACGAGCTGGTCATGGAGCGCTACCGGGAGGCCGTCGAGGGCGATCTGCGGATGAACTGCGACTCATGCGTGTACCGGATCTCGTTGCCGGGCTTCGAGGACAAGGTGGGGCTGCCCCAGCAGCCGCACTTCCACCCCGACGACGACGGCCATCACCACCACCCCCACGGCGGTCATGCACACTCCCACTGAAAGCCCCGGCGCGGCAGGCACGGGCACGCACGATCTGCGTCACCACGGTGACGCGGAGGTACGGGGCCGGGATCTGACCGATCTCGCCGTCAACGTACGGACCGATACGCCCCCGGCGTGGCTGCGGGCGCGGATCGCCGCGTCGCTCGGCACGCTCGCCGCCTACCCGGACGGCCGTCCGGCGCGGGCGGCGGTCGCGGCCCGGCACGGACTTCCGCCGGAACGCGTGCTGTTGACGGCGGGTGCGGCGGAGGCGTTCGTGCTGATCGCACGGGCGCTGCCGGCCCGCCGCCCGGTCGTGGTCCATCCACAGTTCACCGAGCCCGAGTCGGCGCTGCGTGCGGCCGGACACGAGGTGCGGCGGGTGCTGCTGCGGGCCGGGGACGGCTTCGTGCTGGATCCGGCGGCCGTGCCCGAGGACGCCGATCTGGTGGTGGTCGGAAATCCGACCAATCCCACGTCCGTCCTGCATCCGGCGGCCACCCTGGAGAAGCTGGCGCGCCCCGGGCGGACGTTGGTGGTCGACGAGGCGTTCATGGACGCGATACCGGACGAGCGCGAGGCGCTGTGCGGGCGTACGGACATCCCGGGGCTCGTCGTGCTGCGCAGCCTCACCAAGACGTGGGGGCTCGCGGGGCTGCGGATCGGTTATGTGCTCGCCGCCCCGGAGACGGTCCGCGCGCTGGAGGAGGCGCAGCCGCTGTGGCCGGTGTCGTCCCCGGCGCTGGCGGCGGCCGAGGCGTGCATGGAGCCGCGGGCCCTGGCCGAGGCGGCTGCCGCGGCGGACCGGATCGCGGTGGACCGGGCCCATCTGGTCGCGGGGCTCCGGGAGTTCACCGAGGTGCGGGTGGCGGAGCCGGCGGAGGGGCCGTTCGTCCTGGTGCGGCTGGAGAAAGCCGCGGAGGTACGGGAACGGTTGCGGGTGCTGGGGTTCGCGGCACGCCGTGGAGATACGTTTCCGGGGCTCGGTCCGCAGTGGCTGCGGCTGGCGGTGCGCGACCGTACGACGACCAACCGCCTTCTGCAGGCACTGGACCAGGCGCTCCAGACGCTGACCACGATCACCCGCTGACGGGACGGCGGCGCTCCGCCCCGCACCGACGGACGGGGTTGCTTCCACGTACCGCAGAACCCTTGCCGCGTGCCGCACCACACCGGCGCGAGCGGCGTGGTGCGGCGTGATGCGATACGCGCGGGGAGCTGCGTGGTGCGGCACGGGCGGGGCGCGCGGGGAGCGGCGTGGTGGTCACGCCGACGCCGCTCCCCGCTCCCCTCCTGACCTGCCCCCTCGGGCGCCCCCCTCGGGCCTCGCGGGGTCAGTCCTGGGCGCGGCGCCTGGCCACGACCGTGGCCCCGGCTCCCGCCGCCAGCAGCACGACCGCGCCGCCCGCGATGTACGGCGTGGTGGAGCTGCCGCCGGTCTCCGCGAGGCTGGAGTCGACGGCCGGGGCGTGTCCGGTGCCGGTCTGAGGCTTCACCTGGCCGCCGTCGCCGCCGGCCGTGCTGCCCGACGTGCTGCCCGACGTGCTGCCTCCGTCACCGGAGCCACCGCTGCCGGAGGTGTCTCCGCCGCTCGCTCCCCCGTTGCCGGAACCACCGTTTCCGGAGCCACCGTCGCTCGAACCGCCGTTGCCCGAACCACCGT
This sequence comes from Streptomyces sp. NPDC058051, assembly GCF_042885475.1. Classification (NCBI taxonomy): domain Bacteria; kingdom Bacillati; phylum Actinomycetota; class Actinomycetes; order Kitasatosporales; family Streptomycetaceae; genus Streptomyces; species Streptomyces sp. NPDC058051. Next base: position 84,424 of record NZ_JBHVRW010000004.1, read on the forward strand.
TGCCCGAACCACCGTTGCCCGAACCACCGTTGCCCGAACCACCGTTGCTCGAACCGCCGTTGCCCGACCCGCCGTTGCCGCCTTCTCCGGCCGCCTTCGGTGTCTCGCAGGTGGCCTCGGCGAGCGTGACCTCACCCTGCACATCGGCCACGTTCAGCTTGAGCGGGTTCACGGAGACCTTCAGCCGCAACGCGGCAGCCGCCGCCGTGCGCGAGGTGGTCTGCGTCTTCGACAGGTCGAGCGTCACCTCGCCGACGCCCGGCACCCGCACCTGTGTGGTGCCGCCCGCGGTGAGGGTGATCTTCTTGCCGAGGACCGACACGTGCCCCAGCACGTTCGACTCGGCGACCGGCTTCCTGCCCGCCTCGCAGACCGCCTTGGAGGTGACCTTCTCGACCTCGATCAGCGAGAGCACCGGGAGTCCGGGCACATGGACCCGGGCCTTCGCGAGATTGCTGTAGCCCTCGGCCCTGTGCTTGCCGACCGTGGCCCTGGCGGTGGCCACATCGGCGCTCAGCACGCTGAACGGCCGCCCGCCGTCGACCCCGTCGAGCCGCACGCTCAGCGCCGTCCGGTCGGCGTCGGCGGGTGCCTGCACGTCGTTGAGCGTGACCTTGAGCGGCACATCGATCGTCTTGTTCAGGAGCGAGACGTCGAGTGCGGTACGGAGCACGACCGCGCTCGCCTTCCCGTCGCCGGTGGTCGTGGTGGTCGCGGTGGCGGCCTGCGCCGGGACCACGGCCAGCAGGGCGACGGGAGCGGCGGCGACCGCCAGGGCGGCCAGGCGGAAGGTATTGCTGTTCAAGATGGTGGAACCCCCACATGAGACATGGAGCCACCGGCGCCCTCCAATGGGGGACATCGCGGGCACCGGTGACCTCGACCCCGAAATCTTTACGCACAGAGGGTGAACTGACAGACACCTGAGGTGAGTTCACCCCAAAGGGGGGTTTCCGCGCCTGTATTCGATTATCTCGGTACGTTCGTTCCTCGAAGTCACCCGATCCGCCGAGCGCGGACGGTGCCGCGATCGACTGCGCCGGGGTGCGCGCAGGAGTGCTTCAACGACACGGCGGGTGGTTCGGTAACTGCCCGTCAACACAGCGCACGCCGGCTGGCAGGCGGTCACGTGAGCCGCGCCTCAGCCGATCACCCTCCCGTTCAGCACCACCTGGCGCGGCGCCGCCAGCACCCTCACATCCGCCCGCGGGTCCTCGTCGTACACCACCAGGTCCGCCGGGGCGCCCTCCTCCAGCGCCGGCCGCCCGAGCCACCGCCGCGCACCCCAGGTCGTCGCGGACAGCGCGTCCAGGGCCGGGATGCCCGCCTTCACCAGCTCGGCGACCTCGTCGGCCACCAGCCCGTGGGCGAGCACCCCGCCCGCGTCGGTGCCGACGAAGACCGGGATTCCGGCGTCGTACGCGGCGCGCACGGTGTCGTACCGGCGCTCGTGCAGCCGCCGCATGTGGGCCGACCACCGGGGGAACCTGGCCTCGCCGCCCGCCGCGAGCGAGGGGAACGTGGCGATGTTGACCAGCGTGGGGACGATCGCGACACCGCGCGCGGCGAAGAGCGGAATGGTGTCCTCGGTCAGCCCGGTGGCGTGCTCGACGCAGTCGATCCCGGCCTCGACGAGGTCGCGCAACGAGTCCTCGGCGAAGCAGTGCGCGGTGACCCGGGCGCCGAGCCGGTGCGCCTCGGCGATGGCCGCCTCGACCGCCTCGCGGGGCCAGCAGGCGGTCAGGTCGCCCACCCCGCGGTCGATCCAGTCGCCGACCAGCTTCACCCAGCCGTCGCCGCGGCGCGCCTCCTGGGCGACGTACGCGACCAGTTCGTCCGGCTCGATCTCGTGGGCGTAGTTCCGGGTGTATCGGCGGGGCCTGGCGATGTGGCGGCCGGCCCTGATGATCTTCGGCAGGTCCTCGCGCTCGTCGATCCACCGGGTGTCGGACGGTGAACCCGCGTCCCGCAGCAGCAGGGCACCCGCCTCCCTGTCGGCGACGGCCTGCTTCTCACTGGTCGCGGCGTCGACTGCGCCGTGATGGTCGAGTCCGACGTGGCAGTGGGCGTCGACCAGCCCCGGCAGCACCCAGCCGCTGAGGGTCACCGCCTCGTCCGCACCGGCCGGCCTCCGGTAGGAGATCCGCCCGTCGACGATCCAGAGCTCGTCCCGGACGTCCTCGGGCCCGACGAGCACCCGCCCCTTCACGCGCAGCACCCGCGGTGCCGTGTGATCACTCATGAACAGCACTGTACGAGGGGCCGGCCGGCGCCCTGGGTACGCTTCGACGGAAGCACCGTCCGTACGCGGCACCGCAGCGCACCGGACCCGATCCGACCCGACCCGATCCAGTCCGACCCGATCCGAAGAGAGCACCACCGTGACGCACCCCTTCCTCGGCCTCGCCCCACTCACCGCCGCGCGTTTCGCGGCCATCGAGAAGCGGGTGGCCGGCCTCCTCGCCACCGAGCAGGACGTCGTCATCACGCAGGGCGAGGCGCTGCTCCCCCTCGAAGGCTGCATCCGGGGCGGCGCCCGGCCCGGCTCGACCGCGCTGAACGTCGTCACGGGGCCGTACGGACAGACCTTCGGGAACTGGCTGCGCGACTGCGGTGCCCAGGTCTTCGATCTGGCGGTTCCGTTCCACGCGGCGGTCACCGCGGACCAGGTCGCGCGGGCACTGGCCGAGCACCCGGAGATCGAGTTCGTCTCCCTGGTCCACGCCGAGGCGGCGACCGGCAACACCAATCCGGTCGCCGAGATCGGCGAGGTGGTCCGTGCGCACGGGGCTCTGTTCATGCTGGACGCCGTCGCCTCGGTGGGCGCCGAGCCGCTGCTGCCGGACGTGTGGGGCGTCGACCTCTGCGTGATCGGCGCGCAGAAGGCGATGGGCGGCCCGGCCGGGGTGTCCGCCGTGTCGGTGAGCGAACGGGCCTGGGAGCGGATCGCCGCCAACCCGCAGGCCCCGCGCCGCTCGTACCTCTCCCTCCTGGACTGGAAGGAGCGCTGGATCGACGGCGGCCGCAAGGCGCTGCTGCACGCCCCCGCCCAGTTGGAGATGCTGGCCCTGGAGGCGTGCGTGGAGCGGATCGAGGCGGAGGGCCTGGACGCGCTGATGGCCCGGCACGCCGCTGCTGCCGCGGCGACGCGTGCGGGCGCGGTGGCACTCGGCGGCGGCCTGTCGCCGTATGTGCACGAGGCGAAGGACGCGGCGCCGGTCGCGACGACGCTGCGCGCCCCGGCGGGCGTCGACGCCTCCGAGCTGGTCGCGCGGGCGCTCGCCGCCGACCCGTCGCTGCCGTTGATCGCGGGTGGCGGTGCGCTGTCCAAGGAGATGATCCGGGTCAATCACTACGGTGTGGACGCGACGCGGGGCGCGGTGCTGTCCTCGCTCGCGGCTCTGGGGGCGGCGCTGGCCGACGCGGGCCGGCAGGTCGACTTCGAAGCTGCCCGCAAAGCCGTTTCGGAAACCTGGCCGAGCAAGTAGATCCGGTCGGCACATCAATATTCCATAAATGCGGGGTGCTGCTCTCTTCAGAGCAGCACCCCGCATTCTTCTGCCCGCTTTCCAGCACCCTAAACACCCTGTTTCCCGGACGCCAGATCCATGCAATTCCGTTGCGTCACCCGAGAGTTACAGCCTTGTGACCGACTCCACACCCCAGCCGTTATGTCGGATAAATGGCACACAAAACGGAATGAAATGCAGCCGGATCGCACCCGGGCGTGCGCCCGCGTGATAACACAGCGGATCACGCCACCCAACCCCTCGCGTCGATGCAATTTCAGAATTTGCTGGGTAAATTCAATTCGCATGACCGCCGCACCAGCAGATTTTGCACGTGCCCGAAGCGAATTCCTCACCATCGACACCCCGCGAGTGGAGGACGGAGCCGCGATCTGGCGCATCGCCCGCGATTCCGGGTCCTTGGACCTCAACTCCTCGTACAGCTATCTGCTGTGGTGTCGTGACTTCGCGTCCACCTCCGTGGTCGCCCGCGACGAGGCCGGTGAACCTGTCGCCTTCGTGACGGGATACCTCCGCCCGGACCGCCCCGGGACGCTCGTCGTCTGGCAGGTGGCCGTCGACCACGGCCGTCGCGGGACCGGGCTGGCGGGCAAGCTGCTGGACGCGCTGACCTCGCGGGTCGCGGCCTCGCAGGGACTGTCCTCGGTCGAGGCGACCGTCACACCGGACAACACCGCGTCGGACCGGCTGTTCACCTCCTACGCGCAGCGCCACGACATCGCCCTGGAGCGTGAAGTGCTCTTCGCGGGCGAGGTGTTCCCCGAGGACACGCATCTGCCGGAAGTCCTGTACCGCATCGGCCCGTTCCACGCCTGAGCGCCCCGGCCCGGCTCCGCGTGCGAGCCCCGGCCTCCTCCACACCCGAGCGCCCCGGCCGGCTCCTTGTCCGAGCCGCCCGGCCCGTTCCACGCCCGAGCGCACCACCGCCCGTCACACCCCCCTCAAGCAGGAGATTCCCTGTGACCATCACCCCGCCCGCGCTGAGTGTCTTCGAGACCCTGGAGTCGGAGGTACGGAGCTACTGCCGCGCCTGGCCCGCAGTGTTCGACCGTGCGCAGGGGGCCCGGCTGACCGACGAGGACGGCCACAGCTACCTCGACTTCTTCGCCGGTGCAGGATCTCTCAACTACGGCCACAACAACCCGGTGCTGAAGCGTGCGCTGATCGACTACATCGAGCGCGACGGCATCACCCACGGCCTCGACATGGCCACCACCGCGAAACGCGCCTTCCTGGAGTCCTTCCAGAACAACGTGCTGCGCCCGCGTGACCTCCCGTACAAGGTGATGTTCCCCGGTCCGACCGGTACCAACGCGGTCGAGGCGGCCCTGAAGCTGGCCCGCAAGGTGAAGGGGCGCGAGTCGATCGTCTCGTTCACCAACGCCTTCCACGGCATGTCGCTGGGCTCGCTCGCCGTCACCGGCAACGCCTTCAAGCGGGCCGGGGCCGGTATCCCGCTGGTGCACGGCACCCCGATGCCGTTCGACAACTACCTCGACGGCCAGGTGCCCGACTTCCTCTGGTTCGAGCGGCTCCTGGAGGACCAGGGCTCCGGCCTCAACAAGCCCGCCGCCGTGATCGTCGAGACGGTGCAGGGCGAAGGCGGCATCAATGTGGCGCGCCCCGAGTGGCTGCGGGCGCTCTCCGACCTCTGCCGCCGCCGCGACATGCTCCTGATCGTCGACGACATCCAGATGGGCTGCGGACGGACGGGGGCGTTCTTCTCGTTCGAGGAGGCCGGCATCACTCCCGACATCGTCACCCTGTCCAAGTCCATCAGCGGCTACGGACTGCCCATGTCGCTCTGCCTGTTCACACCGGAGCTGGACATCTGGGGGCCGGGCGAGCACAACGGCACCTTCCGCGGCAACAATCCGGCGTTCGTCACGGCCGCGGCGGCGCTGAACGCCTACTGGGCCGACAGCCAGATGGAGAAGCAGACCCTGGTGAGGGGCGAGCAGGTCGAGCAGGCGCTCCTGGCGATCTGCGACGAACACACCCGGCTCGGCGCACACTTCCGGGGCCGCGGCCTGGTCTGGGGCATGGAGTTCACCGACGCCTCGCGTGCCGCCGCGGTCTGCTCCCGCGCCTTCGAACTGGGCCTGCTGGTCGAGACCTCCGGCCCGCAGAGCGAGGTCGTGAAGCTGCTGCCGCCACTGACCGTCACCCCCGAGGAGCTGGACGAGGGCCTGCGGACACTGGCCCGCGCCGTCCGCGAGACCGCCTGAACCACCCCTGACCGCCCGCCCGGGCCCCTGTGTCCCGGGCGGGACACGGAACACAAGCACCGCAGCAGAGAGAAAGGCACCGAACCACCGTGATCGTCCGTTCGTTCAGCGACATCGAGAACACCGACCGGCATGTGAAGGCAGCCTCCGGAACCTGGGAGAGCAAGCGCATCGTGCTCGCCCAGGAGAGGGTGGGCTTCTCGCTCCACGAGACCACGATGTACGCGGGCACCGAGACCTCGATGTGGTACGCGAACCACATCGAGGCCGTCCTGTGCGTCGAGGGCGAGGCCGAGCTCACCAATGACGAGACCGGCGAGAAGCACTGGATCACTCCCGGCACCATGTACCTGCTGAACGGCCATGAGCACCACACCATGCGGCCGAAGACGGATTTCCGTTGCGTCTGCGTCTTCAACCCCCCGGTCACCGGGCGGGAGGAGCACGACGAGAACGGTGTCTACCCGCTGCTGACGGAGGAGGGCTGAACATGACCACCGATGTACGCACCGATCTGTACCCCACACGCGGCGCAGCCGAGATGATCACGCCGCGTCAGGACCCGGTCGTCTGGTCCCCGCCCGGAACCCCGGGACCGGTCACCGCGAGGGAACTCCAGGGACTGGAGCGCGACGGCTTCCTCTCCGTCGACCAGTTGCTCACCCCGGACGAGGTCGCCGTCCACCACGCCGAGATGGAACGGCTGATCGCCGATCCGGCGGTGCGTGCCGACGAGCGCTCGATCGTGGAGCCGAAGTCGCAGAAGGTACGGTCGGTCTTCGAGGTCCACCGGATCAGCGAGGTCTTCGCCCGGCTGGTCAGTGACGAGCGCGTGGTGGGCCGGGCACGTCAGATCCTGGGTTCCGACGTGTACGTCCACCAGTCGCGGATCAACGTCAAGCCGGGCTTCGGTGCCTCGGGGTTCTACTGGCACTCGGACTTCGAGACCTGGCACGCCGAGGACGGTCTGCCGCACATGCGGGCGGTGTCCGTGTCGATCGCGCTGACCGAGAACCACGACACCAACGGCGGGCTGATGATCATGCCCGGTTCGCACAAGTCGTTCCTCGGCTGTGCGGGCGAGACGCCGAAGGACAACTACAAGAAGTCCCTGAAGATGCAGGACGCCGGCACGCCGTCCGACGAGGCGCTGACGAGGATGGCGGACCGGCACGGCATCAAGCTCTTCACGGGCAGGGCCGGTTCGGCGACCTGGTTCGACTGCAACTGCATGCACGGCTCGGGGGACAACATCACCCCGTACGCGCGCAGCAATGTCTTCATCGTCTTCAACAGCGTGGAGAACGCCGCAGAGGAGCCGTTCGCGGCACCGGCGCGGCGGCCGGAGTTCATCGGGGCACGGGACTTCACGCCGGTGAGATGAGCCGCTGCCGGTCCGGGCGGGGGCGACATCCGTCGTCCCCGCCCCCGCTCGTCCAAACCCGGTGGACCTCGACGTCCGCCGAAGGCGACAGTGGGGCCCATGACTTCACTCGTACGCCACATCACGATCGACTGCGCCGATGCCTATGAGCTGGCCGGCTTCTGGTCCCGGGTGCTCGGCGCCCCGCTCTCCGACGACGACGCCCCCGGTGATCCCGAGGCACTCGTCGAGGCCCCGGGTGCCGCGTTGCTGTTCATCTCGGTGCCGGAGCCGAAGAGCACCAAGAACCGTCAGCACCTGGACATCCAGCCGCAGGACCGCACCCGGGACGAGGAGGTGGAGCGGCTGCTCGGCCTGGGCGCCACCCTCGTGGCCGACCACCGCAAGCCGAACGGGCGGGGCTGGGCGACGCTCGCCGACCCGGAAGGCAATGAGTTCTGTGTCGAATGCAGCGCCGCGGAACGGGCCGCGCTGACCGGAACCCGGCTGCCGGTCACCGCGGACGACGTGACCACCGCGGTCCGGCTCGCGGTCACCGCGCTCCGGGAGTCCCCGGCCGACAACTGGGCGGTCCCGGCCGGGTCCTTGGAGTGGAGCTGCTGGGAGACCGCGGAGCACCTGAGCGACGACCTCGTCTCCTACGCGGCGCAGTTGGGACCGCGGCAGCCCTCGCCGGACGCGTACGTCCCGTACCGCTGGAGCGCCGACCGGAAGGGCGGTCCGGTGAACGCGGTCTTCGCCGACCGGGCAGCAGGAACCGCCGGGCTGCTCCAGACGCTGGAGGCGAGCGGCGCGCTGCTGGCGGCGATGGTACGGACGGCGCCGCCCGAGACCCGGTCCTATCACCCCTTCGGGGTGTCCGACCCGGAGGGCTTCGCCGCCATGGGCATCGTGGAGACCCTGGTGCACGTGCACGACCTTGCCGCGGGCCTGGACATCCCCTGGAACCCGCCCGCCGGTCTCTGCGACCGCGTGCTGGCGCGGCTGTTCCCGGATGCGCCGAAGGACGCCGACCGGTGGACCGTCCTGCTCTGGGCCACCGGCCGCGCCGAGCTGCCCGGTCATGCGCGGGTCACCTCGTGGAAGTGGCACGGTGCGCCGCTGGACGGGACCGGTCAGGCGTAGCGTCCGTCAGGCGCAGCGTCCGTCACCCCGGCTCAAGAGGGCCGGGTGGACACGGCCGTGGGCGATGGGCCGGGCGGGGCCGGGCTGCGCGCACGGCCTCGTGGGCCCGACCGCCCGAGGACCGCCTCAGTCCTGAACGGTGTCCAGCGCCGGGTAGTCGACGTACCCCTTCGCGTCCCCGCCGAAGAAGGTCGACGGATCGGGGGTGTTGAACGGGCCGCCGGCCTTCAGCCGGGCGGGCAGATCCGGATTGGCGATGAACAGCGCGCCGTAGGAGATGATGTCGGCGATCCCGTCGTCGATCACCGCGAGCTCGTCGGGTCCGGTCGGTCCGTCCGTCAGAACGTTGACGATGAAGGTGCCGGAGAACCGCTTGCGCAGTGCGAGGGTCAGCTCGCGGATCTCGACCGCCTCCAGGACGTGCAGATAGGCGAGACCGAGCGGCTCGATCTCCCGTACCAGCGCGGTGTAGGCAGCGTCCGGCGCGGGCTCGTCGATGTCGTTGTACACGTTTCCGGGCGAGATGCGCAGCCCGGTCCGCGCCGCGCCGATCTCGGCGGCGACGGCCTTGACCACCTCCACGGCGAACCGGATGCGGGCCTCGTCGGAGCCACCCCACTCGTCCGTGCGCAGGTTGCTGTTGGGCGCGAGGAACTGATGGATGAGATAGCCGTTGGCACCGTGCAGCTCGACCCCGTCGAAACCGGCGTCGACCGCGTTGCGGGCGGCGGCGGCGAAGTCGGCTATGGTCTGCCGGACCTCGTCGCCGGTCAGTTCGCGCGGCGTGGTGAAGTCCTCCAGCCCCGTGCCGGTGTAGAGCTTGCCGGCGGGCTTGACCGGCGAGGCACTGACCGGGGTCAGCCCGTCCGGCAGGAGGGCCGGGTGGCCGATCCGGCCCGCGTGCATGAGCTGGGCGAAGATCCGGCCGCCCGCCGCGTGCACCGCGTCGGTGACCTTGCGCCAGGACGCGATCTGCTCCGCGCTGTGCAGCCCGGGGGTGTCGGGGTAGCCCTGGCCCACCGCGGACGGCTGGACGCCCTCCGTGATGATGAGGCCCGCCGAGGCGCGCTGGGCGTAGTACTCGGTGAAGAGATCCGTGGCGGTGCCGCCCTCACCGGCCCGGCTGCGGGTCATCGGGGCCATCGCGATGCGGTTGGCGAGCGGGGTACCGGCAAGGTCGATCGGGTCGAAAGCGGTGGTCATGGAAGCCCCCAAAAAAATATATGGTCGGCCAATCATTTGCGGCCTGCGCCACTGTAGCCCATTGCTTGGCCGACCAAGGTAAAGTTCGGCGAAAGCGACCGGATCCACGCTCCCGACCCGGCGGGGGCGCCGCCCGGCACCGTCCCGAGGAGTCCCGATGAAGGCCGACCCCGCCTGTACCGCACTGCCGAGCGCCGCCCTCGGCGGCCCCGTCAGTCATGCCGTCTCGCGGGTCGCCAGGCTGCACCGGATCGCCGCGGGCAAGCTGCTCAAGGGGCTCGGGCTCTACCCCGGCCAGGAGTTCCTGATGATGTACCTGTGGGACGCGGGTGCGGTGCGCCAGTCCGAACTGATCAAGACCGTCGACCTCGACCCGTCCACCGTCACCAAGATGCTCCAGCGCCTCGAACAGACCGGACACGTCCGCCGCCGCCCCGACCCGGACGACCGCCGGGCCGTCCTGGTCGAGGCCACCGACAGCAGCTGCGCGCTGCACTCCGACGTCGAACGGGCCTGGACGGATCTGGAGGAGCACACCCTCGCGGGACTGGACGCGGCCGAACGCACGGAGCTGTCCCGGCTGCTCGCCAAGGTCGAGGAGAACCTCTGCCACGAGACCGGGGACTGCCCCGAGCGCCGCTGATTCCCGGAGCGCGGAGCCCTCTCGGGATCACGGCGAATGCCCCGGGGCACGGACAACCACTCTCGATCGCGGAAGCCCTCCGGCTCGCGGAAGTCCTCCGGCTCGCGGAAGTCCCCAGGCATCCGGGCGTCATCAGCCGGACAGCACGTCCAGGGCCCGGTCCACATCGGCTTCCGTGTTGTACAGATGGAAGGCCGCGCGCAGACTTCCCGCCCGGTTCGAGACCATCACCCCGGATCGCGCCAGCTCCGGCTCCCGACCGCCGAGTCCGGGCACGGCGACGATCGCCGACTCCCCCGGCACCGCCTCGTGGCCCAGCCCGGCCAGCCCGGCCCGCATGCGGGCGGCGAGCCCCGTGGCGTGGGCGTGAACGGCGTCGATCCCGACCTCGCCCAGCAGCGCGAGGGAGCGCTCGGCGCCGTGGTACGAGAGGAAGGCGGGCGGTTCGTCGTAGCGTCGGGCGGTCGCGGAGAGCCGCCCGACGGGACCGTACGTACTGTTCCAGGGTTCGTCGGCGGCGACCCATGTGGCGAACACCGGCGACAGGGTGCGCTGCGCCTCCTCGGTGACGGTGAGGAACGACGCGCCCCGCGGGCAGAGCAGGAATTTGAAGCCGCCGGTGACGGTGTAGTCGTACGCCCCGGCGTCCAGCGGCAGCCAGCCGGCCGACTGGGTGGCGTCCACCAGCGTCCGGGCGCCGTGGGCGGCAGCCGCCGCGCGCACCGCGTCCAGATCGGCGATCCGGCCGTCGGCGGACTGCACGGAGGAGAGGGCGACGAGATCGGTGCCCGGCCGCACCGCGTCGGCCAGACGCTCCAACGGGACATGGCGCACCTTGAGATCGCCACGGACCGCGAACGGGCTGACGACGGAGCTGAACTCCCCCTCGGGTGCCAGGACTTCGGACCCCGTCGGCAAAGACGCCGCGATGAGTCCGACGTGCACGGAGACCGAGCTGCCCACGGCGACCCGGTCGGCGCCGACCCCGGCGAGGCGGGCGAAGCCCGCGCGCGCGGCGTCCACCACATCGAAGTCGCCGGAGCCGGACCTGCCACCCGAGGCGAGCGACTCGGCGAGCGCCTTCACCGCGTCCATGGTGCGCCGGGGCAGCAGCCCGCAGCTGGAGGTGTTGAGGTAGGTGGTCTCCGGCGCGAACTCGTCGTTCACCGTACGACTGAGCGAGGAAGTATCCATCCGCCCAGCGTGAAGCCCCCTCGACCCCTCGTCAATTACCGAGAAGTGAGGGGTACACCCAAGCAACACTTATGAGTGCGGAGGCGCGGACCCCGAGCGCGGAGCCGGACCGGCAGGCTCGGGAACGGTGCCGCCCGCCCACGGTTTCAGGCGTTGCCGCCGGTCTGCGGGTTCAGGCGTTGCCGCCGGTCTGCGGGACCTCGCAGGCTCCATCGGCGTCGCATGCCGCGGCGTCCCCGCCCAGGGCGGTCAACGGCCGGTCCTTCCATGCCTGTTCGAGCGCCTGGGCGAAGACCTCGGCGGGCTGGCCGCCGGAGATCCCGTACCGCCGGTCGAGCACGAAGAACGGCACCGCGTTCGCCCCCAGCTCGGACGCCTCGCGCTCATCGGCCCGCACCTCGTCGGCGTACGCCTCGGGGTCGGCGAGGACGGCCCGCGCCTCATCGGCGTCGAGCCCGGCCTCGACGGCCAGCTCGACCAGCACCTCTTCGTCGAAGACGGACCGCTCCTCGGCGAAGTTCGCCCGGTAGGCGAGACCCAGCAGGACATCCTGCCGGCCACGGGCCTTGGCCAGGTGGAGCAGCCGGTGGATGTCGAAGGTGTTGCCGTGGTCGCGGCCCTCGGCGAGGTAGCCGAGCCCCTCGGCCCGGGCGTTGGCCGCGACATTGGCCTCCATGGCCTTCACCTCGTCGCGGGTGCGTCCGTACTTCCGCGCCAGCATGTCGACCACCTGCACGGTGTCGCCCTTGGCGTGCGTGGGGTCGAGCTCGAAGGACCGGTGCACGACCTCCACCTCGTCGCGGTGGGCGAACCCCGCCAGGCCCTTCTCGAAGCGGGCCTTCCCGATGTAGCACCAGGGGCAGGCGATGTCGCTCCAGATCTCGACGCGCATATCTCTTCTTCTCTCCGCGGTTCACAAGGTTGGCCGGCGCGAACGCACCTCTTCGCACCCGATAGCAACACGAGGACCCGCCCGGCCATTCCCCATCCCTGTCAGTGGACGACGTCGAAGACCTGCTTCTGCAGGCCGTTGCTGTAGACCTCGTGCTCGACCGGCCTCAGCTTCTGGGTGTCCTTGTCCGTGGTGCTGAAAAGGCGCTTGCCGGCGCCGAGCAGCAGCGGGTAGACGAGCAGGTGGTAGCGGTCGATCAGGCCGGCGTCCGACAGGCCGCGGTTCAGGGAGGCGCTGCCGTGGACGATGATCGGGCCTCCGTCGGTCTCTTTCAGGGCGGCGACCGCGTCGAGCGAGCGCAGGATCGTGGTCTCGCCCCAGTTGGGGACCAGCTCGTCCTCGGTGAGGGTGGTGGAGACGACGTACTTCGGCATCGTCCTGTAGTGGGCGAACTCCTCCATGTCCGGCCACACCGGGCTGAACGCCTCGTAGCTGACCCGGCCCATCAGGATCGCGGTGGACTCCCGCTGCTCCCGCTCCTTGATCTCGAAGGCATCTGGGACGAACTCGACCTCCTTGAAGGTCCATCCGGAGTTCCGGTAGCCGGGCTCGCCGCCCGGGGCCTCCACGACGCCGTCGAGCGAGACGAAGGCCGAGCTGATCAGAGTGCGCATGGTGTTTTCCTTGGTGTCTCGCATGTGTGTGGTGCGACTGCTCGGTACGTGCTTCGGCCGCGTTCACGACGGAAGCGTCCTGATGATGAGGTGACCGGGGCCGCTACGGAGAGCGGCTGACCCGGCGGATCCGGGAGCGCTGCGGCCCCGGACGGTCCGATGCGCGTCCGTACGACTGTGCTGCCGGGCGACCGTGCGTCCGGGCCTGCGGGCATCCGGACGCCCGCAGGGGGTGTGAGGCGAGTCCGCACACGGTGTCAGGCGAGGAGGTCGGTCAGCCACTGCCGCCAGGCGGCCTCGGCGCCTTCCGTGTCCGGGCGGAAGAGGTGGTGGAACATCAGCACCACGCCGGGGAAGTGATGGAAGGTGTAGATCCCGTCTGCGGTGCGGACCTCGATGCGCTCGTCGTCCGACCAGGTCACTTCGCCGTCCAGCGGCGGCAGGCCGGTCGGCTCGGCGTGGGCCCCTGCGCCCACGGCGACCGGACTCGGCAGGGACAGCCCGCGGGTGAGGGCCGCCCGGACCTGACGCGCCGGCTGCTCGCCCGACGGCGCCAGGGCGAAGACGGGGGCTCCGGTGCGTCCGGGGAAGTGCGCCAGGTACTCGCGGAGCGTGTGGAGGTGGAACGGCCAGCCGCGGCGCAGCGCGTCGTACTCGTCCTGCCAGTCGTCGCCGAGCACGCCGCTCTGGACGACACGGAGCACGGTGCTGCCGCCGCCCCGCCCCTCGATCAGGTACTCGAAGGCCATGAACCGGCCGTCCTCGCCGGCTGCCGTGCGGGTGGCGAAGCGCTTGCCGGGCTCGTAGGCGGTGACCGCGGACTCCTCCCGGTGGTCCCCGGTGTCCATGGCGGCCACGCCGCCCTCGCGCGGCTCCACCTCGTTGCGCCCCATGAACCAGGAGTCGATCCCCGGTCCGGTGGCGATCGCGTCCCAGACCTGCTCCGGGCTCGCCGGCAGCGTCGTCTCCTGCTCGATCTCGAAGGGGTGCGTCATCGTGGGCTCTCCTGTGCTGCTTCGGATTCGTTCTCGCGTGTCCCCCCGGTTCCTTGCTGCGGTTCGTCCGCGCCCTCCGCGGCACCGGGCCCCGCGGTGGGGATCTGGTGGAGCCCGACGACCACCCGGTGGCTCCGCCCCCCGGCGGCGAACTCGTCGTGGTAGCGGCCCACGAGGGTCGCCACGGCCTGGGCCAGTTCGTCGGCGAAGGCCGTACGGTCGGCCGCGGAAGCGAACCGCACCTCCGCGTCGATACCGAAGGTGGCGACCCGTCGCCGGGTCCGCGAGCCGCCGGTCAGCAGGGCACCGACCTCCTGCACGAGCCGGGCCCCCAGCGCCAGCAACCAGTGGGCGGAGAGCTGGTCCGGGGACCGGGAGGGGTCCGGGCTGACGGCGGCCAGGACACTGGGAGAGATCACATAGGAGGCGGCGGTGGCGCGGTACACCCGTTCGGTGACGTTGCCCTTGCGCCGTTCCTCGGCGAGCTCGACCAGCCCGTGACGCTCCAGTTCCTTCAGGTGGTAGTTGACCTTCTGCCGGGGCAGCCCGATGCGGGCGGCCAGCATGGAGGCCGAACCGGGCTCGGCCAGGGCGGCGAGGATCCGGGACCGTATCGGGTCCAGGGACGCCTCGGCCGCGGCGGGTTCTTCGATCACAGCGACGTCCAGCACCGTCCCAGCATCAGTCCGACAAAAATATTTGTCAAGACGAATTTTCTTGTCGGTGTGTGTCGCCCGACCAGGCCGCGGCGACCCGGGGTGTCGCAGCCGCGGTCGAACCGGCCTGCGGTTACCCCTTTGCCGAGGAACCGAAGGACCAGCCAGGTTCCCCCAGCCGTCCATGTGTCGTTCCGGACCGGCGCTGTCGACAAGGAGGTGTGGAGCACCTGCGCAGGAGTGCCCAGCAGCTGAGCCTGCGTACGGACAATTGCCACCTCCTCACGACGGAGACGCCTTGTCGCTTCGCCTCACCCCACTGACCGACCCCGCTCACTGTCCATCCCGTGGAGCGACGCAGGCGTGTCGGTTCGCAGCTCCTCGACACCGCCGTGGCCGCCGCCCGGGACAACGCCCGACGCTGCGTCCTCGCGCAGGCCGAGACCGCATCGCCCGGCGACCGCTTCCTGCCGGCCCGCGGCTTCCGCAAGGTCCTCACCCTGAGGTTCACCCGCCTGCCGCTGGCTGACGTGGACGCCACCGACGAACGGACAGGCCGGACCAGGGCGTCACCTGGTCCGGCCTGTCCGCACTTTCGCATGAGGCACTACAAGAGGCACTGCCCCTAGTACGCGGTGCTGAGCTCCCAGAACCGGAAGACCGTCGAGGTGTCCAGGCAGTTCTGCAGACCCCGGACGTTCTCGTGGGCGACCGCGTACTGCTTGCCCTGCCACAGTGGCAGGAGCGGCAGTTGGTGCGCCACGATGTCCTGCAGCTTCATGAACTTCTGCCGGGTGTTCGCACGGTCGGTCATGGACGAGGTCTGCGGGATGATCTTGTCGGATATCTCGCTGCTCTCGAAGTTGTTCGACAGGACGTTGCCCTCACCGAAGAACGGCTGGGTGAAGTTGTCCGGGTCGGGGTAGTCCGGCACCCAACCCTTGACATAGACGCCGTACTTGCCGTTGGCGATGTCGTCCTCGTACTGATCGAACGCGACGGACCTCATCCTGGCCTCGAAGAGTCCGCTCTCGTTCAACTGGTCCGCGATGGTCCGCAGTTCGTCGTCGGTGGCGGGGCCGTAGCGGCTCGGCGTGGACCAGAGGGTGAGCTTCACCTGGCTGGTGATACCGGCGTCCCGCAGGATCTCCTTCGCCTTCTGCGGCTGCGGGCTGTCGCCGTATATGTCGAAGAAGGAAGTGCCGTGGCCGGTGATGCCGACCGGGACGATCGAGTAGAGCGGTGTCGCCGTGGACTGGTAGACCTCGCTGATCAGGGAGTAGCGGTCGACGAGGTAGGCGATGGCCTTGCGCACGGCGAGCTTGCCGACCACGGGGTCGGCCACGTTGAAGACCATGTGCTGGACTTCGGCGCTGTTTCCCTGGACGACCTCCAGGCCGTCCTTCTGCGCGGTGGTCGTCGTGTCCAGCGCCGCGATCGCCTTGGCGGAGAGGCCACGGTACGCAATGTCGATCTTGCCCTTCTTCAGGGCCGATTCGAGCTCCTGCTGATTGCCCTGGAAGAGTTTCAGCGACACGCCGGAGTTCTTCACCTCGGCGGTTCCGTGGTAGCCGCCGTAGACCGAGAAGACGGCCTTCGACTTGTCGATGGAGTCCAGTTTGTACGGACCGGAACCGACCGTTTTGCCACCCTCCAGCAGACGGTCCGCGGGGTAGACATGGCTGTCCACAATGGAACCGGCACCAGATGCGATCTTGCTGGGAAATGTCGCATCGGGCACCTTGAGGTGGAAAATGACCGTCTTCTTGTCCGGGGTGTCGATTGACCCGATCGTGGAGAGCAGCGGGGCCGGGCCCGCCGGGTCATTGATTTTGATCGCCCGGTCGAAGGAGTGCTTGACATCCGCCGATGTGAGGCTGTTGTTGTTGCTGAACTTCAACCCGTCACGCAAGGTGCAGGTGTACGTTTTGCCGCCGTTCGAGAAATGGCACTCCTCGGCGGCCTCCGGCACCGGGGTGGAAGCCCCGGGCGGGAAGCTCAGCAAGGACTGGAACACGTTGTTGAACAGCAGCCAGGACCCCGGGTCGTATCCTGCGGCCGGATCCGTGGCGAGGATGTCGTCGGACATCCCGACGACCATCCTGTCCTTGGATTCGAAGGGCCAGATCTCGTTCTGGGAGCCGCAACCCGCCAGCAGCACCACTGCCATGCCCCCGGCGACCAGGCCACTCGACCGCATCGTACGAACCTTCACAGAAAGCGCCTCATACTCTCGGCCGGCCACGGGGTGTACCCGGACAACCGGATCAGGTCAGGAAATACTGCGAACGACGCACCCTTCCGGCATATTCAGCCCGGTCGAGCACGATGGTGCGGATCAAGCATTTTGCCTGGACTCGGTGTTCACCGGGAATTCCAGGCAATGTGACCAACTTTCACGTTTCCAGCCGGTGAACGGCGCGGGGCAGGTCATGGTCGGTCTCGTGGTGCCGTCGGCCAATCTAGTAGTTGACCGCATTGCGTGAGGGAACATCGTGCGCCATTTAATTCCCTCAATACGCCGGTGATGTTGGCCTGGTATGCCTGATATCACATCGTGATGATCGAGCCACCCGCCCGGCCGCCCCCGTCCGACGGCTCGACGGACCCGGCCAACGACCGCAGTACGCGGGGTACATAGCGGCGGCGCAAGCCCCATTACCGGACATCGTGGCCGCCGACCGGTTCCGGCCCGTGCCCATGCTCCATCCGCGCGCCACCGAGGCCGAAAATCGTCGGGTCGTCACGGACCCTATGGGTTCCCGCCGTTCAACGCCACGGCATACGACACGGTTTCACCCGGTGATCGTCCTGACGCCGCGCCAGGGCCCGCCCGGCGTCTCCCGGTACGCAACCCCCGGCGTCTCCCGGTACGCGGCCCAGGCGTCTTCCGGTACGCGGCCCTGGTGGCTGCTGATTCCCTGAGTGGCACGGGCTCCGAGGCATGCTGTGTCGCCCCTACCGTGGCCGCGTATCGATCCGGTCCGACACGCGATGCCCTTGATGCGCGGCCGTGGAAACGGGCTCGTATGCCCCCGCCCCATCCGCCTCTGCGAGGAGGCCCGTTGGCCGGTGTGCCACAGAATACCGGTTCGGGAGGCGCGCCATCACCGGCGAGGTGTCATGACGAGGCGTCACACCGGGCCCGTTCGCCTCGCGGAGACCTCGGCCCAGACCGTCTTCGCGGACGGCGGATACGGATGCACACCCCGCTCCGCCGCCACGGCGTCGACGATGACGAGGCCCCGCCCTCCCGCACCGGCCGGACGCACTTCCTGCGGTGCGCGGCCGACGCCCGAGCCCCGGGGACGAGCCGACGAGCCCGGCAGACGAACGTTCCCCCTCGCCCTCCGGGCGGAGTGCGAGGGGGAACGGTGAGGGCGAACGAGCGTTCAGCTGCCGTCGCGCAGGTCGTCAAGTCCCTCGGCACGGAAGGCGATCCGGTCGAACGTCGCCTCGCAGCCCTCACCCATCGGTGACTGGACGAGGAAGCCGACCGACGCCTCGGCCGCCTGCTCGGGCTCGCCGAGAGCGAAGACGCGCACGAAGGTCCACTTCTCGCCGTCGGCGGATGCGTGGAAGGCGAACGCGTTGCCGGTGCGGCTGAGGCGCAGCCAGAAGCTGTCGCCGTCCACGACGAAGGAGTTGACGTCGTCGGAGTGGCCGCGGGTGACGACCGTGCAGACAGTGGGGCGGTCCGGAGAGAGTTCCAGGCAGAGCTTGGCCCACTCCCGTTCGGCGACGTGGAGGTAGAGCACTCCGGCGTCGAAGGCCGCAGCGAAGCCGACCTTCACCCGGGCGATCAGCTGGAAGTCGCCACGGGGTGCGGGGCCGAGGAGGCGGGGGGCGTCGCTCGCGGGGTCGAGGCTGTCGCCGTCCGGCGGCACGAAGCGGTCCTGCCGGGCGCCCGCCCGGCCGGTCAGTGCGCCGTTCTCGTAGGTCCACTCCGCTTCGGGTCCGAACGGACTGAGTTCAAAAGGGAGTTCGGGAAGGTTCGGGGTCATGCGCGGCGGCCGTCCACTCGTCGGGGCAGGTTCAGGGGGTTGTCCTCGCGCAGCTCCGGCGGGAGCAGCGCCTCGGGGGTGGTCTGGTAGGTGAGGGGGCGCAGCCAGCGCTCGATGGCGGTGGCACCGACCGAGGTGGAGGTGGAGGTGGTGGCCGGGTAGGGGCCGCCATGGTGCTGGGCGGGGGCGACGGCGACGCCGGTCGGCCAGCCGTTGACGAGGACCCGGCCGGCCAGCGGGGTGAGGGCCGCGAGGAGTGCGGGGGCGTCGGCGTCGTCGCCGTCCGTGGTGGTCTGGAGGGTGGCGGTGAGATTGCCGGGGAGCCGGGAGAGAACGGCGGCGACCTCGTCCTCGGAGGCGTAACGGGCGACGACGGTGACGGGGCCGAAGCACTCCTCCAGAAGCGCGTCGTGCGGGCCCTCGGTGGCGAGGAGGTGCGCCGGTACGGTCAGGAATCCGGCCGCGACGGTGTGGTCGCCCCCCGCGCCGGGGGTGACCGGGGCCTCCACCTCGGGGAGTCCGGCCCGTTCGCGTACTCCGGCCAGGAAGGCGTCGCGCATCCGGTGGTCGAGCAGGACCCCGGCCTCGGTGTCGCTGACCGCCTCGGTCAGCGACTTCAGCAGCCGGTCGCCTGCCTCGCCGGCCGGCGCCAGGACGAAGCCGGGCTTGGTGCAGAACTGGCCCGCGCCCAGGGTCATCGAGCCGCCGAGTCCGGCGCCGATCTGCTCGCCGCGCTCGGCGGCGGCGGCCTCGGTGACGACGACGGGGTTGAGGGAACCCAGCTCGCCGTGGAAGGGGATGGGGGCGGGGCGGGCCGCCGCCGCGTCGAACAGGGCCCGGCCGCCGCGGACGGAGCCGGTGAAGCCCGCGGCGGCGACGAGCGGGTGCTTGATCAGTTCGATGCCCGCGTCGAAGCCGTGCACCAGGATCAGCACGTCCTCGGACAGGCCGACCTGTACCGCCGCCCGGCGCAGTACGGAGGCGCACAGTTCGGAGGTGGCGGGGTGGTCGGGGTGCGCCTTGACGACGGCCGGGCAGCCTGCGGCCAACGCGCTCGCGGTGTCGCCGCCGGGGACGGAGAAGGCGAGCGGGAAGTTGCTCGCCGCGTACACGGCGACGACTCCGAGCGGGACCTTGTAGCGGCGCAGGTCGGGCCAGGGCGGAGTCCTGGTGGCGTCCTCGTGGTCGATGTGGATGTCGAGGAAGGCGCCCTCGTCGACGACCTCCGCGAAGGCTCGCAACTGGGCTGCGGTGCGCGCGAGTTCGCCGGTGAGACGGGCCGGACCGAGCGCGGTCTCCGCGTCGGCGGCCTCGATGACGTGCTCCCCGGCCTCGGTGAGCAGATCGGCCGCGGTGCGGAGGAACGCGGCACGCACGGTGCGGTCGGCGAGCCCGTCGCGCACCGCGTGGGCGGCCCGGACAGCACGGTCGACCTCCTCCGCTGTAGCCTCCACCGCAACCTGCTCGCGCGGGTTCCCGGTACGGGGGTCGACGCTCCAGACTGGTGTTGCTGCCACCGTGATTCCTTCCGCTCCACTGCCACACATCAGAAGTTGTTCGGTATTCTGAACAGAGTTCCTGATCGTGAATATGCAGCGACTCTATTTCCGGGCGTTCAGTGTTGGCAAGAAGTCGCAGGGTTCGTAAGTGGGCTGGAAGGGGCGTAGGGCGATGTCGGCTGCCGAGTCTGGTGGGGCACAGGTCAAGTCCGCCGTGCGGACGGTGGAACTGCTCGAATACTTCGCCGGGCGTCCCGGCATGCACTCCCTCGCGGCGGTGCAGGAGGCCGTCGGCTACCCCAAGTCGAGCCTCTACATGCTGCTGCGCACCCTGGTGGAGCTGGGCTGGGTGGAGACCGACGCGACGGGCACGCGGTACGGCATCGGCGTACGGGCCCTGCTGGTCGGCACCTCGTACATCGACGGCGACGAGGTCGTCGCGGCGGCCCGCCCGACCCTGGACCGGCTCTCCGACGACACGACGGAGACCATCCACCTGGCCCGCCTCGACGGGACGAACGTGGTGTACCTGGCCACCCGGCAGTCCCAGCACTACCTGCGCCCCTTCACCCGCGTCGGCCGCCGGCTGCCCGCCCACTCCACCTCGCTCGGCAAGGCCCTGCTGGCCACCCACACCGACGAGCAGGTCCGCAAGATGCTCCCCGAGACGCTGCCCGCGCTCACCGAGCACACCCTCACCGACCGCGAGAAGCTCATCGAGGAACTGCACCTGATCCGCGAACAGGGGTACGCGGTGGACCGTGAGGAGAACACCCTCGGGCTGCGCTGCTTCGGCGTCGCCATCCCCTACCGCACCCCCGCCCGCGACGCCATCAGCTGCTCCGTCCCGGTCGCCCGGCTCACGCCCGCGCACGAGCAGATGGTGAAGGACGCACTGTTCGACGCGCGGGACCGGCTGACGCTGGCGACCAGGAGGCTCTGATCATGCAGGTCGTCCTGCGGGAGGTACGCGACAGCGACCTCCCGTCGTTCTTCGTGTTCATGTCCGACCCGGAGTCGGTCAGGACAGCCGCGTTCACCAGCGAGGACCCCACCGACCGGCACGCGTTCGACGCCCACTGGCGACGGATCCTGGCCGACGGCTCGGTCGTGATGCGGACGGTGGTCGTCGACGGAGCGGTGGTCGGCAGCACCGGGGTGTACGGACCGCCGGAGGACCGGCAGGTCACCTACTGGATCGAGCGGGCACACTGGGGCCGCGGGGTCGCGACGGCCGCGCTGTGCGCGCTGCTCGACGCCGTACCGGAACGCCCGCTGCACGCGCGGGCCGCGGCCGACAACACCGGTTCGCGCCGGGTGCTGGAGAAGTGCGGGTTCGCCGTCACCGGCAAGGACCACGGGTACGCGCACGCCCGCGGCGAGGACACCGCAGAGCTGCTGTTCACCCTGCCGGGGTGACCCGGGGGCCGCGTCCGGCGGCTTCCCCGGCCGGCCCTGGCCCCGGCCCTCCCCGCGCGTACCGGTGCCCCGGCCCTCCCGGAGCACGTACCGGTGCT
Source organism: Streptomyces sp. NPDC058051 (assembly GCF_042885475.1). Taxonomy (NCBI): domain Bacteria; kingdom Bacillati; phylum Actinomycetota; class Actinomycetes; order Kitasatosporales; family Streptomycetaceae; genus Streptomyces; species Streptomyces sp. NPDC058051. Next base: position 105,968 of record NZ_JBHVRW010000004.1, read on the forward strand.
TACCGGCCGCCCCGGCGCGTACCGGTCCTCGCGGCGCGTACCGGCAGATCAGCGGCGCGTACCGGCCGATCATGAGGAATCGGTGAGAAGCGGCTCAACCGGGAACGCCGCGGGTGCTCCGCTCGTCCCTCTCGTGGGATGAACAAGACGATCAGGCGCACCTCGGTCTTCGTCCTGCTTCTGGTCCTCGCCCTGCTGGTGCGGGCGACCTGGGTGCAGGCGTATCAGGCACGGGCGCTCGCAGACGACGACCACAACCGGCGGAAGACCATCGCGCAGTACGCGCAGCCGCTCGGCGACATCATCGTGGCCGGGAACCCGGTCACCGGATCGAAGAGGACGGTGGGCAGCGACCTCGCGTACAAGCGCACCTACACGCAGGGCGAGCTCTACGCGGCCGTCACCGGCTACAGCTCGCAGGCCTACGGCGCCACCCAGCTCGAAGGGATCTACAGCCATGTGCTGGACGGGACCGACAACCGGCTGAAGAACCCGATGGACACGGTGACGGGCAAGCAGTCGACTCCCGGCAACGTCCTGACGACGATCGACCCCGATGTGCAGAAGGCCGCGTACGAGGCGCTCGGCGACGACAAGGGGGCGGCGGTCGCGATCGACCCGAAGACCGGCCAGGTCCTGGCCGTGGTGTCGACCCCTTCGTACGACCCGTCGACGATCAGCGGGACGGCGGACGGCGACACCTGGAAGAAGCTGCTCGGCGACACGGACAAGCCGCTGGTCAACCGCGCGTTGCGGCAGCCGCTGGCCCCCGGTTCGACGTTCAAGCTGGTGGTGGCCGCCGCGGCACTGGAGAACGGGTTGTACAGCTCGGTCGACGAGCGCACGGACAGCCCCAACCCGTACCCCCTGCCCGGCACCAGCAGATCCCTGGAGAACGAGAGCGCCTCGGCGCCCTGCGAGAACGCCACGCTGCGCACCGCGCTCCAGTACTCCTGCAACAACGTCTTCGGCAAGATCGCGGTCGACCTCGGCCAGGACAAGGTCAGGGCGATGGCGGAGAAGTTCGGTTTCAACGCCGAGAAGCTCGACATGCCGGTACGGGCCTCCGCGAGCGTCTATCCGTCCGGCATGGACAAGCCGCAGACCGCGCTCTCGGGCATCGGCCAGTTCGAGGTCACCGCGACACCGCTGCAGATCGCCATGGTCTCCGCCACTCTCGCCAACGGCGGCGAACTGGCCGCACCCCACATGGTGTCGGCGGTGACGGACTCCAAGGGCAACGCGCTGCAGACGTTCGCGGACGGGGACACGAAGCGGGTCGTCTCGCAGTCCACCGCCGAGCAGTTGCGCAGCGCGATGGTGACCGTGGTCGAGGAGGGCACCGGTACCAACGCCAGGATCGACGGGGCCGAGGTGGGCGGCAAGACGGGCACCGCACAGAACGGTGTGGGCAACAGCAAGAGCCCGTACGCCTGGTTCACCTCGTACGCGAAGGACGACTCCAGCGGCAAGGAGGTCGCGGTGGCCGTCGTCGTCGAGGACTCGGGCGCGGCCCGCGCGGAGGTCAGCGGCAACGGCCTGGCGGCGCCGATCGCCCAGAAGATGATGAAGGCCGCGCTCAAGCGGTGACAGGGGCGGGTGCGAAGAGCTGGGCGGGTGCAGAGAGCCGGGCGGGCGTGAGCAGCCGGGCGCGAGGAGCCGGGCCTCCGCACCCGCCGGAGTCCGGCCCCTCGCACCCGCGCCGCGGCTACTTCACGCCGAACAGCTGCTCGATCGGGTCGATCGCGAAATACACGGTGAACAGCGCCGACGCTCCCCACAGCAGCCCGTGCACCTCGCGCGCCTTCCCGAGGACGCACTTGATGACGACGTACGCGAGGAAGCCCGCTCCGATGCCGTTGGTGATCGAGTACGTGAACGGCATCACGACGATCGTGAGGAACGCCGGGATGGCGAACTCGTAGCGCTCCCAGTCGATGTACCGGACCTGCGCCATCAGCAGGAAGCCGACGGCGACCAGGGCGGGCGCGGCTGCCTGGGCGGGGACGACCGTGGCGAGCGGGGTGAGGAACAGGGCGACCGCGAACAGCCCGCCGGTGACCAGGGACGCGAAACCGGTACGGGCGCCCTCGCCGACGCCGGCCGCGGACTCGATGTAGGAGGTGCTCGACGAGGCGGAGGCCGCACCGCCCGCCACCGCGGCGGCGCCGTCGATCAGCAGGACCCGGCCGAGGTTCGGCACCCGGCCCTGCTCGTCGAGGAGCCCGGCCTCGCTGGAGACGCCGACCACGGTGCCCATCGTGTCGAAGAAGTCGCTGAGGATCAGCGTGAAGACCAGCAGCACGATGGTGACGACGCCGACCTGCTGGAACGCCCCGAAGAGGCTGAAGGAGCCGAGGAGACCGAAGTCCGGGGCGGCCACGATGTCGTCGGGGAAGCTCGGGACGGTGAGCCCCCAGGCGTCCGGAACGATGTCGGCGACCGCGTTGACGACCATCGCGACGGCCGTCATCACCACGATGCTGATCAGGATGGCCCCCCGCACCTTGCGGGCCAGCAGCGCCACGGTCAGCAGGACGCCGAGGCAGAAGACCAGGACCGGCCAGCCGGAGAGCTGTCCCGTGGCCCCGAGCTGGACGGGGACGGAACCGGTCTCGCCGGGAATGCGGGTGACGAAGCCCGCGTCGATGAACCCGATGAACGCGATGAAGAGCCCGATGCCGACGCTGATCGCGTGCTTGAGCGCGGGCGGGATGGCCCGCATGACGGCCTCGCGCAGCCCGGTGACGACCAGGGCGCAGATCAGCAGACCTTCGAGGACGATCAGGCCCATCGCGTCGGGCCAGCTCATCAGCGGAGCGATCTGGAACGCGACGACGGCGTTGAGACCGAGACCGGCGGCGATCGCCAGCGGCAGATTGCCGCCGAGTCCCATGATCGCGGTCATCACGGCAGCCACCAGGGCGGTGGCGGTGACGAGCTGGGGCGGGGAGAGATGGGCACCGAACTTGTCCTCGGCCGAACCGAGGATGATCGGGTTGAGGACCAGGATGTAGGCCATGGTGAAGAAGGTGGCGAAGCCGCCGCGTATCTCGCGTCCGAAGGTCGAGCCGCGGTCGCTGATGGCGAAGTAGCGGTCGACGGGGTTGCGTTGCGCGGATCTGTCGGGCATGGGCGCTCCTGCTGGGTACGTGAAGGCCCCTCTACGGGGTAGCTGGATTGTTCCGTCGGACACGGGGTCTTCAGGTTTTCGCCGTGTTACGCCTTACTGGGATCACACATCCGTGTCGAAGCGCTTCCGGGGTACGCCGTTACGCTCATGCACCGCCCGCGGGCCGCGGGCGGTGCCGGGGAACGTACACAACGCGACACCGCGCGTACAAGGGATTCGAGTGCAGAGAGAGGTAGTTGTGGGCTCAGTCGTCGACGATGCCGCTGCCGCCGAGTTCCATGAGTTCTTCGAGGCTCACTACGCCGAACTCGCCCGGCTCGCCCACCTGCTGACCGGTGAGGCCGACGCCGCGGACGATCTGGCGGCCGACGCGCTGCTGGCGCTCTGGCACCGTTGGGACCGTCTCAAGGACGCCGACCACCCCGTCGCGTACGCACGCGGTGTCGTGGCCAACCTCGCCCGCAGCCGGATCCGCAGCGCGGTGCGCGAGCGGCGCAGGATCGCCCTGTTCTGGGCGCCGCGCGGGCCCGGGGACGGGTACGCGGTCGACGATCCCGACGTGTCGGCCGTCGTCGACGTCCAAGGGGCGCTGCGCAGACTGCCGTTCCGCAAACGGGCGTGCGTGGTGCTGCGGCACGCCTTCGACTTGTCGGAGCGGGACACCTCGCTGGTGCTCGGGATCTCGGTGGGCACGGTGAAGAGCCAGACCTCGCGCGCCGTCGCGGAACTGCAACGGCTGCTCGGGCCCGATACGCCCGCCGCGCAGGTACAGGTGGCTGTCGCGGCGCAGCGCAACGGAGGAAGACACTGATGGACGACGAGCTGCGGGCGCGGCTGCGCGCGGCTGCCGGAACACACCGCCCCGACCGGGAGCGGATGCTGGCGCGGGTCGAGCGCGGCATGGCCCAGCGGCCCTCCGCCCGCGTTCCGCACGCCGGGCGCGGTGCGGCGTTGTGGCTGCGGGTCGCCGGGGCGACGGCGGCGGTCTGCGCGGTGCTGGTCGTGGGCGCGTACGCGGTCACCACGACCGGCGGCGGGGGCGACGACGGCCGACGGGTGGCGGGGCCGCCCAGCACCCCCGTCCCGGCCACCGAGCCGCCCACGCCCGCACCGGAGGCACCGGCCGGGCCCGGCGCGCTGCCCGCCGAGGACGGGCCGCTCTGGATCGACGCCGCCGTCGACCCGCACAGCAACGCGTACTGGGCGCAGAGCGATGTGACGCTGCGGACGAGCCGACCGCTGTCCGCGCTCACCGTCGAGCTGCGGATCGCGCTCACCGGTGGGGTGAACACCACCGGTGCGTGGCGCTCGTTGCCGGAGGTGGACTTCATCGCCTCCGCCCGGGAGCAGGGCGGTTTCCTCGTCTACCGCTGGACGCTGAAGCCGGGGCGGACGGTCCCGGCCGGTACGCACACGTTCGCCGGTCAGTACAACCACGCCGAGGGCGACCGGGACGCGAGCGGTGACGACGTGACGGCGCGCGCGGTGCCTACGACGGGTCAACAGGCGGCGGTGGGCGACGACTTCAGCTCCTCTCACTGAGGGCACTCCGGCAGTCCCCGGCCCAGGGGCGCGGGGCAGAAGCGGTCTGCCGGCCCGACGCGCGGGCCGGACCGGACCTCGCCCGGTTCGCGTCGGCCCGAGACTTTCCCCGACCCCGGCAACCCTTCTCCGGACCGTGGCGACCAGAGAGCGCGACACTCCCCCAGCCCCTCACGGAACGGGACACCGAGATGAAGGAACGAGCCGCACTCCCCCCACGCACCGCGCTTCTCCCACGCCCGGGGCGCCGCCGGCGGTACACCTCCCTGAGCGCCGCGCTGGCGCTCACCGGCGCCGCCGTCGCCCTGGGACTCACGGCCCAGCCGGCCGGCGCCGCGGCCTCCTGGCCGACGGCGAACGGCTCCCAGGCCGTCTCGGCGACCATCCCGGTCTCGGGGACGTACGACGGAGGGCTGAAGCGCTTCTACGGCAGCGGCGACCTCGGTGACGGCGGCCAGGGCGAGGACCAGGACCCGATCTTCGAGCTGGCGGACGGGGCCGTCCTGAAGAACGTCATCGTGGGCGCGCCCGCCGCCGACGGTATCCACTGCCTGGGCTCGTGCACGTTGCAGAACGTCTGGTGGGAGGATGTCGGCGAGGACGCGGCCTCCTTCAAGGGCTCCTCGTCCGGGGCCGTGTACAAGGTGACCGGCGGTGGCGCCCGCAAGGCGTCCGACAAGGTCTTCCAGTTCAACGGGGCGGGCACGCTGACCGTCACCGGATTCCAGGTCTCGGACTTCGGCAAGCTGGTCCGCTCGTGCGGCAACTGCTCCAAGCAGTACAAACGCACCATTGTCGTCAGCGATGTCGATGTCACCGCGCCCGGCAAGGCGCTGGTCGGCATCAACACCAACTACGGGGACACGGCGACACTGAGCTCGATCCGGATCCACGGGGACAGCAGCAAGAAGATCAAGCCGTGCGTCCGCTACACGGGCAACAACACGGGTGCCGAGCCGACCGAGACGGGCAGCGGCCCCGACGGCACGTACTGCCGCTACTCCACGTCGGACATCAGCTACGACTGACGACGCGGTGCCCCCTCGGATCCACCGGCTCCCAGGGGGCCCCGCACCGGCCGGTCAGTGCTGCCGCGGGCCCGCGTGGTGCAGGACGTAACCGCGCACCGCCGCAAGGGACTTCAGCGCGTGATAGGGGTAGACGTCCCGGGGATCCCAGCCGGTGTCCGTGCTGAACTCCCCCGGGGTCGCGGCGGCGGCCACCGCGTCGAGGTCGGCGGGGCGGCCGTTGAACCAGGAGCCGGTGTCCCGGAAGCGTTCGCCTCCGTAGTTCGCGACGACCACGGCGGGGCCGGCGTTGTGTCCCGTGTACTCGAACACGTTGCGTTCGGAGACGATCGCGGACTCCAGCCCCATGCCCAGGGCGTAGACGGTGTCCTCGGCCCGGCCCCGGTAGACGTTGTTCAGGACGTGCACCTGGCCGAACCGGACGCGCGGGCCCCGCTGCACGATGTCCGTGAAGAGGTTGCGCGCGAAGGTGATCCTCAGATGGCCGCGGTCCCGGTCGCCGCGCCCGTCGCCCGAACCGATCAGGAGCGCCTTGTCGTGGTCGGTGAACCGGCTGTCGGAGACGGTGATGAAGTCGGAGCCGTCCTCGATGTCGAGCAGCCCGTCGTGGCGCTGGACGGGCTTCCCGTGGAAACCCACAGGGGCGGCGCGGTCCGGGTACCGGCCGTCGCCGAAGGCGCAGTGGTCGATCCAGATGGTGCGGCCCGTGATGACGGTCATCGCGTCGAAGCGGGCGTTCCAGTTGCCTTCGTCGCCGTCGTCGGGCGACCAGGTGGTGAAGTGGTCGACCGGTGACTCCAGTTCGAGATCCCGGACGATGATGTTGGTGCCGGTGTTGACGGTCAGGAAGACGCCGAGCAGCCGTGCGCCGCGGCCCGCGCCGACGAGTGTGGTGTTGCTCGGCACGGTCAGCTGGATCTGCAGCTTCTCGTTGTTCGAGCCGGTCTGGCGCAGGATGCGCTGCTGCTTGCAGTAGTCGTAGCGGGTGTCGGACCAGGTGGTGCCGGACTCGCCGAAGCAGGACATGTACCGGGTGAGGTCGTAGCCCGGGGCGTAGTCCTGTTCGCCGAGCAGGGTGCCGTCGTCCGCCTCGTTGCCGTGGATGTCCCCGATGACGCGGACGATCTTCGGCGCGGTGGGGTCGCCGTGGTTGGCGAGGGCCTCCTTGAGTTCGGCGCGGGTGCGCACGGTCCACACCGACGCGTGGTCCGCGCCCGCGCCACCGGTGACCGCGCCGTTCGCGGACGCCCAGCCGGTCGGGCCGCGACCGGCCGTGGCGGAGGCCGAGCCCGAACCGGACGCCGAGGCCGTGGCGGAGGCCGTGGCCGTGGCCGTGGCGGTCGTGCCGCCCGTCGCGAGCAGTACGGCGGCGAGTGCGGCGGTCGCCGCGGCAGTCGCCCTGCGCGTACGGCCTCCGGGCCGTACGGGGGATTTCACACGCACGAGGGGTACCTCCTTCATGGTGGGTGAGGTGAGGACACAGGAGGGGGCCGGGACGGGAGTGGTGCCCGTCCCGGCCCCGCGTGCGTCTCAGCAGCCGCGGCCGGCTCCGGCTCCGCGGCCGACGAGGGCCGGGACGGCGCGCGGGTTGTCGATCCTGGTGCGCAGGGTCGGGGTCCAGCCGGCGTCCGGGGTGAGCTGCTCGGCGGGGACGCCCGCGTTGTGGACGGCGATGAGGTCGGTCCTGCGGCCGTTGACGTAGTTGTCCGCCGCGGTGATCGGGGACTCCTTCCACTTCTTCAGGATGGTCGCCGGGTCGGCCTGCGGGGCGAGGGTGAACGCGTTGTGTTCGGCGACGATCCGGGACTCCATGCCCACGCCGTAGCTGTAGCCGTAGGCGGCGCCCGCCGTGGCGACGAAGTGGTTGTTGTACGAGTCGACGGCGCCGAAACGGACGCGGGGTGCGCGCTCCTTGACGTCCTGGAAGAGGTTGTGGTGCAGGGTGACGCGGAGCTTTCCGCGGTCGATCGCCGCGGTGGCGGCGCTGTCGCTGTTACCGATGAGCATCGTCTTGTCGTGGTTCTTCAGGACGTTCCAGGAGACGGTGACCAGGTCGGCGCCGCGGACGATGTCGAAGAGGCCGTCGTGCTGCTGGAAGATTTCGCCGTAGTAGTGGGGCTGGTCGGCGTCGGGCCGGTCGCCGTCGCTGAAGGTGTTGTGGTCGACCCAGACGTGGTGGGAGCCGGTGACGACGAGGTTGTCGTACTCGGAGTTCCAGGCGCCGGTCTCCCCGTCGGTGGGATCCCACTGGGGGAAGCAGTCGTAGGTGTCCTCGAAGGTGATGTTGCGGACGATGACGTTCGAGACGTTGCTGATCTGGAGACTGGCGCCGATGACGGTGGCGTCCTCGCCGACGCCGACCAGTGTGGTGTTGGAGGGGACCTGGACCTCGACCGCGGCCTTCTGCACGGCGGCCGACGCGGCGCGGGCCTCCTCCAGCGGGCCGGCCGGGAGCTCCTTGCCCCAGGTCGCCGGGTCGTAGGCGGCGAGGTACGTGTCGAGGGTGTAGCCGTCGGTCTGGTAGTCCTCGCAGTCCAGGGGGTCACCGGCGGCGTCGGCGTTCCCGTGGATCGTGCCGGCGATTCTGACGATCTTCGGGGCGTCGCCGGCGTCTTCGAAGGCGGCGATGAGTTCGGCCCGGTCGGTGACGGTGTAGACGTGGTCGGGCGTCGCGGCGGCGCCGCCGGTGGTGGAGCCGTCGGCGGCGGCCCAGCCGTCGCTCGCGGGGAGCACGGCGCGCTCGATGCCCTTCGCGGGGTGCGGGGCGGCCTGGGCGGGGACGGACACGGCGAGGGCGAGTGAGGCACAGCCCATCACCAGAGCGATGGCGCGAGCATGACACATACGTGCGGGCATGTGGGTTCCTTCGGTGGGTGGGGTGGGACGGTGCCGGGTCAGGCCCGGGGCCAGGTGATCCACTCGGTGGGGACCGGGTCGTCGAGCCGGCGCAGGTCGCGCGGCGCGAGGACGCGGGCGTCCAACAGGGCCCGCGCGGTGATCCGGGCGACCTCGACGGCTCCGCGCGGCTGGAAGTGCGTGTTGTCCTGCTGCCCGTCGGGGTAGTTGGGCGACTGGCCCGGTTCCAGCCAGTTGAACAGTGCCTGCGTCCCGTCCGGGCCGAGCTGCTGCCAGCGGGCCAGGGTGAGGGCCTGCAGATCGAGCAGCGGCACGTCCTCCTCGGCGGCCAGTTCCCGCATCGCGGCCGGGTAGTCGCCGTGGCTGGGCGTCGCGGTCCCGTCGGTGGCGAAGCGGCGGCGCTCGACGGGGGTGAGGAGGACGGGCCGCGCGCCGTGGTCGCGGGCGGCCGTCACGTACTGCCGCAGGTACTCCTGGTAGGTGGTGAACGGATCGGTGCCGCGGGCCGGGTCCGTGGTCTTCTCGTCGTTGTGCCCGAACTGGATGAGCAGCAGATCGCCCGGGCGGACTGCCACGAGGAGTGCGGCGAGCAGGCCCTCGTCGATGAAGCTCTTCGAACTGCGCCCGTTCATGGCGTGGTTGGCGACGTGGAGCCCGTGGCCGAGGAAGAACGGCAGGGCCATCCCCCACCCGGTCTCGGGTGCCGCGTCGGCGTACTTCTGGGCGGCCGTCGAGTCGCCCGCGATGTGCACGGTACGGAGACGGTCAGGGCCGCCCCGGCCGTGTGCGACGGCGGGGGTCGCGGCCAGGGCGAGGGGCAGCGCGGCGAGCGCGGCTGCCGTGCGTCTGCGGGTGAGTGACACGGTGGAGCTACCTCTCTGACAGCGGGAGAGGGACCGGCGGCGCGGCGCGACCCGGACCGCCGCCGGCCCCCGGTCACCGGGGGGTCGGCCGTGACAGGACCGTCCTCGGGGTCAGCTCTTGCTCTGTTCCTTCCACTCCGCCTGGGCCTTGTTCAGCTCCTCGGCCATCTTGTCCAGGAAGGCCTTCGCCGTGGTCTTGCCGAGCAGCACCTTCTGGAACTCCGGCTCGTTGTCGGCCTTGCTGATGTTGTTCCAGTCGGGCAGGTAGTACGGCAGCTGCACGATCTCGGTGGAGCCGTCGGTCAGGGACTTCGCGGCGAGCTCGGTCGGGGCGGCGGCGCTGATCCACGGGTCCTTGGCGGCCTCGGTGTTGGCCGGGATGGCACCGGCCGACTCGTTCCACTTGCTGTTGGACTCGTGGGAGGCGGCGAACTCGATGAACTTCCAGGCCGCCGTCTTGTTCTTGCTGGACTTGAACAGGCCGAGCCCGTCGACGGGGTTGGAGACCTGGACGCGGGTGCCGCTGTCACCGATCGGGTTGGGGATGCCGGCGAACTTGTCCTTGCCCAGTGCCTTCAGGTGGTCCTGGTAGGAGCCGAGGTTGTGGCTGAGCATGCCGATGGTGCCGGAGTCCCACTGGGCGACCATCTTGGTGAAGTCGTTGTTGACGTCGGCCGCGGGGGTCGTCTTCTTGTAGAGGGCGGCGTACTTCTCCAGCGCGGCGACGTTCTTCGGATCGTTGAGCGTCGTCTTGTCGCCGTTCCAGAACTCCGTGATGCCGGACTGCCCGTAGGCCGCGTCGATGGCCTGGGCGATGGAGCCGGCGCCGCCGCGGATGGTGTAGCCGAACTTGTTGTTCTTGACGTCGGTGAGCTTCTCGGCCGCCGTGTAGAAGTCGGCCCAGGTGGCCGGGGCCTTCAGTCCCGCCGCCTCGAACAGGTCGGTGCGGTACCAGAGCGCGCCGTTGTTCGCGGAGGTGGGCACGGTGTACATCTCATCGCCCCGGCCGCCCGCGTCCTTGACGCTCGCGACCATGCTCTCGACGAGCTTGCCGTTCAGGGCGGATCCCTTGATGCGGTCGCCGACGGGCTCCAGGGCCTCCTGGGCGACGATGTTGGAGAGGTAGGCGGTGCCGACACCGCCGACGTCCGGCAGGCCGCCGCCCGCGATCGCGGTGTCGTACTTGGACTGGACGTCCGCGATCGGGATCGGGACGTACGTGACCTTGATGTCCGGGTACTTCTCCTCGAAGTCCTTGATGATCTCGGTCCAGACGGCGGTGCGCGGACCGCCGTTGTTGTCCCAGAAGGTGATCTCACCCTTCCCGCTGCCCTCTTCTCCGCTGCTGCTTCCGCTGTCGCCGCAGGCGGTGGCGGTCAGGGCCAGCACTGCCGCCAGGGACACGGCCGCTGCGGCACGCCCCCGCTGCGTCTTCGAGATGTTCATGGTCGGCTCTCTCTCGGTCTGGATGCTCGGGAGTCAGGAATGCGCTGCGTGGGGGGTGTGGTGCGGGGCCCAGCCGTCCTCGCCCGCGAGGTAGTCGGCGACCCGGTGGTGTGCGGCGTCCGCGGCGGACATCTGCGGCCGGTCGGCGGTCCGGGCGGCGCCCGGTCCGTACGTCCGGTACTCGCTGAAGCGCGCTTCCTGCCAGGGGAAGCCGCTCATGTCGGTCCACGGCGTGGCCTTGATCGCGGCGGGCAGCTCGGTCTCCCGGATCAGCACCTGGCCGATCGCGTCCGGGTTCCCGCTCGGATGCCAGGGCCGGCCGAGGTGGAAGGAGTCCGCCGGGGCGTCGCTCACGATGCGGCTGCGGGTGATCAGGAAGCCGTACGGGTTCTCCTTCCAGGTCGAAGCGGCCGTGATGTAGCCGTTGTTGGTGTCGGAACCGCGGCTGAGCGCCTTGATCACCGAGTCCTCGATGACGGTGGTGGCGCGGCCGTAGATGAAGTCGACGTCGCCCTCGATGTACGCGTCCCTGAGGTAGACCCGGGCCTTCTGCGTGAGGACGGGGGTGTCGGTCATCAGGGTGTCCTGGTTGCCGAGGAAGGCGGTGTTCTCGAAGGTCAGCCTGTCCCCGGTGGTCTTCACGGCGAGGGCCTGCTCACCGTCCAGTTCGACGGCGTCCTCGTCGAAGTCGTTGGAGAAGGTGAGGTTCTGTGCGCTGAAGTCGTGTCCCTCGACGACGACGGTCGCGCTGCCCCACGAACCCTGGGTGGTGCCGTCGGGCTTGGTCTCACCGGACGGGGTGTCGAAGACGATGAGCGTGTCGGAGCGCCGCTTGCCGGTCCCGACGAGGGAGACGTACGGCTGGTTCTTCCCGATCCGGACGTGTTCGCGGTAGGTGCCGGGGGCGATCTCGACCGTGACGCGTCCGTCGTTGCCCGCGGGCACGGCGTCGACGGCGGCCTGCACGGTCGGGTAGTCGGCCGGAACGCGGAGCACGGTGCCGGTGCCGATGGTCTTCTGCGGCCCGGAGTCGCGGGTGACCAGCTTCGGTACGTCGGCCGCGCGGTCCAGGGTGTACGGGTAGAGGTCACGCGGCCTGAAGGCGGCCCCCCAGGCGTCGGTGCGGCCGGTGGTGTTCTTCAGGATGGACCCGCGCTGCACCAGTTCGGCGGTGTCATCGGCCTGGTAGGGGTGCTGGACGTCCTCGTAGTAGCTGTTCTCGATGACCATCCTGGTCCTGCCGCGGGCCCAGTTGCCGTAGGTCCAGACCGGGTCGCCGTCCGCCACCTGTGCGGAGAGGTAGTTGTTGTACAGGTGGGCGTACGCGCAGTTGTCGGCGGACGGGTTGCGCTGCTTGGTGCCGTTGAACCAGTTGTGGTCGATGGTGATCTGGGTCTTGACGTTCTCGGTCCAGCCGATGCCGAACGCCTTGTTGTGGTTGTCGAACCGGTTGTGGGAGACGGTGATGTACTCACTGTCCTTGCGGATGTCGAGGAGCCCGTCGCCCATGTGCGTCAGCCGGTTGTGGTCGATCCAGACGTGGTCGACCGAGTCCATCTGGATGGCGTCGAAGTCCGTGGTCTTGCCGTCCCAGTCGCCCTCGACGTACGAGTCGCGGATGGTGAGGTTGCGGATGATGACGTTGTGGGTACCGGGGTTCAGGTGCAGTTCGCCGTGGACGATCTCGCCGGTGTCCCCGACGCCGACGATGGTCTTGTCCGACGCCACGACGATGTCGTGGCCGAAGGGTTCGACGGCGACGGAACCGGCGACCCGGATGATGTAGGGCTCGTCGGCGGCCGCGTACCGGGCCAGATCCGCCTGGGTGGTGACGGTGACGACCTTGCCGCCCCGGCCTCCCGTGGTCCCGCCGTCCAGTGAGGCGAAGCCGTGCGGGGTGTCCGGCCGGCCGCTCCGCCCGGCCGACTGCTCCGCCGGCTGCTCGGCCGGGCCGGCCGACGCGACCGCGGGGCCGGCCGGCGTGAGGAGGGCTGCGGCCAGGGCGAAGGCAGTGGCGAAGGTCCGTGCTCTGGTGCGCTTGTGGTTCAGGTGCATCGATGCGGCTCCTGTACGTGCGAATCAGACGGATCAGGCGGATGTGTCGGACCGGTCCCGGGCGGTCAGGCGGTGGCGCGGAAGCGGGTGAAGTCGGCTGTCCCGGCCGGCCCCGTCCCGGTCGGCGCGGTGGCGAAGAGGCCGAGCAGGGCGCCCACCCAGCGCCAGGGAGTCGCGGCGAACGGCAGGCCCGAGGGCACGAATCCGTTCCCGTCACCGGTGTCCGCGGAGAACCGGCAGCGGGCACCCGGCGTGACCTCGATCCGCAGCCGGGCCCGCCCCTCGGGGGCCGGACGGCTGTGCGCGGCGTCCCGTTCGTGTTCCGCGACCGTCTCGGCGTACCGGTGCACGAGGCGCACCCCGCCGTCCTCGTCCCGTTCGAGGCCGATCCAGCCGAACGCGTCCCCCAGCACGGCGAACCCGGCCTTCGCCCCCGGTTCCTCGCTGCCGAGCGCCACCGCGACCTCGGCCGTGAACGTCTCAGCGGGCAGCCGCTGCACGAGGACATGGGGCAGGGCCCGCAGATCGTGCGCGTACGCGGTCCGTACGCAGGCCAGACGCAGCCCGTCCCCGGAGTGCTCGACCGTCCGGCCTGGCCTCGGGTTCGCCGTCCACTGCCACTGTCTGCCGTACCGGCCGCCCGGGAAGTCGTCGTCGACGGCGGGGGCTTCGACGGGCTGGGCGGGTGCGGCCGGCTTGGGGTGCGCGAGGACCGGTTCGCCCTCGTCGCCGAGGACCGGCCAGCCGTCCTCGGTCCAGCGCATCGGCTGGAGGTGCACCACGCGTCCGTACGCCCCGCGCTCCTGGAAGTGGAGGAACCAGTCCTCGCCCGCCGGGGTGCGGACCCAGCCGCCCTGGTGCGGTCCGTTGACCGCGGTGCCGCCCTGGGCGAGGACGACGCGTTCCTCGTAGGGTCCGAAGAAGTCGCGCGAGCGGAAGGCGCCCTGCCAGCCGGTCGCCACTCCGCCGGCCGGGGCGAGGATCCAGAACTCGCCGTCGTGCCGGTAGAGCTTGGGGCCTTCGAGGGTGAACCAGCCGGGGATCCGGTCGGCGTCGATCAGAGTCGTGCCCTCGTCGAGGAGTTCCCTGCCGTCGGGGCTCATCCGGTGGCCGGTGAGCCGGTTCTTGATGCCGGAGCGGGACTTGGCCCAGGCGTGCACGAGATACGCCTCGCCGGTCTCCTCGTCCCACAGGGGGCAGGCGTCGATGAGCCCCTTCCCCGCCTTGACCAGGTGCGGAGCGGTCCACGGACCGCGCACCGACTCGGCGTTGACCTGCTGGATGCCGTGGTCGGGATCGCCCCAGAAGATCCAGAACCGGCCGCCGTGGTACCGGATGGACGGTGCCCACACCCCGCAGTCGTGACGGGGCACGGCGAAGTCGGCGGCCGGTTCCAGGCGGTCCAGGGCATGGCCGACGAGGGTCCAGTTGACCAGGTCGCGGGAGTGCAGCAGCGGCAGTCCGGGAACCCTGCCGAAGCTGGAGGCGGTGAGGTAGTAGTCGTCGCCGACGCGCACGACGTCCGGATCGGACCAGTCGGCGTTCAGGACCGGGTTGCGGTACGTGCCGTCGCCCAGGTCCGCGGTCCAGGGGCGGCTCACGCGGTCACCGCCCGGCGTACGTACGCCGCCGCCGTCGCGCGGTCGAGCCGGCCGTCCGCGACGACGGTCACGACCCGTCGTACGACGGTGGCACCCGCCGGGACCGGCAGCCGCTGCGCGGCGGCGAGCGAGGAGCCGACGCCCGGGTACTGGGTGGTCCGGACGAACCACGGGTCGCTCCGGGTCGCCTCGGTCGCCCCGGCGAAGACCAGGGTCCAGCCGTCGCCGGTCATGGCCAGCCAGTCGGCGGCCCGGCCGTGCACGGCCTCCTCACCGTCCTCGTATCCGCTGAACACGGCGGGGGCGGACGCCTCCTTCGGGGCGCGCCAGAAGAAGCCGCCGTAGCCGGCGCCGGGACGGCCGTTGGTCGCGGGGCTGCCGATCGAGAGATCGGTGGCGTTGGGGTTGGTGAGCGAGAAGGAGAGGTCCAGCGCCCATGCGGTGGAGGAGAGTTCGACGGTGGCGACGGTGCGGTGCTCGCGCAGCAGCTCCGTGCCGTGCGCCTCCCAGCTCAGCTCCTGGACGAACCCGTCGGGGTCGCGGAGCTTCCAGCCGACGTGGCGCTGGGCCCCGTGGTTGTCGAGTGCGGTGGGGCCCTGGTCGCGGACGAAGGTGCGTCCGCCCCAGAAGTTGTGCCCGGCCACGTCCGGGACGGCGACCGAGGCGCCGAGGTGGTGGAGGTGGTCGGCCGGGCTCTCCTCGGTGACGGGGACGCCCCCGAGCGTGGTGACCGGGTGGAGGTAGGGGCGGCTGTCGGGCACGGGCCGGCAGGTGTACCGGGCCACGGGGCGTCCGGCGCAGCTGAGGAGTGCGCTGGTCACGGGATACTCACCTCGCTGGGTTGCGCCCAGGGGACGCCGAGTTCGGAGAAGAGCGTGAGGGTGTCGGCGCCCGCGGCGACCGCGGCGTCGATGCCGCGCACCACCCGGCGGGCTCCGGTGGACGCCGTCGCGGGTTCGGTGTACCAGGCGTCGGCCGGCAGGGCCGCGGGCTCCGGGGCGGTCCGTACGGTTTCGACGATCCGCATGAACGCGCCGGTGCGCTCCGGTGGCACGAGGAGGTCGGCGCGCCCGGCGAGGTGGTCGACGAGGTTGTGCAGGAGGTCGGTGCGTCCGTGCACGGTCTCCTCCGGTCCGTGTCCGGCGCGCTGCACGAGCACCCGGTCCTGCTTGTACCAGAAGGTGATCCGGCCCCGGTCGCCGTGGACGATCACGTACGGTTCCCCGGCCTGTTCGGCGCAGAGGGTGACGGCGGCGGTCACGGGCAGCCCGTCCGCGGTGGTGATGCGGAGGCACGAGGTGTCGTCGGCCTCGATGTCGTGGGCGCGGTACAGCTCGGTCTCGATGGACGCGATGTCCTCGGCCCGTCCGCGGTCGGCGAGTTCGAGCGCGGTGGCGACGGCGTGGGCGAGGGGGTTGGTCAGAACTCCGTCCACGACGTCGACCGTGCCGATCCGGCGCCGGCCGGCCCAGGGCGCCCGCCGGTAGTACGCCTCGTCGCGGACCCAGGCGCCCGCGGCGCCGATGCCCCGGAGGGTGCCGATGGCGCCGGAGCGTACGAGTTCCCGGACGGCGGGCACGGCGTGGGAGCCGAAGGACTGGAAGCCGATCTGGCAGGCGACGCCGGCCGCCCGGATGCCGTCGGTCATGCGGACGAAGTCGGCGTACGTCGCCGCGGGCGGTTTCTCCAGCAGGAGGTGGACGGAGCGGGCGGCGGCGGTCAGTGCCAGTTCGGCATGCGTCTGGATGGGGGTGCAGATGACCGCGGCGCGGGCCCCGGTGGAGTCGAGCAGCGCACCGAAGTCGGGTGACTGCTCGGGCATCTCACCGGCGAAGGCGGACAGTTCGCCGGCGTCGAGCGGGTCGAGTTCGCAGATTCCGGCCAGCCGGACGAGGCCCTGGTGCTGAAGGCGGCGGATGTTGGCGAGGTGCCATCGGCCGTGCCCGCGGGCGCCCGCGAGGACGATCGGGAGGGGGGTGGGTGGCGTGGTCATCGGGGGGTCCTTCTCGACCGGTCGTGCGGGGTGCGGACGGCTCGGCGCTGCACGGTCATCAGCCCTTCACCGCGCCGGCGCTGAAGCCGGTGATCAGCCATTTCTGGATGAAGGCGAAGACGATCACCACGGGCACCGCGGCGATCACACCGCCCGCGGCGAGCGCGCCCAGGTCGACGCTGTCCGCGCCGATGAGGGTGTTCAGGCCGACCGGGATCGTCTGCCTGTCCTGCCGGCTGAGGAACATCACGGCGAACAGGAAGTGGTTCCAGCTGTGCACGAAGGCGAAGGAGCCGACGGCGATGAGTCCGGGCCGCAGCAGCGGCAGCACCACGGCGCAGAAGGCCCGGAAGCGCGAGCAGCCGTCCACCCAGGCGGCCTCCTCCAGGGAGGCGGGCACGTTCTTGATGAATCCGCTGATCAGGATGATCGAGAGCGGCAGTTGGAAGACCGTCTCGGCGATGACGACGCTGCCCAGCGAGTTGATCATCTGGAGGTTCTTGAAGATCTCGAAGAGCGGTACCAGCATCAGCGCGCCGGGGATGAACTGCGAGCAGAGCAGCGCCAGCATGAAGGCGCCCTTGATCTTGAACTCGAAGCGGGCGAGGGCGTACCCGCCGGCCAGGGCGACGAGCGTCGTGGCGATCAGGGTGCAGACGCCGACGATCATGCTGTTCTGGAAGAAGACCGCGAAGCTGCGCTCGGTCCAGACCTTGGAGAAGTGCTCCCCGGTCATCGGCCACGGCACGAGCGAGGTGGAGCCCGCGGGCCGCACGGCGAAGAGCAGCATCCAGTAGAACGGGATGAGGGTGAAGAGCAGGTAGACGCCCAGCGGTACGTAGATCTGCCAGCGCGGTACGTCGTCGTAGGCACGCTCGCGCTTTCGGCCGCGGTGCGCGGTGGGCGACGGGCTGGTGCGTACGGGCTCCTCGGCGGTGCCGATGTGCTTCTCGGCCAGTGCGGCAGTCATTTGTGGTCGCCTCCGAACTTGCTCAGGCGCAGATAGACGATCGAGCAGAACAGGAGGATCACGAACGCGACGGTGGTGAGCGCGGAGGCGTAGCCGAAGTCGTGGCCCTCGATGCCGGTGTTGGCGACATAGAGCGGCAGCGTGGTGGTCTCGCCGGCCGGCCCGCCGCCGGTGAGGGTGTAGAGCAGGTCGACGTTGTTGAACTCCCAGACGCCGCGCAGCAGTGTGGCGAGGATGATCGCGTCCCGCAGGTGCGGCAGCGTGATGTGGAAGAACTGGCGCATGCGCCCGGCGCCGTCGACCGACGCGGCCTCGTACAGCTCCTTGGAGACCGACTGGAGGTCGGCGAGGATGAGGATGGCGAAGAAGGGGACACCGCGCCAGAGTTCGGCGACGGTCGCGGCCCAGAACACGGTGCCGGTGTCGGAGAGCACCGAGGTGCCGTATTCGCCGATTCCGGCGTCCGCGAGGTAACGGCTGAACCCTGTCGAGGAGTTGTAGAGCAGGATCCAGATGGTGCTGGTCAGCACACCGGAGACGGCCCACGGCGAGAAGACCATGGCGCGGGAGATGCCGCGTCCGATGAAGGTCTGGTTGACGATCAGGGCGAGCGCCAGGCCGAGGGTGAGCTGGAGCGCGACCTGGGTGACGACCCACTGGCCGCTGAAGACGAGCGTCGTCCAGAACTGGTCGTCCTCGGTGAAGATCCGGGTGAAGTTGTCGAAGCCGGCGAAGCCGTTCCGCCACGGCTTGGTGACGTTGTAGTTCTGCAGGCTGTAGTAGAAGACGCTGATCACCGGGTAGGCGATGAAGCCCAGCATCAGCAGAGCCGCGGGGGCGATCAGCAGATACGGCAGTCGGCGGGGGCTCGCGGAGCGGCGCCGGGGCACCTTGGGCGGTGTGGCCACAGCTGCGGCTTGGGCCATGACACGTCTCCGTTCTCTCTCAAGTGCTGGGTGATGCGGGGGCGCAAGCGCTTGCCGCACGATGTTCGAGATCTCGAACAAGCGGCTCGGGGGGAGGTTCGGTCGGCGTACGGGTCGTTCGGTCGGCGTACGGGTCGATCGGGCGGCGTACGAGTCGATCGGGCGGCGCGGGGGGAGCGTCGAGCCGGCCCGGGGGCGTTCTGCCGGCGCGGGGGTGTCGTTCAGCCGGCGTAGGGGTCGGGCACGTCTCCCTGCCGGGACAGGAAGGCGAAGTCACAGCCGGTGTCGGCCTGGGTGATCTGGTCGTGGTACAGCGCCCCGTAACCGCGTCCGTACCGGGTGGGCGGGGGTGTCCACGCGGCCCTGCGCCGCGTCAACTCCTCGTCCGTCACATCGAGATGGAGCGAGCGCTCCTCGACGTCCAGGGTGATCAGGTCACCGGTGCGGACGAGGGCGAGCGGTCCGCCGACGTACGACTCGGGCGCCACGTGCAGCACGCACGCGCCGTAACTGGTGCCGCTCATCCGGGCGTCGGAGATCCGCACCATGTCCCGCACCCCCTGCTTCAGCAGGTAGTCGGGGATCGGCAGCATGCCGTACTCGGGCATCCCGGGGCCGCCCTTGGGCCCTGCGTTGCGCAGGACCAGCACATGGTCCGGAGTGAGTGTCAGAGCGGGGTCGTTGATGGTGCGCTGCATCTCCTTGTAGTCGTCGAAGACGACCGCGGGGCCGGTGTGGCGCAGCAGGTGGGGCTCGGCGGCGATGTGCTTGATGACCGCGCCGTCCGGACAGAGGTTGCCGCGCAGCACGGCGACGCCGCCCTCGTCCGCCAGGGGGTTGTCGCGTTCCCGGATGACCTCGCTGTTGTGCACGAGCGCCCCGTCGAGCTGTTCGCGCAGGGTGTCGTGCGCGACGGTGGGCCGGTCCAGATGGAGTACGTCGGTCAGCCGGGCCAGGAACCCGGGCAGCCCGCCGGCGAAGTGGAAGTCCTCCATCAGGTACTGGCCGCCCGGACGGAGGTTGGCGAGGACGGGCACGGTCCGGGCGACCCGGTCGAAGTCGTCGAGCGTGAGCGTGATCCCGGAGCGGCCCGCCATGGCGATCAGGTGGATGACGGCGTTGGTGGAGCCGCCGAGCGCGAGCACGGTGGCGACGGCGTCCTCGTACGCCTCCTCCGTGAGGATGTGTGACAACTTCCGCTGCTGCCACACGAGTTCGACGATCCTGAGTCCGGACCGGGCGGCCATCCGGTCGTGTCCGGAGTCGACGGCCGGGATGGAGGAGGCGCCCGGCACGGTGACACCGAGCGCTTCGGCGGCGGCTGTCAGGGTCGACGCGGTGCCCATCGTCATGCAGTGGCCCGGTGAGCGCGCCAGCCCGTTCTCCAGCTCGTCCATCTCGCAGTCGCCGATGAGTCCGGCCCGCTTGTCGTCCCAGTACTTCCACATGTCGGTGCCGGAGCCGAGGACTTCGTTGCGCCAGTGTCCCGGCAGCATCGGCCCGGCCGGCACGAAGACGGCCGGCAGGTCGACGGAGGCGGCGCCCATGAGCAGCGCGGGTGTGGACTTGTCGCAGCCGCCCATCAGCACGGCCCCGTCGACCGGGTAGGAGCGCAGCAGCTCCTCCGTCTCCATCGCCAGCATGTTGCGGTAGAGCATCGGGGTCGGCTTCTGGAACGTCTCCGACAGTGTGGAGACCGGGAATTCGAGCGGGAAGCCGCCTGCCTGCCAGACGCCCCGCTTGACGGCCTGCGCGCGGTCGCGCAGGTGGACGTGGCAGGGGTTGATGTCGGACCAGGTGTTGAGGATCGCGATGACGGGCTTGCCGAGGTGCTCCTCGGGGAGGTAGCCGAGCTGCCTCGTGCGGGCCCGGTGGCTGAAGGAGCGCAGCCCGTCCGTCCCGTACCACTGGTGACTGCGCAGCTCCTCGGGGCCGATCCTGCCGTCCCGGGACGTCATATCGACCACCCGGCGACCTCGGCGGCGACCTCGGCGCGCTGCGCCTCGGGCAGCACCCGGCTGGGCGGGCGGACGTCCCGGCGGCAGAGCCCCAGCGAGGCGAGGGCCTCCTTGACGACCGTCACGTTGTTGGCGGACTGCTGGTCGGCCCGGAGTTCCTCGAAGCGGCGGATCCGCTCCCAGACCTTCATCGCGGCCGGGTGGTCGCCGGCCCGCAGCGCCTCCAGCATCGCGAGCGAGACGCCGGGGGCGACGTTGACGAGCCCGGAGGTGAAGCCGGTGGCACCGGCGGAGAAGTAGGCGGGGGCGTACAGCTCGGCGAGGCCGGCGATCCAGACGAAGCGGTCCAGGCCGGCGTCGCGGGCGAAGGCGGCGAAGCGCGCGGCGTCCGGTACGGCGTACTTCACGCCGATGACGTTGGGGCAGCTGTCGGCGAGTGCGGCCAGGCGTGCGCCGTCGAGCTGCGGGTTGCGGATGTAGGGGACGACGCCGAGACCGGGGACGGCCTCGGCGATGGCCCGGTGGTAGTCGACCCAGCCGTCCTGCGAGACGTACGGGTGGACGGGCTGGTGCACCATCACCATCTCGGCACCGGCGTCGCGCGCGTGCTCGGCGGCGGCGACCGCGGTGGGCACGTCGTGCCCGACACCGGCCAGGACGGTGGCGCGGCCACCGGTCTCGTCGATCGTCGCCTCGGTGACGGTGCGCCGCTCCTCGGGGGTGAGCGCGTAGAACTCACCGGTGTTGCCGTTCGGCGTGAGGATGCGTACACCGCCGTCGAGGAGCCGCCGCAGCAGTCCGCGGTGGGTCGCCGTGTCGATGGTGCCGTCCGCGGCGAACGGGGTCACCGGGATCGCCACGACATCTGCGAGGGCCGCCTTCAGCGGGAGGAAGTCCATGCGGACAGGCCTTTCGTCGGTGTGCTGGTGGTTCATGCCCGATCCCCCTCGGTCTCCGCTTCCTCGGGGAACGCACGGCTGACGAACGACGCGATGTGCTCGTGGAGGGCCCGGGCCGCGGCGTCCGCGTCGGCGCCGAGTGCGAGCCGCAGGATCTCCCGGTGCTCGGCGGCCTCCCGCTCCCAGGACGGGATGGTCGCCCAGGCCACGGTCGACACCAGTGCGGCCTGGTCGCGGACCTCGTCGAGCATGCGGGCCAGCAGCGGATTGCCGCAGGGCAGGTAGAGCGCCCGGTGGAAGTCCCGGTTGGCGAGCGACCTGTCCGCCTTGTCACCGGCCGAGTCGGCCCGCTCCAGGGCCTCCTGGGCGGCGTCGAGCGAGGCGCTGCGGGTGATGGAGCGTCGCAGCGCCTCCGGTTCGAGGAGCAGGCGCACGTCGTACACCTCCCGCGCCATGGCCGCGTCGACCAGCCGCACGGTGACACCCTTGTACTGGCTCATGACGACGAGACCGGTGCCGGCCAGGGTCTTGAGCGCCTCGCGCACCGGTGTCTTGGAGACCCCGAACTGCGCGGCGAGCTCCGTCTCGACGAGCGCCTGCCCTGGTTTCAGCCGCGCGGTGAGGATCGCGTGCTTGATCGCCTCCAGCACGTACTGGGTGCGGGACGGAATCGGGGTGGGCGTCGCAAAGGTCATGGGTGAAGGGCTCTCACATCTCGCGTATCGCGTCTCATATATGACGTACGAAGTATGACGCGATGAAGCTAGAGCGGAGCGGAATGTTTCGTCAACGCTTCTGTCAAAAGAACTTCACCGACATCCGGCATGCGCCGTACACCCGGTGCGGGACGGGCGGTTGCGGCCGGAGGGGAGTAGGGCGACCGCCCGATGCCGCCCGGCCTCCTTACCCAGCAGCCTGACCCGGTGACGAAGGCACGGATCAGGAGGGCGGCGGGTGCGGTGGCGGGGTCGGGATCGGGGTCGAGGTCGGGATCGGGGTCGAGGTCGGGATCGGGGTCGAGGTCGGGATCGGGGTCGAGGTCGGGATCGGGGTCGAGGTCGGGATCGGGGTCGGGGTCGGGGTCGGCGACGGTACGGGTGGTGCGCGACCGCACGGCGGGGCTGCTTCTGACGGCGGTCGTCGCCTCCGGTTTCGGGACGTCCGCGATGTGGCTCGTCGCCGGGGTCTGGGTCAAGTGGCTCACCGGGTCGGACAGTCTGGCGGCGCTTGCCGTGTTCGCCATGTGGCTGCCGGTGCTGATCGGGCCCGCGCTCGGGGCACTGGCCGACCGGTTCCGCAGCAAGCCGCTTCTCGTCCGGTCGAATCTCGTGATGGCGGCACTCCTGGCCGCGCTGCTCGCGGTCGATTCGGCGGGGCGGATCTGGATCCTCTTCACCGTGCTCGTGCTGTACGGAGCGAGTTCCGTCCTGATGGACGCGGCCGAGTCGGCGCTGGTCGGCGGGGCCGTGGACGCCCGGCTGCTGGGTGACTTCAACGGGCTGCGGACGGTGGCGGGCGAGGGCATGAAGCTGCTGGCGCCGCTGGCCGGAGCCGGGCTGTACGCGCGGTACGGGGGCGGCGCGGTGGCACTGCTGGACGCGGCGTCGTTCGTACTGGCGGCGGGAATCTACGCGCTGCTGCCGGTGCGGGCTCCGGGGAGGGATCGGCCCGGGACGGATCGCTCCGGGAGCGATGTGTCCGGAACCGCTCCGTCCAGGTGGCGGGGTGAACTCGCGGCGGGCATAAGGCAGTTGTGGTGGTCGCCCGCGCTGCGGCCGCTCGTGCTGGCGGGCTCGGTGACGATGCTGTGCGCGGGGCTCAACGGAGCCGCGGTCCAGGCCGTCGTCGACGACGTTCTGGGCCGCTCCCCCGCGTACGCGGGTGTGCTGTACGCGGCACAGGGGGCCGGCTCCGTCGCCGTCGGGCTGCTGTCCGGGCCGCTGCTGCGCAGGCTGCCGGAGCGGGTGTTCACGGCGGCCGGGATCGCTCTCTTCGCGGTGGCGGTGGGGGCGCGGGCGCTGCCCTACGACACGGTGGCGCTGATGGCGAGCGCGGCCGTCGGGCTCGGACTGCCGTGTGTGCTGATCGCCGCGATGACGGCGGTGCAGCGGGAGACTCCGGGCGCCGTGCTGGGCCGTACCGCCGCGACCGCCCACACACTGATGATGGCCCCGAACGCGGTGGCACTGGCGCTGGGCGCCGGGTTGATCGCGCTGGTGGACGTCCGCGTGCTGCTGCCGGTGGCAGCCGCGGCGGCACTGCTGCCCGCGATCCTGCTGGTGGCGGGCCGGTGGGGAAGGCTGACGGGCGCCCCCACCGGCCCGCGTCCCTCATCGACCGAGGCGTGACAGCGCTCCGGCGACGGCTCCGAGGTCCGGGCCGGAGGCCAGCCCGGCGTGGTAGAGGCGCAGTTGGTTCGCGCCGAGCGATGCCGCGTGCGCCGCGTCGCGCTCCAGGGTGGCGGGGCTGCCGCCCATGCCCCCGACCACGGTGAAGTTGGCGGCGACCACGCGGTCGGAGCGGCCGGCGAACGGCCGGAGGACCGTCTCGCGCGCCGCGTCGCCGCCGGTGCAGGGCAGCACCACGCCGTCGGCCACGGAGAGGATGTGCCGCGGGTCGACTCCCACGTTCGCACCGGAGCGGTACGGGGCGGGATCGGCGTGCAGCAGCACCTGGAAGCCCTCCGCGGCCGCCGCCCGCACAGCGGCGACCGCGGACTCCTGGAGGGTACGGGCGACCTGACCGCGGAACTCCAGCGTGGCGGCGGCGAGTTCGGCGCCGAGCAGCCTCTCGACGCCGGACCAGCCGGCCTCCGGGGAGCCGGACCCCGCCCAGACCGGCTCCAGGGCCGCGCGCACGGCCCGGCCCAGCGCGTCCGCGTCCACGCCGTGTTCGCCGTATCCGGTACGGCAGTCGGGGCAGAAGCAGAGCGACATCAGATACTGCGCCGCGTCCCCGAGACCGACACCTGCGGTCTTGTCGTGTGCGTGCAGATGCGCGAAGCCGTACCAGCCGCAGGACTCCAGCTCGGTGCCGCGCGCACCGTCCCGCACCGCCGCCTCCGCCGCCAGGTCCACCAGATACGCGCGGACCGCGGGCCGCGCGATGCAGGGCGCCCAGGGATAGCGGTCGCCGTACGCGTTGACCACGCAGATGTCCGGGTGCTCGGCACCCAGCCGGGAATTGTGTGCGAGGACCACCCACGTGTGCACGTCGAGACCGGCGTCGGCGAGGGCCTGTGCGGCTTCGGCGTACGGGTCGTCCGAGGCCACCCAGGACTGTGCGTACGGGCGCAGTTCGCGTCCCGCCCACCGGGCGGCGTCCGGCGGGTAGAGCACCGCGGCGTGTTCGGCGGTGACGATGCGGCGGCCGGGGTGACGCGGGGTCAGCGCCCGGGTGGAGTGGTAGGCCGCGGCGAGCGTCACCTGCTGGACGCCCAGGTCCGCGACGCGGGCGGCCGCGTCCGGGTCGCCGACGACGTCCCACGGATAGAGAAAGGCCGAAGTCTTCACCCGCGCCGCTCCTGTCCGTACTTCTCCAGCAGTTCACGACCGCGCGCGATGATCCCGGTCAGCTCCTCGACGTGGGCCGCGGGCGGCTCGCTGAGCGGGGTGCGGACCTCACCGACGTCCAGACCGCCCAGCCGGACGGCCGCCTTGACGAGCGACACGGCGTAGCCGCGGCCCTTGGCGCGCAGTTCCACCAGCGGCCGGTAGAAGTGGTCGAGCAGCGCGTTGGCCAGGTCGTCGTCGCCGGAGTCCAGCGCCCGGTAGAAGGCGAGCGCGATGTCGGGGGCGAAGGCGAAGACGGCGGAGGAGTAGAGCCTGACGCCGATGCCCCGGTAGGCGAGGCCGGTGAGTTCGGCGGTGGGCAGCCCGTTGAAGTACAGGAACTCCCGGCCGGGCAGTTCGGTGCGGACGGCGCTGAGGATGCGCTGCATCAGGTCGAGATCGCCGTAGCCGTCCTTGAGGCCCGTGATGCCCGGCGTTCGGGCCAGCGCGACGACGGTCTCCGGAGTGAAGACGGCGTTGTCGCGCTGGTAGACGATCGTCTCCAGACCGGTGGCCGCGGCGAGGGCCGTGTAGTGGGCCAGCAGCCCCGCCTGGTCGGCGACGACGAGATACGGGGGCATGGCGAGGAGCCCGTCCGCGCCCGCTTCCTCGGCGAGCTTCGCGTACTGGATCGCGAGTGCCGTGCCGTATCCGGCTCCCGCGACGACGGGCACCTCTCCGGCGGCCTCCTCGACGGCGGCGCCGACGACGAGACGGAACTCCTCCGGCGTCAGGGCGTGGAACTCGCCGGTGCCGCAGCAGGCGAAGACGGCCGCCGCACCGCCGTCGATGCCGGCGCGCACGTGTGCGCGGAACACGTCGACGTCAACGGCGCCGTCCGGCCCGTAGGCGGTGACGGGGAAGAAGAGCGGCCCGGCGACACGGGTGAGTCGGGCAGCAAGAGGGGCTGAGGTCACGGGCGCTCCCTGAGCAAGATTCAGGCGTGCACAATTCTGATCGGTGTCCATACTCATGAACGCCCACACGCTAAGGCAGCCGCCTGTCGCAGGTCAAGGCGAGAACGCGCGCACCACGTGATCCCCCTGACGGAGCCATCGGCTCCGCGCGCACCCGCCACGCGCGGCGCCCGCCCCTTGACGCGGCACGTCCCCACTTCTTAGCTTGTCCATGCATATGAATGCCGTCCATGGATTTGACGCCCCGTGGGTACAGGTCGCAGGTACCGCGGGGGCCGTGCCGCGCGCGCAGGCCGTGCGCGTGCGCCTATGTACCGAGGAGATCCGCGCATGCCCGCTCCCCGCACCGTCCTGCTCACCGGCGCCGCAGGCGGTCTCGGCACCCTGATGCGCGGACTTCTGCCCGCGTACGGCTACGAGCTCCGTCTCTTCGACCTCGCCCCCGTCGAGGGCGAGCCGGACGCGATCACCGCCGACCTCGGTGACAAGAAGGCGCTCCGCGAGGCCGTACGCGGTGTCGACGCGATCATCCACCTCGCGGGCATCTCCCTGGAAGCCCCGTTCGACAAGATTCTGCGGGCGAACATCGAGGGGACGTACAACCTCTACGAGGCCGCGCGCGAGGAGGGCGTGAAGCGGATCGTGTCCGCCTCCTCCAACCACGTCGTCGGCTACACCCCCCGGCCGCTCCCCGGCGACCCGCTGATCCCCATCGACACGCCGCGCCGCCCCGACACCTTCTACGGTCTGTCCAAGTCCTTCGGCGAGGACCTCGCCCAGTTGTACTGGGACCGGCACGGCATGGAAACC
This sequence comes from Streptomyces sp. NPDC058051, assembly GCF_042885475.1. Classification (NCBI taxonomy): domain Bacteria; kingdom Bacillati; phylum Actinomycetota; class Actinomycetes; order Kitasatosporales; family Streptomycetaceae; genus Streptomyces; species Streptomyces sp. NPDC058051. Next base: position 132,516 of record NZ_JBHVRW010000004.1, read on the forward strand.
GTCTCCGTACGCATCGGCTCCTGTTTCCCGAAACCGACGTCCGTGCGAATGCTGTCGGTCTGGATGAGCCCCGGGGACGGCGCGCGCCTCTTCCACGCCGCGCTCACCGCCGACGACGTGCGGCACACCGTCGTCCACGGCTCGTCCGACAACACCCGGCTGTGGTGGGACCTGACGACGGCCCGCTCACTGGGATACGAACCGAGGGACGACTCGGAGCCGTACGCGGCCGAGCTCATCGCCGAACAGGGAGAGCTCGACCCGGACAACCCCGACCACGCGCACCTCGGCGGCCACTTCTGCACGAACCCCCCGATCTGGCCGTACTGACCGGACCGGTGATCCGGCCCTACCGCGACCGGCCCTCCGATCCGGCCGTAGTGACCGGACCGGCGGGCACACCGGCACCGCCTGCCCGACCGCCCGACCGCCTGCCCGACCGCCCGACCGCCCGACCGCCTGCCCGACCGCTCGCCGGTGAGGGGTGCGTGAAGGCCGGTGATGGTAAGGGAACGGCAAAGCCCGATCGTTCGTTACCCCGTGCATGACCGCTATGACCCCCGGCTCGAACATCCCTCTCTCCGCCGCCCGCGTGGCAGTGGACGTCTCCGCACCGGTGCGGCTCGACGTTTCGGGCCTGCTGCTCACCGCCGACGGCAAGGTGCGCTCCGACGACGACTTCATCTTCTACAACCAGCCCGCCGGCCCCGGTGTGACGTACCGCTCCGGCGGCGGCACCGCACCGGACGCGATCGTGGTGGACACCACAGCGGTCCCGGCCGGCATCGAGAAGATCGTCGTCACGGCGAGCCCGGACGCGGCGGGCCAGACCTTCCAGGGCATCGAGCCCACCGCGACCGTGCGCAACGCCGACAACGGCAGTGTGCTCGCCACCTTCACCCCGCCCCGGCTGGGCACCGAAACGGCGCTCGTGGTCATCGAGGTCTATCTCCGCAACGGCGCCTGGAAGGCCCGCGCGGTCGGCCAGGGCTATGCGAACGGGCTGGCCGGCATCGCCACGGACTTCGGTGTCTCGGTCGAGGAGGAGCCCGCCGCTCCCGCACCCGCCGCACCCGTCGCCGCACCCCCGATGCCCACCACCCCTCCGCTGGACCCACGGGTCGCCGCACCCCCGGCCCCCACGGCCCCGCCCGCCGCCGCTCCCGCGCCCGCCGCCTCCGGCAAGATCAACCTCGACAAGGGCCGGGTGAGCCTCCAGAAGAACCAGACGGTGTCCCTGGTCAAGGGCGGTCGACCGCTGCTCTCCCAGGTCAAGATGGGCCTCGGCTGGGAGCCCGCGTTCCGCGGCAAGGACATCGACCTCGACGCCTCGGTGATCGCCTACGGCCCCAACCGGAACCACCTGGACAGCTGCTACTTCGGCAAGCTCTCCATCCTGAACGGCGCGATCAAGCACTCCGGCGACAACCTCACGGGCGAGGGCGCGGGTGACGACGAAGTGATCGTCGTCGACCTGGGCCGAATCCCGGCGGAGGTGAGCGGTCTGATCTTCACGGTCAACTCCTTCACCGGCCAGAAGTTCACCGAAGTGGCCAAGGCCTACTGCCGTCTGGTCGACGCCGCCACCGACGAGGAACTGGTCCGCTTCGACCTGACGGGCGCCGAGCCGCAGACCGGCGTGATGATGGCCAAGCTGATCAGGCAGTTCTCCGGCGAGTGGGAGATGACGGCCATGGGCGACTTCGTGAAGTCGCGCACCGTCCGAGGCATGGTGAAGCCCGCCGCCCAGTCACTGTGACCAGCAGGACTTCCGACACGGCTTCAGGGGCACCCGCGCTTGCCGGGTGCCCCTGAAGCCGGGGAGCGGGGCGGGACCGCGGAACTGCGCGTGCCCGCCGCCCCTCAGAGCTTGGTCAGCTTGGAATAGGGGCTCAGGATCCTTCCCTGGCGCCCCGCGAAGTCGATGAGCACCGCGGCATTGTCCCCCTCGACAGCGAGGACGCGGCCGAGTCCGAACTGGTCGTGCGACACCCTGTCGCCCACATCGAACGATTCGACCGGTGGGGCCGCCTGGGTCGGGCGGTTGAAGGGACTGGACGGCAGGTGGCGCCGGGATCCGGCTGACTGTTTCATTACCTAGAAGTATGCGCCCCGAGAACACCCCGACGCCATGCCCGTCCCCTCCTGGGGGCACACTGACACCCGATTCGTCATCAGCGGCTCCAGGGCCAGTGGGCGTCCCGGCCCGCCGCCAGCAGCGGCACCATGCGGAACGCCGCGTCCGAAAGGCCCCCGAAGGTGTGGCGGTTCCCGCTTCCCGACGGGGCGTGACCGACCCGGTATCCGGCCAGGTTCCAGGTGTAGACGGGCACGGTGGACGGCACGGCCGCGGTGGCGTCCGCGGCGTACGAGAACGACGCCTGCTCGTCGGTGACGATCAGCACCCGGTCGTGGGCCCGGTAGCGCCGGCGCACCGCCTCCGCGGTGCTGGTCCCGCCGAGGTCGCCGAAGCGCTCCAGGACCTTCAGTACGGACTCACCCGGACGATACGTCACCCGTGCACTGTTTGTACCGAACTGCACCAGATCGGCGTCGGCTGCCCGCAGCGCCAGCGCCGTCCCGAAGATCGCGGCGGCGTCGGCCCGGTTGAGCTGCGAGCGGTCCGAGAGCGGCGCCCACACCGAGCCCGAGCGGTCGACCAGGATCAGCGTCCGCCCCGGCAGCGCGGGCACCTGGGCGAGGGAGTGGCCGAGCGCCTTCTCCAGCGGGTGGGCCCAGCGCAGCGACGGCGCGTGCTGATGGGCGGCGAGGTAGCGGAACGGGAACTGCCGGGACGCGGCGACCACGGCCGGATCAGAGATCTTCGCCGCCACCCGCGCCGCGACCTCGTCCGAGACACCCGCCTCGTCGAAGTTGCGCAGATTGCGGACGAGCGCCATCACACCCATCGACGGAATCACCGCTTCCCAGGCTGCGGCGTCCATCGGTCCCTGCAACCAGCCCGCCAGGGCCTCCCAGGTCATACCCGCGGCGGCAAGCCGCCGCGCCCCGTCCTCCCCGTCGATCACCGCCCGACGCTCCTGGACGGGCAGTTCCATCAGCGCGCGGTGGGCGGTGAGGGTGCGGTCCGAGGCCGGCACCACGGCCGTCTCCGGGTGGTGGCGGCGGTCGAGGGCGTACCGGAACAGCTCGCCCTGCCACGGCTTCTCCGGGGCCGGCGAGGCGTGCACCAGGTTCAGGATGTCGCCGAAGCGGTACCCCTTGGACGCGGTGTCGTACTTCAGCAGCGACGTGCCGTTGTAGAGGCGGCGTACGGCGTCGGCGATGCCGCGCTTGACGGGCTTGGGCACGGCGCGGCCGTAGCGCGATGTCCAGTACCCGAGGAGTTCACCGGGCTCGTCGGCGCGCAGCAGGACGGAGTCGACGACCTGCCGGTTGGAAGGTCCGTCCGCGGCACCGGCGTCGAGCCGCGCCTTCACGTACTCGGCGGCCCCGACGATCGAGGCGCTGCGCATCCCTCCGTCGCGGCGAAGCCAGTGGAGCAGACCGGCGGTCCATCCGGGGTCGCCGACGGCGAGTACCCGGACGAGTTCGGCGAATCGCCGGTCGCGCTGCTCGCCGTCCTCGTAGAAGGTCCGCTGCGAGACGAAGTTGGCGACCGCGAGCAGAAAGAGTTCGGAGCGGTTGTCGCGGAGGTGTCCGCGTCCGCCCTGATGGGCCGGCGCGGTGTGTCCGGTCGACTTCACGGGCGAGGTGGCGTGCGACCTGGTGGTGCGGGTGTTGAAGCGGGCCATGTGAATTCCCCCGAATTCATGGGGGAAGGCACAGCGGAAAAGGGAAAGGGCGCCCGAGATCAGGAGTCGGCGACGGGCTTGTCCGATGCGCTGTCCACTTGAGCCACCGGCCGGGGCCGGGCGGGACGCGAACCCGCAACCGTCGGATCCGGGAAGTATCCGTCACCTGCGCACCGGGCACCCCCCGATGTCTGTGCCTCCCGAGATCAGAGTCGGCGGCGGCGGTTTCTTGAGAGGAAGGAGCCGCAGCCCGCGCACCGGGAGGTGCGTGCAGTCGTTCACTGCTGATGAAGTTGTGGTGTCCAGAGATCACAGTCGGCGGAACCGACGAAGGTGCTCTGGCCCCTGAGCTACACCGGCACGAGAGCCGGTGGCGGGATTCGAACCCGCGGCATCCCCATGAAGAGTGGAAGTAGGTCCTGCCTGCGCACCCGGACACGGTCAGGACTCTGGAGCGGAACTCCACGGTGTGCGACGGAATTACGCGCGAGGGAATTCCCTCGCGCGTAATTCCGGGGCGGACGGCCTGTGACGGTACCGGTCGTCGGTTGCGGTACGGTCCGTCAGCGGCGGCACCGGGTCCGTCAGCGGCGGTTCGGCTGGCGCTTCCACGGGCCGGTGATGGCGAGCATGATGCCGGGCGTCTGGATGTTGGCGTACAGCGTCTTGCCGTCCGGCGAGAAGGTGACGCCGGTGAACTCGCTGTACTCCGGCTCCTCTTCGCTGCCGATGTTCAGCTCGTTGCGGCCGATGGGGTACGTGCGGCCGCTTTCGGTCGCGCCGAAGAGGTGCTGGATGCCGTTGCCGTCCTCGGCGATGACCAGACCGCCGTACGGCGAGACGGTGATGTTGTCCGGGCCGTCGAACGCGCCGTCCTTCGACGGGTCGGCGTTCACGCCGAGGAGCACCTTCAGCGTCAGCGTGCGGCGCTTGGGGTCGTAGAACCAGACCTGGCCGTCGTGCTGGACGGGGCTCTCCTCGCGGGCGAACGAGGAGACGATGTACGCGCCGCCGTCGCCCCACCACATGCCTTCGAGCTTGCGTGCGCGGGTGATCGTGCCGTCCGCGAACTGCTTGCGCACCGAGACGGTCTTCGCGTCGCGGTCGGGGACGTCGATCCAGTCCACGCCGTACACCGTGCCGATCTTCGTGGCGCGGGACAGGTCGTCGACGAACGCGCCGTTGCTGTCGAAGCACTTGGTGGCCTGGAGGACACCGGCGTCGTCGGCGAGCGTGCGCAGCTTGCCGCGGCCGTGCCGGAAGCCGTGCGGCGGAACCCAGCGGTAGAGCAGGCCGTTGGGGCCCGAGGCGTCCTCGGTCAGGTAGGCGTGGCCCTGCTTGGGGTCGATGACGACGGCCTCGTGGGCGAACCGGCCGAACGCCTTGATCGGGCGCGGGTCGCGGTTGGCGTGCTTGTCGTACGGGTCGACCTCGAAGACGTAGCCGTGGTCCTTGAGCAGACCGTTCTTGCCGGCCTTGTCCTCGGTCTCCTCGCAGGTGAGCCAGGTGCCCCACGGGGAGGCGCCACCGGCGCAGTTGGTGGACGTGCCGGCGATGCCGACCCACTCCGCGGTACGGCCGTCGCGGCGGGTCTCCACGACGGTGCAGCCGCCGGCGGCGACCGGGTCGTAGACGAGACCCTCGGCCAGCGGCACCGGGTACTCCCAGCCGGCCCGGGTGCCGCTCAGCTCGTGGTTGTTGACGAGCAGGGTGACTCCGCGGGGGCCCTCGAAGGTGGCCGTGCCGTCGTGGTTGGAGGGGGTGTACTCGCCGGACTCCAGCTTGGTGACACCGCTGTGGGTGATGACCGTGTAGGAGAAGCCGGCGGGCAGCGCGAGAAGTCCGTCGGGGTCGGCGATCAGCGGCCCGTAACCGGGCTCGTCGCCGTGTCCGTGACCGTGGTCGTGGTCGTCGTGGCCGCGCTTGGAGTCCTCCGCGGCAAGCGCACCGGGCGCGGTGGCCAGTGCGGCGACCGTACCGGTCAGGGCGATGCCGGCACCGGTGAGGGCGGAGTGTCTGGTGAATTCCCTGCGCGTGAAGGACATGACGTACTCCCGGAGCGGGTGGGCGGTTGTTGGCGCGCCCACAGTCGCGCCCCTGACCCAACACCAGTTGAACTGCGGGCGACCACGAGGGGCACCCTTCTTGTGCACTTGACCGGATGCGGCCCGCCGGAGGCGCGCACCGACGTGAGTGACCGACGCGGCCCCCAGGTCTCAGGCCCCCGCCCGCGACCGCGCCTTGAACGCCGCCTTGCGGGCCTCCTTGGCCTTCTTCTTGTCGCTGTGCAGCCGCCCCATCGCTTCGAGGACGTCCGCGGTCGCCGGGTGCTCCACCCGCCACACCTCGTCGAAGAAGCCGCTGTGCTGTCCGGCCAGGCCCTCGACGAGGTCCTGGAGCTCGTCCAGCTCGCCCTCGGCCTCCAACTGGGCCGCGATCGTGTCGACGGCGAGCCAGAAGATCATCGACTCCGACGGTACGGGGATGTCCGCCGCGCCCGTCTCCGCGAGCCAGACCCGCGCGAGACCACCCAGCTCCGGGTCGTCGAGCACCGCGCGCACCTCGGGCTCCGCCTCCGCGCCGACCAGGGCGAGCGCCTGCTGGCAGTGGAGACGGCGCAGCGGCGCCTGCTGGTCCATGCCCCGTGCCGCGGCGAGGAGTTCGGCCGCCGCGCCGTCCCCGCCGCGCCGGGCGAGCCACCGTTCGACCTCGCTGCGGGCCGCCGCCTCCGGGTAGTACGCGATGCCGCCGAGGAGCGCGTCGGCACCCTTGTCCGTGAGGTCGCCGATCGCCGGGGCGTCCAGGCCGGCGTCCAGCATCCGGGACCGGATGCCGTACAGCCCGAGGGGAGTCAGCTTCACCATTCCGTACCGGGTGACGTCCTCGTCGTCGGCCTCCGGGGCGTCGTCCTCGCCCACCTCGACCAGCAACGTCTCGTCCACCGGGCGGTATTCGACGATTCCGATGGGTTCGAGGACCCGGAACTGGTCGTCGAGACGCATCATCGCCTCGGACACCTGCTCCAGGATGTCGTCGGTGGGCTCGCCCATGCCGTCCGGCACGATCATCGAAGCGGCGAGCGCGGGCAGCGGTACGGGCGCCGCGTCCGTGCCACCGTCGCCGACGGTGAGCAGGTACAGATTGCCGAGTACCCCGTCGAGGAATTCCGCCTCGGCCTCCGGATCCCAGTCCAGGGCCTGGAAGTCGATCGAGCCGTCCTCGGCCACGATCTCGGCGAGGTCGTCGAAGACGGGCGCGGTGGCGTCGGCGTGGACGGCGTCCAGGCCGTCGAGCCAGATCGACAGGACGTCCTGCGGGGAACCGCCGGTGATCAGCGCCAGGTTCTCACCGGCGGCGGCGGTCCCCTCGCCGTCCCGGCCCGCGGCCTCCTCCGGGTCCTCGACGTCGACGAGGCCCGCGTCGACCGCGAGCCGCCACGCCTCGCTCGCCTCCGCCGCACCGTCCTCGTCCGGCGTGAGGCCGAGGTGTTCGGCCGCCGCGGGCAGTTGTTCCTCGACGAGCTCGCCGCCGGCGCCGACCCTGGTACCGGGGCCCGCCCAGCGGGCGAGCCGGACGGCACGGGCGAGCAGCGGCGTGGCGAGCGCGTCCCGTGCGAGCTCGGCCTCGGTGCGCAGCCGTACGGGCGGCAGGGTGGGGCGCTCTGCGGACATCAGGTGGTTCTCCTCGGGACGTACGGGGGCGTACGGGGTCAGGCGGCCCAAGCGTAGACGCATTTCGCCCCATGCCACCCGGTTCACCCGACGGACTGCCGCAGTCCACCCGGAGGTCCTTGACAACCTCCTTGCGCGCACACGAGATTGACGCGCGTAGACCTCCACTCCCACCCTCGATACCACCGGAGCTCGTGATGCCTGCCGCATCGTCCCGAACAACCGCCGTCTCCGCCGTAGTCACCGCCGCGCTCGCCGCCGGCCTGCTCACCGGCGCCGCCACCACCTCCGCCTCCGCCTCCCCGGCCCCGGCCCCGTCGACGCCGATCTCGTCGGACGGCCCGGTCCGGATCCATGACATCCAGGGCGCCACCCGGATATCCCCGCTCGCGGGACAGCAGGTCAGCGACGTCCCGGGCATCGTCACGGGGGTGCGTTCGTACGGCTCGAAGGGCTTCTGGTTCCAGGACCCGAACCCCGACGCCGACCCCGCCACCAGCGAGGGCGTCTTCGTCTACACAGGCTCCGCGCCGACCGTCGCGGTCGGTGACGCGGTCACCGTCTCCGGCACGGTCGCCGAGTTCGTTCCCGGCGGCGCCTCCTCCGGCAACCAGTCGCTCACCCAGATCACCAAGCCCACCGTCACGGTGGTGTCCTCCGGCAACGCCGTGCCCGCGCCCGTGACGGTCTCGGAGCGCACGGTGCCCTCCCGTTACACCCCCACGGGTGACGCCGCGGCAAGCGGCTCCATCAACGCGCTCCCCCTCGCGCCGTCCCGCTACGCCCTGGACTACTACGAGTCGCTGGAAGGCATGAACATCCGCATCGGCACGTCGCGGGTGGTCGGCGCCACCGACCCGTACGCCGAGCTGTGGGTGACGGTGAAGCCGCACGAGAACGCCGCCCTCCGCGGCGGTACGGTCTACGGCTCGTACACCGCGCAGAACACCGGACGCCTCCAGATCCAGTCGCTGGTGCCGCTCGACGAGCAGCCCTTCCCGACCGTCGACGTGGGCGATGTCCTGTCCGGTACGACCGAGGGTCCGCTCGACTTCAACCAGTACGGCGGCTACACCCTGACCGCGCGCACGCTGGGCACGGTCAGCCGCAAGGGCCTTGCCCGGGAGACGACCCGCAAGCAGCGCGACGGCGAACTGGCGGTGGCGACGTACAACGTCGAGAACCTCGATCCGACCGACCCGCAGGAGAAGTTCGACGCGCTCGCCGCCGCCGTGGTCGACCACCTCGCCTCGCCCGACATCGTGGCGCTGGAGGAGATCCAGGACGACAACGGTGCCACGGACGACGGCACGGTCGGCGCCGGGCAGACGGTGCAGAAGTTCATCGCCGCGATCGTGGCGGCGGGCGGCCCGGCGTACGAGTGGCGCTCCATCGACCCGGAGGACAAGAAGGACGGCGGCGAGCCCGGCGGCAACATCCGCCAGGTCTTCCTCTTCAACCCGGCACGGGTGTCGTTCACCGACCGCGCGGGCGGCGACGCGACGACGCCGACCGATGTCGTGCGGAAGGCGGGCCGCGCCGCCCTGACCCTCTCCCCCGGCCGGATCGACCCGGCGAACGCGGCGTGGCAGGCCAGCCGCAAGCCGCTCGCCGGGGAGTTCAGCTTCCGGGGCCGCACGGTCTTCGTCGTCGCGAACCACTTCGCGTCCAAGGGCGGCGACGAGTCCATCGTCTCGCAGCACCAGCCGCCGGCCCGCTCGTCGGAGGTCCAGCGGCACGCGCAGGCCACGGCGGTCAACACCTTCGTCAAGAAGCTGCTGAGCGTGCAGAAGGACGCGGACGTCCTGGTCGTCGGCGACATCAACGACTTCGAGTTCTCCGGCACGACCGAGGCGCTGACGGCCGGCGGCGTCCTGTACCCGGCGGTGAAGTCCCTGCCGCGCGCGGAGCGTTACTCGTACGTCTACCAGGGCAACACGCAGGTCCTCGACCAGATCCTGACCAGTCCGTCGATCCACGGCTTCCAGTACGACAGCGTGCACATCAACGCCGAGTTCGCCGCACAGGACAGCGACCACGACCCGCAGGTGCTCCGCTTCCGCCCGTAGCCCGCACGCCGCGAGGGCCTGTCCATCGCCGCCGGCCCACCGGACAGGACCTACGCGCCCGCCCCCGGCCTCATGCTGAGCGCGGGCGCGTACCGGTGCACGCCACTGCCGGTCACGCCCGGGTACGACCGCACCCGCTCCCACTGGGGTGTCCGCGACCCGACCCCGTCACCGCCCGCGGCCAGCGCGTCGGCATGGGCCCGCGCGCTCTCCCATTCGGCGTAATTGAGCACACGCGTTCCGTCGGTGCTCACATGGAAGTGCGCGGAGATGCCGCCGGGGGCGAGCGCCGGATCGGTCTCCAGCGCCTCGAACACGGTGTTCACCCAGTCCCGCTGCCGCGCCGCGTCCGCCCCGTCGAACTCGACGTCGACGATCACGACGCACCCCGGCTCCCGCCCGTCCCCGGGCCCGGCGGAACGGTAGGGCTCGAAGGTGTGCAGGCCGAGCCGCCGGATACCCGGCACGGCTGCGTCGATGTCCGCGATGCGCTCGTCCCGGCCGTGCCGGAAGAAGTCCTGGTGCGCCTGCTCGCCACTCCACTGGGTGTAGTGGAACAACGTCTTCCCGTCCTCACCGACATGGACGGTGTACGAGAGCAGCCCCGGATGGGGCCACTCCCTGCTGCCCCACGCCTCACGGACGGCCTCGACCGTCCGCCGCTGCCGCTCGGGGGTGCCGACATCCCAGGTGCTCGCCTTGGCGATTCCGACGTCGTTGCGGGCAAGATCAGGGCGGGATTCGAATTGCACGCTCATCACGCGTCCTCCTGAATGGTGCAGCCGTGTGGTGCACCGCTGCCGCCCACCCTGGTACGTCAAGTGCGCTTGAGGTCAACACTCCCCGTTGACACCTCGGGCCACCGGCAGGAAAACGAACACCGCCGACAGGAAAACGAACGGAGTACCTCATGAAGCTGCGCCTCAAGGCGATCACCCGCGAGGAACATCTGGAGTTCGTCGCGAGCCGGTCCACCGTGAGCCATATGCAGGTTCCGTCGTGGGGCGACGTGAAGCCCGGCTGGCGCGCGGAGAGCATCGGCTGGTTCGACCGGGACGGCATCGGCCCGGGCCGGATCGTCGGGGCCGGGCTCGTCCTCTACCGGCCGATCCCCCGGACGAGGCGCTATCTGGCCTATCTGCCGGAAGGCCCCGTCATCGACTGGGACGACGCCGGTCACACCGGTCTGGGGCAGTGGCTGGATCCGATGCTGGCGCATCTGAAGGAGCAGCGTGCGTTCTCGGTGCGCATGGGCCCACCGGTGGTCGCCCGGCGCTGGAAGGCCGAGACCGTCAAGGAGGCCATCGCCGACCCGGCCGCCGCGCGGCTGCGCGACGTGGAGGCGGACGTGGACGAGCCGCGGGCCGCCCAGGTGGTGGAGCAGCTGCGACGCATGGGCTGGCAGCAGGGCGAGGAGGACGGCGAGGACGGTTTCAGCGCCGGACAGCCCCGCTACGTGTTCCAGGTGCCGCTCGCCGGACGGTCACTGGAGGAGGTCCGGGGCGGGCTGAACCAGCAGTGGCGGCGCAACATCAAGAAGGCGGAGCAGGCGGGCGTGAAGGTCGTCGAGGGCGGCTACGAGGACCTTCCGGCCTTCTACGAGCTGTATCGCGAGACGGCCGGGCGCGACCGCTTCGTGCCACGCCCGCTCGTCTACTTCCAGCGCATGTGGACCGCGCTGCGGAGCGAGGACCCCGACCGGATGCGGCTCTACCTCGCCCATCACGACGGTGAGACGCTCGCCGCGGCGACGATGCTGACCGTCGGGAACCACGTCTGGTACTCCTACGGTGCCTCGACCGCCCGCAAGCGCGAGGTCCAGCCCAGCAACGCCGTCCAGTGGCGCATGATGAGCGACGCGCACGAGCGGGGCGCGGCCGTCTACGACCTGCGCGGCATCACCGACACCCTCGACGAGGGCAACCATCTCGTGGGCCTGCTGCGCTTCAAGGTCGGCACCGGCGGCCGGGCGGCCGAGTACATCGGCGAGTGGGACTACCCGATCAACAAGATGCTCCACAAGGTCTTCGCCTTCTACATGGCACGTCGCTGACCTCGCCCGCCGGCTCCCCCGTCGCACTACCGGGACGATTCGGCCCGCCAGGCGGTCATGTTCAGCTCGTCGAGCAGCCGTACGTCGCTTCCCTCCAGCGGGAAGGTGCGCGACTCCAGGCCGGGGGCCGGTGCGACCTCCAGCGCGTCGCCCTCGATGAGGTCACCGCCGGTCGGCGTGGAGACCCAGGCCAGGAGCGACCGCACCGTCTGCCCCGGCTTCAGCATGACCTCCTTCGGGCCCGGGTCGCTCCCCATGTACGAGGAGCCCGGATTCACCGGCACCGGCAGCGGGTCACCGGCGTCGTCCAGGGCCCGGACGGACGGATACCCGTCGACGCGGTACGGCTTGCTGCCGCAGTTGGTGAGGGTGAGGCCGACGGCCCGGTGGCCCAGCGCGGCCTGCACCTCGCCCATGTCGACGACGACCCCGGAGGCCGGGCAGCCGGCCCGGGCGGTGGGCGTGGGACCGGGCCCCTGAGCCGATGTGGACGGGGGCCGGTCGGGGAGCCCCGAGGAGACGCTGGGAAACGGTGACGGCAGCTTGTCGGCGTGCACGCCCCCCAAGGACACGGTCGGTGTCGGCTCCGGCTCGCCCTCGCCCGCCGGCACGAGGAATCCGGCACATCCCGAGAGCGACAGGCCCAGCGCCCCGGCCGTGAGCACGGCCACCACCGGCCTCCGCCCAAAGGCTCCGGACCCCGCCCCTGCCCGTTCCTGTGCCCGCATGCTCACGCACCCACCCCCACGTCGGTTTGCCGCATAGGCGTTCGATCATGCCAGAACTCGGAGCCGCCTCTGCCCTTCCTCCCCCGCAACCGTTGAGCGTTCCTTTCCCTTCACCCCAAGAAGAACTAAGTGGACCTTCACGGTCCGGTCGGCTGACACTTCAGGCATGACAGCCTCCGTAGCCCCCGCAGCCCCCTTCGGCCGCGCGCTCTGCGCGATGATCACGCCGTTCACCGCCTCCGGCGCACTGGACCCGGACGCCGCCCGGAAGCATGCCGCCTCCCTGGTGGCCGACGGCTGCGACGGACTGGTGCTCAGCGGCACCACCGGCGAGTCCCCGACCACCACCGATGCCGAGAAGACCGCACTGCTGCGGGCCGTCAGGGAAGCGGTCGGCGACGGCGTGCCGATCGTCGCCGGGGTCGGCAGCCCGGACACCCGGCACACCCTGACTCTGGCCCGTCAGGCCGAACAGGCGGGCGCGGACGGCCTGTTGGTGGTGACGCCGTACTACAGCAAGCCGCCGCAGGCCGCCGTCGAGGCCCACTTCAGGCGGGTCGCCGACGCGACCGGACTGCCGCTGATGCTGTACGACATCCCCGGCCGCACCGGCACCCGCATCGAGACGGAGACCCTGCTGCGGCTGGCGGAACACCCGCGCATCACGGCCGTGAAGGACTGCTCGTACGACCTGCTCGGCTCCACGAAGGTGATCGGCGCGACCTCGCTGGCGTACTACTCGGGCTGCGAGGAGCTGAATCTGCCGTTGTACGCGGTGGGCGCGGCGGGCTACGTCAGCACGGTCGCCAATGTGGCGCCCCGGCAGTTGAGGGCGGTCCTGGACGCCTTCGACTCGGGGGACACCGCGCAGGCCGCCCGGCTCAACCGGCTGACCGTCCCCCTGGCCGAGGCGATGATGGCGTCCGGACTGCCCGGCACGGTCACGGCGAAGGCCCTGCTCGGCGCCGGACCGGTCCGCGAACCGCTGCAGCCCGCCGGGCGCGGGGCGACCGACGGGCTGCGCAGGGTGTACGAGGAACTGCTCGCCGCTACACGTTAGTTGTGGCTGTGCAGGACGTCGTTGAGGCCGTCCCAGACCGCGTTGTTCGGGCGGGCCTCGACGGCGCCGGTGACGGAGTTGCGGCGGAAGAGGATGTTCGAAGCACCGGAGAGTTCACGGGCCTTGACGATCTGTCCGTCCGGCAGCGTGATGCGGGTGCCCGCCGTGACGTAGAGCCCGGCCTCGACGACGCACTCGTCGCCGAGCGCGATCCCGACACCGGCCTCGGCCCCGATCAGGCAGCGTTCGCCGATGACGATGCGCTCCTTGCCGCCGCCCGAGAGGGTGCCCATGGTGGACGCGCCGCCGCCGATGTCCGAGCCGTCACCGACCACCACACCCGCGGAGATCCGGCCCTCGACCATCGACGTGCCGAGGGTGCCCGCGTTGAAGTTGACGAAGCCCTCGTGCATGACGGTGGTGCCGGAGGCGAGGTGCGCGCCGAGCCTCACCCGGTCGGCGTCGGCGATCCGGACGCCCTTCGGCGCGACGTAGTCCGTCATCCGGGGGAACTTGTCGATCGAGGTGACCTGGAGGTGCAGACCGTCCGCGCGGGCGTTCAGCCGCACCTTCTCCACGTCGTCGACGGCGACCGGGCCGAGCGAGGTCCAGGCGACGTTGGCGAGGAAGCCGAAGATGCCGTCGAGGTTCAGGCCGTGCGGCCGGACGAGACGGTGCGAGAGGAGGTGCAGGCGCAGATAGGTGTCGTGGGCGTCGAGCGGCTTGTCGTCGAGCGAACCGATGACCGTGCGTACGGCGACGATCTCGACACCGCGGCGGGCGTCCACACCGATGGCCTTGGCGGCACCCTCACCGAGGAGGTTGACGGCCCGGTCGGGGGTGAGCCGTTCGGTCCCGGCCGGGCCGGGCTCCGCGGTGAGTTCGGGGGCGGGGAACCAGGTGTCGAGAACGGAACCGTCGCCGGCGATGGTGGCGAGGCCGGCGGCGACGGCGCCGGTGGTGCGAGCAGGAGTCGTGTCGGTCATGACACGAACCTAACCGGCGAGGCACCGCCGGAGCCAACCGGTCTCGCCCGATGGTCGCGGTACGGCCCCCGGGGCCCGCAGCCCCCCGACCAGCCGGTCTGCGGTCTGCCGACCACCCGGCCGGCCGGTCTGCGAAGCCGAGCCGGTCATTCACGTGCCGGCACGGGAGCCTCCTCGCGTACCGGCGCGGGAACCTTCTCGCGCTCCGGCGCCGGCAGCCGTCGCGCCGCCAGGACCGCCGTACCCGCCCCGCCCGCCAGCACCGCGCAGACAGGCCAGAGCAGTCCGGGCGCGGCAGTGTAGAGGGCGCCGCCGAGCGGCGGCGCCACCACCTGGCCGCTGATGGAGGCTCCCGCGTACAGGCTCTGGAAGCGGCCCTGAGCATGGGCGGGGGCCTGGTCGGCGACGTACGCCGTCGCGGTGGACTTGTAGAGGATCTCCCCCGCGGTCAGTGACGCCATCATGGTGAGGGCGAACAGCGTCCCGGCCCCCGGGATCAGCACCGCGTAGCCCAGCCCCACCAGCAGCAGCCCGGTGGCGACGATGCCCAGCGGCGCGCGTCGGCGCAGCGCGTGCACGGTGGGCAGTTCCAGCAGGAGGATGAGGGCGCCGTTGACGGAGAGCAGCCAGCCGTAGAACTGGGCGCTGTGGCCGTGCTCGGTCAGGAAGAGGGGCAGGGTCGAGTACTGCTGCCGGTAGACGAGGTCGGCGCAGAGGCTCGCGGTGAGCAGGACCAGCACGGCGGGTCTGGCCCGCAGCTCGCGCCAGAGCCCGGGAGTGCCGGGCTCGCGCACCGGCCGGTTGTGCGCCGTGTCGCGCGCCGGGAGCACCGCCGTCGCGTATCCGGCGACGAGGAGCGTGCCGAGGCCGTCGGCGACGAACAGCCAGTCGTACGAGAAGCGCGCGGCGATCAGCGCCCCGAGCGGCGGGCCGACGGCGAACGCCGCGTTGCCCGCGGTCCGTACGAGGGCGAAGCTCCGGCGCCGATCACCCTCGGGGACGGAGACGGCGACGAGGGCGGCGTTGGCCGCGCGTACGACCCCTGCCGCGTACTGCGCGAGCGGCAGTGCCCCGTACATCGCCACGACCGGCAGGACCGGCAGGGTGGCGAGCGTCACCCCGCTGACCAGCGAACCGGTCAGGAGCATCCGGCGGTGGCCGTAGCGATCGCCGAACCAGCCGCCGGTGAAGTTCCCCGCGACCAGACCGACGCCGCCGACGCCCGCGATCGCTCCGGCCTGCGGGACGGTCAGCCCGCGCGGACCGGTCAGATAGATGAAGAGATAGACGAACGTGAAGCTCACGACCCCGTTGAGAAAGGACCCGAAGGCCAGCAGCCGTACCGTGCGCGGTACCTCCCGCACGACCCCGAAGGACCTCATGCGCGACACCCCCAGTGAGTTTCCTTTGGGAACGGACTATGGCACCATGTATTCCCGCAGGTCAATCAGGAGGAGAGGGCCGCGGGAGACCAACGGAGGAGCCATGCCCCAGCGGACCAGCCTGGCCGACGCCGACTGCGCCATCGCTCAGGCGCTCGACGTCGTGGGCGACTGGTGGACCCTGCTGATCGTGCGGGACGCGGCGCGCGGGGTGCACCGCTTCGACGCGCTCCAGGAAGAGCTGGGCGTGTCCCGCAAGGTGCTGACGGAGCGGCTGCGGCTGCTGGTCGACGCGGGAGTGCTGTCCCGGGAGCCGTATCAGGACCGGCCGCCCCGGTACGAGTACCGGCTCACCCCGCGTGGGCGGGCGCTGCTGCCCGTGCTGATCGCGCTCCAGGACTGGGGCGACACCTGGGTGCTGGGGGAAGGGGAGACGATGGCCACGGCTGCGGACGCGTCGAAGGAGGCTGCCCGGGTGCACGCCCTGGTGGGCACGCGCCTGCCCGAGCTGCGGCTGCCGGACCACGACGGCGCGTTGCGCGACCCGGTCGCCGACACCCCGTACACCGTCCTGTACTGCTTCCCCGGCGCCTACGCCCGGCGGGACGCCTATCCGCCGGGCTGGTCCGAGATCCCGGGCGCGAGCGGCTGCACTCTCGAATCCTGCACGTACCGTGACCAGTTGGCCGAGTTCACGGCGGCGGGCGCGACGGTGCACGGGGTGTCCACCCAACGGCCGGACGAGCAGCGGGCGTTCGCGAAGGCGGAACGGCTGCGCTTCCCGTTGCTGTCCGACGCGGAGCTGGAGCTGGCGGCGGCGCTGCGGCTGCCGACGTTCCGCGCGGCGGGGACGAGCCGGCTGAAGCGGCTGACGCTGGTGGTGGACCGCGACCGGACGATCCGCGAGGCGCTGTACCCGGTCACGGACATCGAGGCGAGCGTGCGGGCGGCACTGACGGCCGTCCGCGAGACAGACCCGTCCGGCGAGCGGGCGGCACGCGAGACCTGAGAGTCCGGGTGCCGCGCCCGGCGATACGCGAGACCGGACCACCCCGGTGGCACGGCGAGCGGCACGCGAGGCCGGAGCGCCTCCATGCCGTGGCGAGCGGCACGCGAAACCGGAGCGCCCCGGTGCAGCGGCGAGCGGGGCCGTCAGCCGACGACGCGTCCCAGCATCTCGCGCGCGTACGCCTCGTCGTACTCCCCGCCGGTGAGCAGCACGTGCAGGCAGATCCCGTCCATGAGCGCGACCAGTGCCCGCGCTGTGGCCGGATCGGTCCGCCGGGACAGCAACTCGGCCGTGCCGTCGGTCCATTCGGCGGCGACAGGCCGCAGCGACGGCCTGCGGAGCGCGGCAAGGTAGAGCTCGTACTCCAGCTCGGCCCTCCCGCGCCCGCCGGAGAAGTACGCCCCCAGCAGCCCGGCCAGCGCCTTTGCGAGATCGGCGGCGGGATCGGCCAGGGCCCCGCTCTCCCGCATGACGTCGGCGAAGTTCTCGTTCGACCGGCGCAGGGCCGCGATCAACAGCTCGTCCAGTGAAGCGAAGTGATACGTCGTCGAACCGAGCGGCACATCGGCCTCGGCCGCGACGGAGCGGTGGCTGAGCCCGGCGATCCCCTGGGCACCGACCACCCGGATCGCGGCATCGATGATGCGGTCGCGCCGCTCGGGGTCGTAGCGGCGTGCCATCAGTGGGCTCCGCCCAGATTCAGCACCACCACTCCGGCGACGACCAGCGCTATGCCCGCCAGTTTGACCAGGTTGCCGGACTCCCCCATGAAGAGGATGCCGATGGCGGCGATCGCGGCGGTGCCGATCCCGGCCCAGATGGCATAGGCGGTGCCCATCGACAGCGTCTTCAGCGTCTGGGCGAGCAGCGCGAACGCGGTGAGATACCCCGCGACGGTGATGAGCGAGGGCCAGAGCCGGGTGAAGCCCTCGCTGTACTTCATGGCCGTCGTACCGGCCACCTCCGCCGCGATCGCCGCGGCAAGCAGTCCGTATCCCATGTGTACGACTGTACGCATCGCCATTCGTATCCCAGTACGACCGCCGTGCGGCCCCGGGACGCTACGGTGTCCCGACCAGCACGCCGGACGACGACACACAACGGAGCAGCAGTGGCGCACGACGCAGGGTGGGGCGGTGCTCCTCCGTACGGAGGAACGCCGTACGGAGGAGCACCGGGGTGGGGCGGCTGGATGCCGCCGCCGAAACCCGGAGTGATACCACTGGCGCCCCTGAGGCTCGGGGACATACTCAGCGGCGCCTTCAGCACGATGGGGCGCTACTGGAAGCAGCTGTTCGGCCTCGCCGCGGCCGTGTACGGCGGGGCGCTGCTCATCGTGGGGGCGGCGGTCCTGATCGGGTACTCCGCGGTCGGTGACCACCTGGACCGGGTCATCTCGCTCAGCGCCGACGAGGATCCGTCGCCGGATGACCTCGTACCGATATTCGTCGCCCTCGGCATCGTCTGGCTGATCGCCGTGGCCGCCTTCGTGATCGGTTCGGCCATGATGTACGCGGCCGTTCCCGTGGTCCTCCAGGAGGCGGTACTGGGCAGGCCGACCACCTTCTCCGCCGTCTGGCGCCGGGCCTGGGCCCGGGTGCCGGCGTTGCTCGGAGCGATGATCCTCGCGGCACTGATCGCGATGATCCCGGTGGTACTGGCGATGGTCGGCTTCGTCGCTCTCGTGATCAGCGCGATCACCCTGTCGGACGAGCCGAACGCCGCGGTGTGGACCGCGTTCGGCTTCCTGGGCGCCCTGGCCACCGCGCCGCTGGCGGCCTGGCTCTGGGTGAAATTCAGCCTGGCGCCCTCGGCCGTCGTCTTCGAGGGGCAGCGCCCGATGGCGGCGCTGCGCCGCTCGTCGCAGCTGGTGCGCGGCGACTGGTGGCGGGTCTTCGGGATCAGCCTGCTGGCCTTCGGCATGGCGGCCGTGGCGAACTACGTCATCCAGATCCCGTTCTCGTTCCTCGGCGCGTTCTCCGGGGTCATCGGCGGCTCAACCCTGGACGACGACCCGAACGCGGCAGCGATCCTCTTCGCGATGAGCGGCTATCTGGTGCTCTTCGCGCTGGGGCAGCTGGTCGGCCAGTTCATCTCGGTGACCTTCCCGCAGCTGGTGACCGGAATCCTCTACGTCGACCGGCGCATGCGCACGGAGAACCTGGGCCCGGTCCTCGCCGAGGCGGCGGCCACGCCCCCGCCGCCGTACGGCCCGTAGGAACGGCATCCCGGCGCACGGCGGGTCGCGGTCGGGAGAGAGCGGCTCGCCGACGCCCCAGAACCCGTCACCACGGGCGAACACCGCCGAACGGCCCCCGGCGGAAGCCGGGGGCCGTTCGGCGGTACGGAGAGCTCGGACGACTCAGACGTTGAATCCGAGCGCGCGCAGCTGCTCGCGCCCGTCGTCCGTGATCTTGTCCGGGCCCCACGGCGGCATCCAGACCCAGTTGATCCGCAACTCGTTGACGATGCCGTCGGTCGCGGACTTCGCCTGGTCCTCGATGACATCGGTCAACGGACAGGCCGCGGACGTCAGCGTCATGTCGAGAGTGGCGATGTTGGCGTCGTCGATGTGGATGCCGTAGATCAGGCCCAGATTGACGACGTCGATGCCCAGCTCGGGGTCGACCACGTCGTACAGGGCTTCGCGGACCTCCTCCTCGGTGGCCGGCTTCGTCAGGCTCCCGTCGGATGTCACCGTGTTCTCGCTCATACCGTCTTCCCTTCGGACAGCGCTTTCGCCGTCGCGTCCTTCCACGCCATCCAGCTCAGTAGCGCGCACTTGACCCGGGCCGGGTACTTCGAGACACCGGCGAACGCGACGGCGTCCTCCAGTACCTCTTCCATCGCGTCGTCCGGCTCCAGCTGGCCCTTCGACTGCATCAGCTCCAGGAAGGTCTCCTGGATCTTCTGCGCCTCGCCCAGCTCCTTGCCGACCAGCAGCTCGTTCAGCACGGACGCGCTGGCCTGGCTGATGGAGCAGCCCTGACCCTCGTACGACACATCGGCGATGGTCTCGCCGTCGTACTTCACCCGGAGAGTGATCTCGTCGCCGCACGTCGGGTTGACGTGGTGCACCTCGGCGTCGCCGTCCCGCAGGCCGCGCCCGTGGGGGTGCTTGTAGTGGTCCAGGATCACTTCCTGGTACATGGAATCAAGCTTCACCAGTCAACCCTCAGCCGCTCTGCCAATTAACCGAAAAAGTTCCGGACGTGTTCCAGACCGTCCACCAGGGCGTCGACCTCGGCGGGCGTCGAGTACAGATAGAAAGACGCTCGCGTCGTCGCAGGAATTCCGTACCGCAGGCAGACCGGCCGTGCGCAGTGGTGTCCGACCCGGACCGCGATGCCCTGCTCGTCGAGTACCTGTCCCACGTCGTGGGGGTGGATGTCACCGAGCGTGAAGGAGATCGTGGCGCCGCGGTCCTCGGCCGTCGCAGGACCGATGATCCTGAGGTCGGGGATCTCCAGGAGCCGCTTCACCGCGTACTCGGTGATCGCGTGCTCGTGCCGGTAGATGTTCTCCATGCCGATCGCCGAGAGGTAGTCCACGGCCGCGCCGAGGCCGACGGCCTGGGCGATCGGGGGCGTACCGGCCTCGAACTTGTGCGGCGCCGGAGCGTACGTGGAGGAGTGCATCGACACGGTCTCGATCATCTCGCCGCCACCCAGGAACGGCGGCAGGTCCTCCAGGAGCTCCTGCCGGCCCCAGAGCACGCCGATCCCGGTCGGGCCGACCATCTTGTGACCGGTGAAAGCCACGAAGTCGGCCTGCAACGCCTGCACGTCGAGCACCATGTGCGGGGCGGCCTGCGAGGCGTCGATGCAGACCAGCGCGCCGACCTGCTGGGCACGGCGGACGATCTGCTCGACCGGGTTGATCGTGCCCATGATGTTGGAGACCAGGGTGAAGGAGACGATCTTCGTCTTCTCCGTGATGATCTCGTCGATGTTGGACAGGTCGAGGCGGCCGTCGTCGGTGATGCCGAACCACTTCAGCTTCGCGCCGGTGCGCTGCGAGAGCAGCTGCCACGGCACGATGTTGGAGTGGTGTTCCATCTCCGTGGTGACGATCTCGGTGTCGTGGTCCACGCGGTAGGGCTCATCGGCCCAGCCGAGCATGTTGGCCACGAGGTTCAGCGACTCGGAGGCGTTCTTCGTGAAGATCACCTCGTCGCGGCTCGGCGCGTTGATGAACGCGGCGATCTTGTCACGGGCGCCTTCGTACAGCGCCGTGGCCTCCTCCGCGATCGTGTACACGCCGCGGTGCACATTGGCGTTGTGCCGCTCGTAGTACTCGCTGAGCGCGTCGAGCACCTGGCGCGGCTTCTGCGAGGTCGCCGCACTGTCCAGGTAAACGATCTTCTTCCCGTCGTGGACCGTCCGATCCAGCAGGGGGAAGTCCTTGCGGATCGCCTCGGTGTCGAGGAGGCCCGGCAGCTGTGTCACGCGGAAGCGCCACCCTTCACATATGCCTCGTAGCCCTCGTTCTCCAGCTTGTCGGCGAGCTCGGCGCCGCCGGACTCGGCAATACGGCCGTTGGCGAAGACGTGCACGAAGTCGGGCTTGATGTAGCGGAGGATCCGCGTGTAGTGCGTGATCAGCAGGGTGCCGACCTCGCCGGTCTCGCGGACCCGGTTGACTCCCTCGGAGACGATGCGCAGGGCGTCGACGTCCAGACCGGAGTCGGTCTCGTCGAGGATCGCGACCTTGGGCTTGAGGAGCTCCAGCTGAAGGATCTCGTGGCGCTTCTTCTCACCGCCGGAGAAGCCCTCGTTGACGTTGCGCTCGGCGAACGCCGGGTCCATGTGGAGCCGGCCCATCGTCTCCTTGACCTCCTTGACCCAGGTACGCAGCTTGGGTGCCTCGCCGCGCACGGCGGTGGCGGAGGTGCGCAGGAAGTTGGAGACCGAGACGCCGGGGATCTCGACCGGGTACTGCATCGCGAGGAACAGACCGGCGCGGGCGCGCTCGTCGACGGTCATCTCCAGGACGTCCTCGCCGTCCAGGGTCACCGAACCGCTGGTGATCGTGTACTTGGGGTGACCGGCGAGGGAGTACGCGAGGGTGGACTTGCCGGAGCCGTTGGGCCCCATGATGGCGTGGGTCTCGCCCTGCTTCACGGTCAGGTCGACGCCCTTGAGGATCTCCTTCGTGGCGTTGTCGGCCTCGACGGAGACGTGCAGGTCGCGGATTTCAAGCGTTGCCATGGGTGACTCAGGACTCCTGGGTGACGGAGACGAGCACATCGTCCCCTTCGATCTTGACGGGGTATACGGGGACGGGGCGCGTCGCGGGAAGGCCGGACGGCTTGCCGGTGCGGAGGTCGAAGCTGGAGCCGTGCAGCCAGCACTCGATCATGCAGTCCTCGACCTCTCCCTCGGACAGGGAGACGTTCGCGTGCGAGCAGATGTCGTTGATCGCGAACACCTCGCCCTCGGTACGGACGACGGACACCGGGACGCCGTCGAGCTCCACCCGCTTCGGGGTGTCGTCCTCCAGCTCACTCAGCGCACAGGCTTTGACGAAGGCCATCAGACGGAAGCCTTCAACTCGGCCTCGATCTTCTCCAACAGCCGCGCCTCGACGTCGGGCAGGCCGATCTGCTGGACGAGCTCGGCGAAGAACCCGCGCACCACGAGCCGACGGGCCTCCTCGGCGCCGATGCCACGCGACATCAGGTAGAAGAGCTGCTCGTCGTCGAAACGGCCGGTCGCGGAGGCGTGGCCGGCGCCGACGATCTCGCCGGTCTCGATCTCCAGGTTCGGCACCGAGTCGACCCGCGCGCCGTCCGTGAGGACGAGGTTGCGGTTCATCTCGTAGGTGTCGGTGCCCTCGGCCCTGGCCTGGATCAGGACGTCACCGATCCACACCGCGTGTGCGCCGTCGCCCTGGAGCGCGCCCTTGTAGGCCGCGTTGGACTTGCAGTGCGGGGTGTTGTGGTCGACCAGGAGGCGGTGCTCCTGGTGCTGGCCCTTGTCGGTGAAGTACAGGCCGAAGAGCTCGGCCTCACCGCCGGTGCCCGCGTAGCTGACACGCGGGTGGAGACGGACGAGGTCACCGCCGAAGGTGACGACGATCGACTTGAACGAGGCGTCCCGGCCGACCAGCGCGTTGTGCTGGCCGACGTGGACCGCGGACTCGTCCCAGTCCTGCACGGAGACGACGGTCAGCTTCGCGCCGTCACCGAGGACGTAGTCCACGTTGGCGGCGAGCACCGCGTCACCGGTGTGGTCGATGACGACGACGGCCTCGGCGAAGGCGCCCAGCTCCACGACCTGGTGTCCGTAGGCCACCCCGCCCTCGCCGTGCACCGCGATGCGGATCGGCTCGGTGAGCACGGCCTCCTTGGCGACCGTGACGACGGACGCCTGCTCGAAGGACGTGTACGCCTGGGCGGCGACGCGGTCCACCGGGGCGCCGGCCCTGCCGAGCCGGGCGTCGTCACGGCCGACCGTCTCGACCGTGACGCCCTCGGGAGCTTCGATCGCGACCTTCACGGCGCCGCCGGTGGCGACGGCGGTGCCGTCGTGCAGCCCGCGCAGCCGCTCCAGCGGCGTGAACCGCCACTCCTCCTCACGGCCGTGCGGGACCGGGAAGTCCGCGACGTCGAAGGACGGGGGCGCGCTCATGCGCGTGGCGACGGTCGACTCGGCGGCCACCGCGATGGACCCGGTGGTGGTGGATCCCGCCGGAATGTTCTGAGCCTCAGCCATGGCTGTCGTAGTGCTCGCTTTCTCTGTCAAAAGTCGGGGGATTCGGTCGTCGGGCGGTGCTAGCCGACCGAACCCTCCATCTGCAGCTCGATCAGCCGGTTGAGCTCAAGGGCGTACTCCATCGGCAGTTCCTTCGCGATCGGCTCGACGAAGCCGCGCACGATCATCGCCATCGCCTCGAACTCCGTCAGGCCGCGGCTCATCAGGTAGAAGAGCTGGTCCTCGGAGACCTTGGAGACGGTCGCCTCGTGCCCCATCGACACGTCGTCCTCGCGGACGTCGACGTAGGGGTAGGTGTCGGAGCGCGAGATCGTGTCGACCAGCAGCGCGTCGCACAGGACGTTGGACTTGGCGCCCGGCGCGCCCTCGCCGATCTCGATCAGACCGCGGTAAGAGGTGCGGCCGCCGCCTCGTGCCACCGACTTGGAGACGATGTTGGACGAGGTGTTCGGTGCCATGTGGACCATCTTGGCGCCGGCGTCCTGGTGCTGGCCCTCGCCCGCGAAGGCGATGGACAGGGTCTCACCCTTGGCGTGCTCGCCCATCAGGTAGACGGCCGGGTACTTCATGGTGACCTTGGAGCCGATGTTGCCGTCGACCCACTCCATGGTCGCGCCCTCGTAGGCGACGGCGCGCTTGGTGACCAGGTTGTAGACGTTGTTCGACCAGTTCTGGATCGTCGTGTAGCGGCAGCGGCCGCCCTTCTTCACGATGATCTCGACGACCGCCGAGTGCAGCGAGTCGGAGGAGTAGATCGGTGCGGTGCAGCCCTCGACGTAGTGGACGTACGCGTCCTCGTCGACGATGATCAGCGTCCGCTCGAACTGGCCCATGTTCTCCGTGTTGATACGGAAGTAGGCCTGCAGCGGGATGTCGACGTGGACACCCTTCGGCACGTAGATGAACGAGCCGCCGGACCACACGGCCGAGTTCAGCGAGGCGAACTTGTTGTCGCCGACCGGGATGACGGTGCCGAAGTACTCCTTGAAGAGCTCCGGGTGCTCCTTCAGCGCGGTGTCGGTGTCGAGGAAGATGACGCCCTGCTCCTCCAGGTCCTCACGGATCTGGTGGTAGACGACCTCCGACTCGTACTGCGCGGCGACACCGGCGACCAGGCGCTGCTTCTCCGCCTCCGGGATGCCGAGCTTGTCGTAGGTGTTCTTGATGTCCTCGGGCAGGTCCTCCCAGGACTCCGCCTGCTTCTCGGTGGACCGCACGAAGTACTTGATGTTGTCGAAGTTGATGCCCGACAGGTCGGAGCCCCAGTTGGGCAGGGGCTTCTTGTCGAAGAGCCTCAGGCCCTTGAGGCGCAGCTTCAGCATCCACTCGGGCTCGTTCTTCTTCCCCGAGATGTCGCGGACGACATCCTCGGAGAGCCCGCGCTTGGCTGCGGCGCCTGCCGCGTCGGAGTCGGCCCAGCCGAATTCGTACGTACCCAGACCCTCGAGCTCAGGGTGGGCAGTCTCCGTAGGGAGCGTCATGCGGGGTTCCTCCCGGCCGTGCTTGCAGATGCTGATGTGGTGGTCTGTGGTGGTGCTGAGTGGCCGCTGCGCGGAATGTACGTCGTGCACACACCGTCGCCGTGGGCGATGGTGGCCAGACGCTGCACATGCGTCCCGAGGAGGCGGGAGAAGAACTCCGTCTCCGCCTCGCACAGCTGCGGGTACTGCTCGGCGACATGCGCGACCGGGCAGTGGTGCTGGCACAGCTGCTCGCCCTGTTGCGGGCCGGGCGCACTACGCGCCGTCGCAGCGTACCCGTCGGCGGACAGGGCCTTGGCCAGTGCCTCGGTCCGTTGCCCGGGTTCCGCCTCCTCGATCGCCGTACGGTACGCCTCGGACTGGGCCGCGATCCTGGCCCTGGCGAAGGCGGCGACCGCTTCGTCACCCGAGGTCTCGGCGATCCAGCGGAGCGCGTCCGCGGCGAGCTTGTCGTAGGACTGGTCGAAGGCGTCCCGTCCGCAGTCGGTGAGGGCGAACGCCTTGGCCGGGCGGCCTCGGGTCCGCGCCCCGTACACCCGCTGCTCACGGGCCTCGACGACGCCGTCGGAGACGAGGGCGTCGAGATGACGGCGGACCGCGGCCTGGGTGAGGCCGAGGCGCTTCGCCAGCTCCGCCACCGTGGACGGGCCGTGGTCCAGGATGGAGCGCGCGACCCGGTTGCGTGTCGAACGTTCACCGGTCGCGAGTTCCTCCTGCGGGGACTCCCGCTTGGCCTCGCCGTATTTCACAACGCCATTGTTGCGTAATTCATCCGGCCCTGACAACCACGGTCCGAAGCGACCCGGGGTGCGGTTCATCACTTAGGGTTACCTAATTCGGCCCCGGGAGACGGTCTCTTCCCGCCTCTGCCTAGACTTACCGGCCATGGAGAGCGAGCCCGTCGTACAGGTCAGGAACCTGGTGAAGCGGTACGGCCCCAAGACCGCTGTGGACGGCCTCGACCTGTGTGTACGCACCGGCGCGGTCACCGCCGTCCTCGGCCCGAACGGCGCCGGCAAGACCACCACGATAGAAACCTGCGAGGGCTACCGCCGTCCGGATGACGGGACGGTGCGCGTCCTCGGTCTCGACCCGGTCGCCGACGCGGCGCGGCTCCGGCCCCGGATCGGCGTGATGCTCCAGTCGGGTGGTGTCTACTCCGGAGCACGCGCCGACGAGATGCTCCGCCACATGGCGAAGCTCCACGCCGATCCGCTCGACGTCGACGCCCTGATCGAGCGCCTCGGCCTCGGCAGCTGCGGGCGTACGGCCTACCGCCGGCTCTCCGGCGGCCAGCAGCAGCGGCTCGCGCTGGCGATGGCCGTCGTCGGCCGCCCCGAGCTGGTCTTCCTGGACGAGCCGACCGCCGGTCTCGACCCGCAGGCCCGGCGGTCCACCTGGGACCTCGTCCGGGAGCTGCGCTCCGACGGCGTGTCGGTCGTGCTCACCACGCACTTCATGGACGAGGCCGAGGAACTCGCCGACGACGTCGCCGTCATCGACGCGGGCAAGGTCATCGCGCAGGGCAGCCCCGAGGCGCTCTGCCGCGGCGGTGCCGAGAACACCCTGCGCTTCACCGGACGCCCCGGCCTCGACCTCGGCTCCCTCCTGAAGGCGCTGCCCGACGGCGCGCAAGCGGTTGAGGTCACCTCCGGCACGTACCGCATCAGCGGCGACGTCGACCCGCAGCTGCTGGCCACCGTCACCGCCTGGTGCGCGCAGCACGGAGTCATGCCGTCCGGCATCTCCGTGGAGCGTCACACCCTGGAGGACGTCTTCCTGGAACTGACCGGCAAGGAGCTGCGCGCATGAGCGCCGGTACGTACACCCCGCGGGCGGGCGCCGCCCCGCTGTCCCGCATGATCAGCGCGCAGACCGCGCTGGAGACGCGGATGCTGCTGCGCAACGGCGAGCAGTTGCTGCTGACCGTGGTCATCCCGACCCTGCTGCTGGTGCTGTTCAGTGCCGTCGACGTCGTGGACACGGGCGCGGGCAGGTCCGTCGACTTCCTGGCGCCCGGCATCCTCGCGCTGGCCGTGATGTCGACGGCCTTCACGGGCCAGGCCATCGCGACCGGTTTCGAGCGGCGGTACGGGGTGCTCAAGCGGCTCGGCGCCTCGCCGCTGCCCCGCTGGGCGCTGATGACCGCCAAGACCCTCTCCGTGCTGGTCACCGAGGTGTTGCAGGTGATCCTGCTCACGGTCATCGCGTTCGCGCTCGGCTGGTCGCCGCACGGCAACCCGTTCGCCGTGCTGATGCTGCTCGTGCTCGGCACCGCGGCCTTCTCCGGACTCGGGCTGCTGATGGCCGGGACGCTGAAGGCGGAGGCGACGCTCGCCGCGGCCAACCTGGTCTTTCTGCTGCTGCTCGTCGGCGGCGGAGTCATCGTGCCGCTGGAGAAGTTCCCGGACGCGGTGCAGTCCGTGCTGGGGCTGCTGCCGATCGCGGCCCTGTCGGACGGGCTGCGGGATGTGCTCCAGCACGGCGCGTCGATGCCGTGGGGCGACCTCGGCATCCTCGTGGTGTGGGCGGTGCTCGGACTGGGCGCGGCGGCGAAGTTCTTCCGCTGGGAATGAGTCCGGGCGCCCGCCGGGAATGTGCCCCGGCTTCCGCCCGGGGTACGTCCGGGCGCCCGCCGGGAGTGAGCCGGCGGAGGCGCTCCGTCGCCGTTTCGGGGTAACTCGTCCCCCTCGTGAAAGCTTGCACAAGCCGCCGCCTACGATGGTGCGCGTGCCCAAGCTGACCCGAGCCGATGTCGCTCAAGCCGCGCGGAACCCGCTCCTCTTCATCGCCGAGCGATGGACTCCGTCCCCCCGCACGGTCCGCCGGGCGGCCATGTCGGCCGTCGTCATGTCCGTGCTCATCGTCGTGACCGGCGGCGCCGTGCGGCTGACCGGATCCGGCCTCGGCTGCCCGACCTGGCCCAAGTGCACCGACGACAGCCTCACGGCGACCAGCGCGATGGGCCTCCACGGCGCCATCGAGTTCGGCAACCGGATGCTGACGTACGTCCTCTGCGCGGCGGTCGGGTGGGCGATCATCGCCGCCCGGTCCGCGAAGCCCTGGCGGCGCGGCGTCACCCGGCTCGGCTGGGCGCAGTTCTGGATCGTCATGGGCAACGCGGTGCTCGGCGGCATCGTGGTGCTGGTCGGCCTCAACCCGTACACCGTCGCGGCGCACTTCCTGCTCAGCACCGCGCTGCTCACCGTCGCGCTGCTGACCTGGCAGCGGACCCGTGAGGGGGACGAGGCTCCGCGTCCACTGGTGGGCAAGGCGGTGTCGCAGCTGACCTGGCTGCTCACGGTCGCGGCGGGGCTGCTGGTCGCGGTCGGTACGGTCGTCACGGGCGCCGGACGGCACGCGGGTGACTCCAGCGACGTCCACCGCATTCCGATCGACTGGAAGATCATCACGCAGCTGCACGCCGATCTGGCCTGGATCGTGGTGGCGCTGACCGCGGCCCTCTGGTTCGTACTGAAGGCCGTGGACGCGCCGGTCGGGCCGCTGCGCCGCACCCGGGACCTCTTCCTGGTGCTGCTCTCCCAGGGAGTGATCGGTTACATCCAATACTTCATGGACACCCCGGAGATCCTCGTCGGCCTGCACATGCTCGGCTCGTGCCTGGTGTGGATCGCGGTCGTGCGGGTGCTGCTGTCGCTGCGTGAGCGCCCGGTGGCCACCGCCGCAGTGCCCGGCCCGGCCGCCGAGCAGCCGGAGCCCGCCGCGGCGGGCTGAGAGCCTGTCGGGTGGTCTCTGGTCGGGTGTCCGACAGCCGCCCGGCCCTCGCGGAAACGTCGATCGCCGGACAGCCCGTACATGCGGGCTGTCCGGCGGTCGGCGTTTGCGCGCGTGGGTGCGGTCAGGCCTTGTCGGACGGGCCGCCCAGCTGAATGCCGGCCATCCGGGTCCACTCGTACGGGCCGGTGCGGACCTTCGCGGCGAACTCCCCGTCGAAGGACTCGTGCATCGTGATGCCGGCCTTCCGCGTGGCGCTCTCGGCGATCGCGTACGAGGGCGCGACCAGATCGCCCCAGCCGCCGTCCTCGCCGACGAGGACGATGCGGGTGCCCGTCTGCCCGATGTAGGCGAGCTGCCCCTCCGCGCCGCCGTGCGCCTTGGAGAAGGCGCCGATCTGCTTGGCCAGCTTGGCCGCCCTGCGCTCCGCGCGGGCCGCCCGCTTGCCGCTCTCCACCTGGGTCTCTGCCGTCTCTGCCATGGTCAGGATGCTACCGATGGGTAGATCGACGGGCGACGGGCGGGGCACGTGGCATGGACCACGTACCCCGCCCGTCGGCAGGAGCAGAAGAAGCGGGACTACCTCAGGAAGGGGTCGACCGCCACGGCGACGAAGAGCAGCGACACGTAGGTGATCGACCAGTGGAACAGCCGCATCTCCTTGAGCTTCCCGCCGGTCACCCCGGCCTTGGCCCGGTTGAGCAGGCCGTGCGCCTCCCAGAGCCAGAACCCGCCGGTCAGCAGCGCCACCGCGGTGTAGAACCAGCCGGTGTAGCCGAGCGGGGTCAGCAGCAGGGAAACCGCCACCATCACCCAGCTG
The DNA here is from genome assembly GCF_042885475.1 of Streptomyces sp. NPDC058051. Classification (NCBI taxonomy): domain Bacteria; kingdom Bacillati; phylum Actinomycetota; class Actinomycetes; order Kitasatosporales; family Streptomycetaceae; genus Streptomyces; species Streptomyces sp. NPDC058051. Next base: position 161,980 of record NZ_JBHVRW010000004.1, read on the forward strand.
TAGACGACGATCTGGCGGGCCACCACCCGGTTGGAGGCGACGACCGGCAGCATCGGGACACCGACCCGGGCGTAGTCGTCCTTCACCTTCATGGACAGCGGCCAGTAGTGCGGCGGCGTCCAGAAGAACATCACGGCGAAGAGAATGACCGCGGCCCAGGACATCGAGTCGGTCACGGCCGACCAGCCGATGAGGACCGGCATGCAGCCGGCGATGCCGCCCCAGACGATGTTCTGGGAGGTGCGGCGCTTCAGCAGCATCGTGTAGCCGACGACGTAGAAGAGCAGCGCACCGAGCGCGAGCGCGGCCGACAGCCAGTTGACGAAGAGTCCGAACCAGACCGTGGAGACCACCGCGAGGGCGAATCCGAAGGCCAGGCACTCACGCGGGGACACCATGCCGGTGACCAGCGGGCGCTGCGACGTACGGTCCATCAACGCGTCGATGTCGCGGTCGATGTACATGTTCAGCGCGTTGGCACCGCCCGCGGAGAGATAACCGCCGATGGTGGTGGTGAGTACGAGCCACAGGTCGGGCACGCCCTGAGCGGCGAGGAACATCACCGGAACAGTGGTGATCAGCAGCAGCTCGATGATCCGGGGCTTGGTCAGCGCCACGAATGCCTTGACACGGGCCCCGAGCGGGCGATGGCCCCCTGGGCTGGGAGTCAAGGCGACCCCTGCGGGTCGGGACTCGACGGCCGTCACGCACACCCCTGACAGAGAAATCCCAGCAAGCTCCGGGCGTGAGGGCCCGGTAAAGACTTGCGCGAACCAGACCACTGTAGACGTTGGGGACAGGCGGCCCTTCGCGGGGGTGGGTCGTGTTGACGTCGCACAGAAGCCGCAGGGCACACACGTCGGAGCGCTCGGAAGCGAGAGGTTCCGCCCATCGGAGTGGAGCCGGAACGGAACCGGCACACACGTAGGGGGACACGCTCATCGGAGGGCCCATCGGTAAGGGCGCACGCTCATCGGAGTAGCGCATGAGTGAGCTGGTGCGCTCATACGGGAGGCGAACTCCGCGGACCGCCTGCACCCTGGAAAGCAGCCGGAAAATGCTCGTTCCGTCGGGGGTAGGCTCGACAGCGCCCGGTGCGGTAACCAGTCACCGGTTTACAACAGTGGAGAGGAGCCCTGACTCAGGGTGAGCACCAAGCCGACCACAGACCTCCAGTGGACCGAATGGGACCAGCGGGCCGTGGACACTGTCCGCGTCCTTGCCGCCGACGCCGTACAGAAGGTCGGAAACGGCCACCCTGGCACGGCGATGAGCCTGGCTCCCGCCGCGTACACCCTGTTCCAGAAGGTGATGCGGCACGACCCCGCCGATCCGGAGTGGGCCGGTCGCGACCGGTTCGTGCTCTCGGCGGGTCACAGCAGCCTGACCCTCTACATCCAGCTCTACCTGGCCGGGTACGGCCTGGAGCTCGACGACCTCAAGGCCTTCCGTACGTGGGGCTCGAAGACCCCCGGTCACCCGGAGTACGGCCACACCGCCGGCGTCGAGACGACCACGGGCCCGCTGGGCCAGGGCGTCGCCAACGCGGTGGGCATGGCGATGGCCGCCCGTTACGAGCGCGGCCTGTTCGACCCGGAGGCGGCCCCCGGCACCTCCCCGTTCGACCACATGGTCTGGGTCGTCGCCGGCGACGGCTGCCTCCAGGAGGGCATCTCCGCGGAGGCGTCCTCGCTGGCCGGGCACCAGAAGCTCGGCAACCTGGTCCTGCTGTGGGACGACAACCACATCTCGATCGAGGGCGACACGGAGACCGCGGTCTCCGAGGACACCCTGAAGCGGTACGAGGCGTACGGCTGGCACGTCCAGCGCGTCGACCAACTGCCCAACGGCGACCTGGACCCGGCGGGTCTGTACGAGGCGCTGCAGGCGGCCAAGGCCGAGACCGAACGCCCGTCGTTCATCGCGGCCCGCTCGATCATCGCCTGGCCCGCCCCGAACGCCCAGAACACCGAGGCGTCGCACGGCTCGGCGCTCGGTGACGAGGAGATCGCCGCGACGAAGAAGGTCCTCGGCTTCGACCCGGAGAAGACCTTCGAGGTCTCCGACGAGGTCATCTCCCACACCCGTGAGGCGCTGGACCGCGGCCGGGACGCCAAGGCCGAGTGGGAGAAGGCGCTGGCCGCCTGGCGCACCGCCAACCCCGAGCGTGCCGCCGACTTCGACCGGATCTCCGCGGGCGAGCTGCCCGCCGGCTGGGAGGAGAAGCTCCCGGTCTTCGAGCCGGGCAAGAGCGTCGCCACCCGCGCCGCCTCCGGCAAGGTGCTCCAGCAGCTCGGCCCGGTCATTCCCGAGCTGTGGGGCGGCTCCGCCGACCTCGCGGGGTCGAACAACACCACCATCGACAAGACGTCGTCCTTCCTCCCGGCGGGCAACCCGCTGCCGGAGGCGGACCCGTACGGCCGCACGGTCCACTTCGGTATCCGCGAGCACGCCATGGCCGCGGCCATGAACGGCATCGCGCTGCACGGTCACACCCGCGTCTACGGCGGCACCTTCCTGGTGTTCTCCGACTACATGCGCAACGCCGTGCGCCTGTCCGCGCTGATGCACCTGCCGGTGACGTACGTGTGGACGCACGACTCGATCGGTCTCGGCGAGGACGGCCCGACCCACCAGCCGGTGGAGCACCTGGCCTCGCTGCGCGCCATTCCGGGCCTGAACGTCGTCCGCCCGGCCGACGCCAACGAGACCACCATCGCCTGGCGCGAGATCCTGCGCCGGTACACCAAGGTGTTCGGCAAGGGAGCCCCGCACGGCCTGGCGCTGACCCGCCAGGGCGTTCCGACGTACGAGGCGAACGAGGACGCGGCCAAGGGCGGCTACGTGCTCTTCGAGGCCGAGGGGCCCGAGGGGCAGGACACGGCGCCCCAGGTCCTCCTGATCGGTACCGGCTCCGAGGTGCACCTCGCCGTCGAGGCGCGCGAGGAGCTCCAGGCCGCCGGCATCCCGACCCGGGTGGTCTCGATGCCGTCGGTCGAGTGGTTCGAGGAGCAGGACCAGGCGTACAAGGACAGCGTTCTGCCGCCGTCCGTGAAGGCCCGCGTCGCGGTCGAGGCCGGCATCGGTCTGACCTGGCACCGGTACGTCGGCGACGCCGGCCGGATCGTCTCGCTGGAGCACTTCGGTGCCTCGGCCGACGCCAAGCTCCTCTTCCGCGAGTTCGGCTTCACGGGCGAGCACGTCGCCGCCGTCGCGCGGGAATCTCTCGCCGCCGTCGCGCGCTGACCCGTTATACGACTAGTAGGAGATGCAATTCTCATGACAGACGCACTCAAGCGCCTCTCCGACGAGGGCGTGGCGATCTGGCTCGATGACCTGTCGCGCAAGCGGATCACCTCGGGGAACCTCGCCGAGCTGATCGACCAGCAGCACGTCGTGGGCGTCACCACCAACCCGTCGATCTTCCAGAAGGCGATCTCGCACGGCGACGGTTACGAGCAGCAGCTCACCGACCTCGCCACCCGCAAGGTCACCGTCGACGAGGCCATCCGCATGATCACGACGGCCGACGTACGGGACGCCGCGGACATCCTGCGTCCTGTCTTCGACGCCACGGAGGGCCAGGACGGCCGGGTCTCCATCGAGGTCGACCCGCGCCTGGCCCACCACACCGACGCCACCGTCGCCGAGGCCAAGCAGCTGGCCTGGCTGGTGGACCGGCCCAACACACTCATCAAGATCCCGGCGACGAAGGCCGGTCTGCCGGCGATCACCGAGGTCATCGGCAAGGGCATCAGCGTCAATGTCACGCTGATCTTCTCGCTGGAGCGCTACCGCGAGGTCATGGACGCGTACCTGGCGGGGCTGGAGAAGGCGAAGGCCGCGGGCCTGGATCTGTCCAAAATCCACTCGGTGGCGTCGTTCTTCGTGTCCCGTGTGGACACCGAGATCGACAAGCGTCTCGACGCGGTCGGCACCCCGGAGGCCGCGGCGCTCAAGGGCAAGGCTGCGGTCGCCAACGCCCGGCTCGCCTACGAGGCGTTCGAGGAGGTCTTCTCCTCGGACCGCTGGGCCGTCCTGGACCGGGCGCAGGCCAACAAGCAGCGCCCGCTGTGGGCCTCGACGGGCGTCAAGGACCCCGCGTACAAGGACACCCTGTACGTCGACGACCTGGCCGCCCCCGGCACGGTGAACACCATGCCGGAGGCCACCCTGGACGCCGTGGCGGACCACGGGCAGATCACGGGCGACGCCATCACCGGCACCTACGAGCAGGCCCGTGCCGAGCTCGATGCCGTCGCGAAGCTCGGGATCTCCTACGACGACGTCGTCCAGCTCCTTGAGGACGAGGGCGTCGAGAAGTTCGAGGCGTCCTGGATCGACCTGCTCAACTCGACCGAGGCGGAGCTCAAGCGCCTCGCCCCTTCGGAGGGCTGACCACCTTGTCTGGTGTTCCCGGAGCCAACCCGCTTCGTGACCCCCAGGACCGACGGCTCCCGCGCATCGCGGGACCGTCGGGTCTGGTGATTTTTGGTGTCACGGGCGATTTGTCCCGTAAAAAGCTGATGCCCGCCGTCTATGACCTGGCCAATCGCGGCCTGCTGCCGCCGGGCTTCTCCCTCATCGGTTTCGCGCGCCGCGAGTGGCAGGACGAGGACTTCGCACAGGAGGTCCACGACGCCGTCAAGCAGCACGCCCGTACGCCGTTCCGCGAAGAGGTCTGGCAGCAGCTCATCCAGGGGATGCGCTTCGTCCAGGGCAACTTCGACGACGACGACGCCTTCGAGACGCTGAAGGCCACGATCCAGGACCTCGACAAGGCACAGGGCACGGGAGGCAACTTCGCCTTCTACCTGTCCGTGCCGCCGAAGTTCTTCCCCAAGGTAGTCCAGCAGCTCAAGAAGCACGGGCTCGCCGACCAGAAGGAGGGCTCCTGGCGGCGTGCCGTCATCGAGAAGCCCTTCGGCCACGACCTGAAGAGCGCGCAGGAGCTCAACCAGATCGTGCACGACGTCTTCCCGCCCAACGAGGTCTTCCGGATCGACCACTACCTGGGCAAGGAGACCGTCCAGAACATCCTGGCGCTGCGGTTCGCCAACACGATGTTCGAGCCGATCTGGAACAGGTCGTACGTCGACCACGTCCAGATCACGATGGCCGAGGACATCGGCATCGGCGGCCGGGCCGGCTACTACGACGGCATCGGCGCGGCCCGTGACGTCATCCAGAACCACCTGCTCCAGCTGCTGGCGCTGACCGCGATGGAGGAGCCCGGCTCCTTCCACCCGAAGGCCCTGGTCGCCGAGAAGCTCAAGGTGCTCACGGCGGTGGAGCTGCCGGAGGACCTGGGCAAGCACACGGTGCGCGGCCAGTACGCGCACGCCTGGCAGGGCGGCGAGGAAGTCCTCGGCTATCTGGAGGAGGACGGCATCGACCCCAAGTCGACGACCGACACCTTCGCCGCGATCAAGCTGACGATCAACAACCGCCGCTGGGCGGGCGTGCCGTTCTACCTCCGTACCGGAAAGCGGCTCGGCCGCCGGGTCACGGAGATCGCGGTCGTCTTCAAGCGCGCCCCGTACCTGCCCTTCGAGTCCGGTGCGACGGAGGAGCTGGGCGGCAACGCCCTGGTCATCCGGGTCCAGCCGGACGAGGGCGTCACGGTGCGGTTCGGCTCCAAGGTGCCCGGCACCTCGATGGAGGTCCGGGACGTCACGATGGACTTCGCGTACGGCGAGTCCTTCACGGAGTCCAGCCCGGAGGCGTACGAACGGCTCATCCTCGATGTGCTGCTCGGCGACGCCAACCTCTTCCCGCGGCACCAGGAGGTCGAACTCTCCTGGAACATCCTCGACCCGATCGAGGCGTACTGGGACAAGCACGGCAAGCCCGCGCAGTACCCGGCGGGCACCTGGGGCCCGGCCGAGGCGGACGAGATGCTTGCACGAGACGGACGGAGCTGGCGCCGGCCATGAAGATCGATCTCACGGAGACCACTTCCAGCAAGATCAACCAGGCGCTGGTGTCGGCTCGCCGCGCCATCGGCACCCCGGCCATCGGCATGGTGCTGACCCTGGTCATCGTCACCGACGAGGAGAACGCGTACGACGCGCTCAAGTCGGCCGGTGACGCCTCGCGCGAGCACCCCTCGCGCATCATCGCGGTGATCAAGCGGGTCAGCCGTTCGCCGCGCAGCCGCCGGGACGCCCGGCTCGACGCCGAGGTGCGGGTCGGATCCGACGCGGGCACCGGCGAGACCGTCGTCCTGCGTCTCCACGGCGAGCTGGCCAACCACGCCCAGTCGGTGGTCCTGCCGCTGCTGCTGCCGGACGCCCCGGTCGTGGTGTGGTGGCCCGAGGACGCCCCCTCCGATCCGGCGAAGGACCCGCTGGGCGCGCTCGCCCAGCGCCGGATCACGGACGCGTACTCGTCGGTCGACCCGATCGACGAACTCGCGGTGCGCGCCAGTTCGTACACCCCGGGTGACACCGATCTGGCCTGGACCCGCATCACACCGTGGCGCTCGATGCTGGCGGCCGCACTCGACCAGCAGCAGGTCGAGGTCGTCTCGGCGACGGTCGAGGGCGAGTCGGAGAACCCGAGTTGTGAGCTGCTCGCCATGTGGCTCGCGGACCGGCTGAAGGTTCCGGTGGAGCGCACCATGTCCTCCGGTCCCGGTCTGACGGCCGTGCGGATGGAGACGAAGAACGGCGTCATCGTCCTGGACCGGCCCGACGGTTCGCTGGCCACGCTCTCGATGCAGGGCCAGCCGGACCGCGCGGTGGCGCTCAAGAGGCGGGAGACCGCCGAGCTGCTCGCCGAGGAACTGCGGCGCCTGGACCCGGACAACACCTACGAGGCGTCGGTGCGGTTCGGCGTGGAGAAGCTCGGCCCACGGACGAAGTCCGAGCCGGCCGCTCCCGCCGCTGCCCCGGCCGCCGCGAAGAAGACCGCGGCCAAGAAGGCGGCGGCGAAGTGAGTGCACCTCAACTTGTCGTGCACCGCGACAAGGAACTGATGGCGCAGGCCGCCGCGGCCCGGCTGATCACGAAGATCGTGGACGCCCAGGCCGCGCGCGGGCACGCCTCGGTGGTGCTCACCGGCGGGCGCAACGGCAACGGCCTGCTGGCCGCGCTCGCCGACGCCCCCGCCCGGGACGCGATCGACTGGTCGCGGCTCGACCTGTGGTGGGGCGACGAGCGGTTCCTGCCGGAGGGCGATCCTGAACGCAATGTCACGCAGGCCCGTGAGGCCCTGCTGGACTCGGTGCCGCTGGCCCCGTCCCGGGTGCACGCGATGCCCGCTTCGGACGGCCCCTGCGGGGGCGATGTCGACGCGGCAGCGGCCGCGTACGCCGGTGAACTGGCCGCTGCGGCCGGTCCGGAGGACCACGGTCCGGTGCCGACGTTCGATGTGCTGATGCTGGGCGTCGGCCCGGATACGCATGTCGCGTCGCTCTTCCCGGAGCTGCCCGCGGTACGGGAGACCGAGCGCACCGTCGTCGGTGTGCACGGGGCCCCCAAGCCGCCGCCCACCCGCGTCTCGCTCACGCTGCCCGCGATCCGGGCGGCGCGCGAGGTGTGGCTGCTCGCCGCGGGCGAGGACAAGGCGGAGGCCGCGGAGATCGCGCTCTCGGGGGCCGGGGAGATCCAGGCCCCGGCGGCCGGTGCGTACGGGCGCAGCCGCACGCTGTGGCTGCTGGACGCGGCGGCGGCCTCGCGGCTGCCGCGGGGCCTGTATCCGCCGGCCTCTCCCTGAACGGTCGTCAGTGGCGTGGCCCGCGGGCCCGGGGCGCTCTTCGGAGCGGACCGGGCCCGCGGCATGACCGGGGCGACAGGTTCGGCGACATCGAGACGACGCACGGCTGACCGTCGCCGTCACCGGCCTCGCGGGGTGCGCTCCAGGAAGGGCTCCAGCAGGCCGGGGACCGCCACGGAGGCGAAGTCGAGGCCCTCGTCCGCATCCGCGTCGTACGCGGTGTACGCGCCCGCACCGGCGGCCGTCGTCGCGGTGATGCTCAGGACCCCGGACCGGCGCTGGAAGTACGTCTGCCGGACCGTCCATCCGATGACGCCGGCCCGTTCCAGCGCGGCGGTCGAGCGCCGGACCGTGCCGGACCGGACCACCAGGTAGTCGCCGCTGACGGTGTGCCCGAGGCCCTGGTACGCGTCCCGGGCGAGGAACAGCGCGACAGGCAGCCCCACGACGGCGCAGGCGAGCGCGGTCCAGAGCAGGACGGGGGTGAGCAGCGCGCCCAGGAGGACCTGGACGGACACGGGCACGGCGACGGCCCAGAGCGCCCGGCGCAGCCGTCGGCCGCGGGCCGCGGGCGGGTGCCGCGTCAGCGTGGCGCCGGTCGGGGACACGGCCTCGCGCAGGACGTCGGCGGCCACCGTGTCGGCGACGGGTCTGGGCACGGCGGGCAGCAGGGTGTTGTGGTCGCCGTGCTGTTCCTCGTCGTCCTTGGCCAGTCCGGTGGTGATCGCGTCGACCCGGGCGGCGCCGAACAGCCGGATGCCGAACGGTTCGACGAGGTCGACGCCGCGCAGTCGCCGCTCCTCTACGGAGACGGATCGGGAGGTCAGCAGGCCGCGCCGGATGCGCAGGGTGCCGCCGGGTTCGCGCTCCAGCCGGTAGCCCCACCACATCTCGACCCACAGGCCGAGCGCGCCGACGACGCCGGCGGCCGTCGCCGCGACGACGAGAATCGCGATCACGGCGGCCGGCGAGGAGTCCCGGAACCGGTCGCTCATCCAGCGGATCACCTGTCCCTGAGCGCCGAACCAGTCGCTGACCTGCATCAGCGCTCCGGCCGCCGCACCGCCGAGGGCGGGGGCGACGAACGAGACCGGTGCGTAGCGGATCCAGCGCGGGTCGAGGACGGCGAGCTGCCCCTCGCGATGGGTGCCCGGGGTAGCGGTGACGGTGCGTTCCAGCAGTTCGCGACGGAGCCGTTCGCCCTCGGCCCCGGGGACGGGGTCGAGTTCCAGGGTGGCGTCGTTGCCGGAGTGCTCGCCGGTCCCGATGCGGACGGTGACCAGGCCGAGGACCCGTTGCAGCGGATGGGCGGTGAGGTCGACGCTGCGGATGCGCTCGCGGGTCAGTGAGCGTTTCCTGACCAGCAGGAGTCCGGTGTGGAGCTCGACCCGTTCGGCGCCGATGCGGTAGCGGGTGCGGCGCCACCGCACGTAGTCGCCGGACGCGGCGCAGCCGATCAGTACCAGCGCGCCCGCCAGCACCCAGCCGGCCGCCTGCCCGAGCCCGAGCCGGCCGGAGAGGCCGAGCGTGGTGGGCACCGCCGCACCTGCCACCACTCCGGCCGTGAGGAGGGCGCTGAGCAGGACCGTACGCCGGTCCAGCCGCCGCCAGTCGGCGGTGCTGTCCGCCTCGGGGCCGGTGCCACTGCCCCGGTCCTCGGCGTCCGGGGAGAGGGTCGCCCCGGGGCTCATGTGGCGTCCCCGGGTGTGTCCTGGGTGATCCGGGTCAGCCGCTCGGCCAGCTCGGCCGCCCGTTCGTGGTCCAGTCCCTCGATCCGTACCGCGCCCTTGGCGGATGCGGTGGTCACGGTGACCGTGGCGAGCCGGTAGAGCTGTTCGAGCGGGCCGCGCACGGTGTCCACGGTCTGGATCCGGGACATCGGGGCGATCCGCCACTCCTGCCGGATGACGCCGGTCCTGACGTACACCGCTTCGTCGGTGACCTCCCAGCGATGGGTGCGGTACCACCAGAGGGGGAAGAGGACGGCGCAGCCGACGCCGACGATCGCGAGGACCGCGGCGGACAGCAGCAGCCAGTACCGGGCGGGCCCGATGAGCGCGCCCAGCACGGCCGCCACGGCCACCGGCACCGCGGTGAGCAGCAGCCACTGGGCCCGCCACCAGGCGACGGCTCTCGGGTCCAGTGTGTTGCTCGGCGGCCTCAGTCGTACCGTCCGCTTCCCCCCGGTCACCGGCTCAGCGCCCCCTGCGGGCGCGGTAGGTCCGGACGAGCGCGGCGGTCGAGCTGTCCAGTTGCCCGCCTCGCTCCTCCCCGGCGGCTGCGGAGGCCGACGTCCCGGTCAGCACCGGCTCGATCTTCTTGGCGAGGACCTTGCCGAGTTCGACACCCCACTGGTCGAAGGAGTCGATGTTCCAGATGGCGCCCTGCACGAAGACCTTGTGCTCGTAGAGGGCGATCAGCTGGCCGAGGACGGACGGGGTCAGCCGGTCGGCGAGGATCGTCGTCGTCGGGTGGTTGCCGCGGAAGGTCTTGTGCGGCACCAGATCTTCGGCGACGCCCTCGGCGCGGACCTCGTCCGGCGTCTTGCCGAAGGCCAGTGCCTGGGTCTGGGCGAAGAAGTTGGCCATCAGCAGGTCGTGCTGGGCGACCAGACCGGGCAGCAGATCGGCGACGGGCTCGGCGAAGCCGATGAAGTCGGCCGGGATGATCTTGGTGCCCTGGTGGATCAGCTGGTAATAGGCGTGCTGGCCATTGGTGCCGGGGGTGCCCCAGACGACCGGGCCGGTCTGCCAGTCGACCGGATTGCCCTGCCGGTCCACGGATTTGCCGTTGGACTCCATGTCCAGCTGCTGCAAGTACGCGGTGAACTTGGAGAGATAGTGGCTGTAGGGCAGCACGGCATGCGACTGCGCGTCGAAGAACGCGCCGTACCAGACGCCCAACAGGCCCAGCAGCAGCGGGGCGTTGTCCTCGGCGGGGGCGGTGCGGAAGTGCTCGTCGACGAGATGGAAGCCGTCGAGCATCTCGCGGAAACGGTCCGGGCCGATGGCGATCATCAGCGAGAGACCGATGGCGGAGTCGTAGGAGTAGCGGCCGCCGACCCAGTCCCAGAACTCGAACATGTTGGCGGTGTCGATGCCGAAGTCCGCGACCTTCTCGGCGTTCGTGGACAGGGCCACGAAGTGCTTGGCGACCGCGTCCCGGTCGGCCTTCAGACCGGTCAGCAGCCAGTTGCGGGCGGAGGTGGCGTTGGTGATGGTCTCGATCGTGGTGAAGGTCTTCGACGCGATGATGAAGAGCGTCTCGGCCGGGTCGAGATCACGCACGGCCTCGTGGAGGTCGGCGCCGTCGACGTTCGACACGAAGCGGACGGTGAGCGAGCGGTCCGTGAAGGAGCGCAGCACCTCGTACGCCATGGCGGGACCGAGGTCGGAGCCGCCGATGCCGACGTTGACGATGTTCTTGATGCGCCTGCCGGTGTGGCCGGTCCACTCCCCCGACCTGATGCGGTCGGAGAAGGCCGCCATCTTGTCGAGCACGGCGTGCACGGCGGGTACCACGTTCTCGCCGTCGACCTCGATCACCGCGTCGCGCGGGGCACGCAGCGCGGTGTGCAGGACGGCGCGGTCCTCAGTGGTGTTGATCTTCTCGCCGCGGAACATCGCGTCGCGCAGCTCGGCCACGCCGGTGGCCCCGGCGAGTTCGCGCAGGAGCCGGAGCGTCTCGTCGGTGACCAGGTGCTTGGAGTAGTCGACGTACAGATCGCCGACCCGGAGGGTGTATCCGGTGCCACGCTCCGGGTCGTCCGCGAAGAGCTGCCGCAGATGGGTCGCCCCGAGCTGCTCGCGGTGCTTGCCCAGAGCGGTCCATTCGGGCGTCTGGTTGAGCCTGGTTCGGCTTGGTGTGTTCATCCCGGATTTCAGCCCACTTCTTCTCGTGCCTGCAGATGCCCCGCTGCCCTCCCAACTTAATTGATCAGCGGGGCTGACGGGACAAGGGCGGGCTGCGGCACGACAAAAGCACTCCGGCCGGACACCCTGTGGGTGCCCGGCCGGTGAACTTTCAGATTTCGCCCCGGAGTTTTGCCAGGGCCTCGGCGAGGATGGCCTCACCGTCCGCGTCGCTGCGCCGCTCTCGCACGTACGCGAGGTGCGTCTTGTACGGTTCCGTGCGCGGCGGGTCCGGCGGACTGTCCCGGTCCTGGCCGGCCGGGAAGCCACAGCGCGGGCAGTCCCAAGTCTCCGGTACCTGTGCGTCACTGGCGAAGCTCGGCTGCGTCTCGTGCCCGTTCGAGCACCAGAAGGAGATGCGGAGGCGCGGCGCGGACTCGCCCCGCTCGGCCTCCCCCATCGGCCCCGCTCCGACCCGGCTTCCCCGGATCGCGTTGCCACTTGCCACGGTCGTAACTCCCTGCGTGATGGTGCTCGAAGATGCCCCAGTCTACGTAAGGCCCAACGCGCGTCCAGTGAAAGGAGTTACACCCTCACCGGGAATCGCGTACGACGGGTCAGCTGTCCAGCTTGATGAGCAGACCAAGCACCACAATGCACGCGAACCAGGCCAGGCCGATGAACACGGTGATCCGGTCGAGGTTCCGCTCGGCGACCGACGAGCCGCCCACGGACGACTGCATGCCACCGCCGAACATGTCGGAGAGGCCGCCGCCCTTTCCCTTGTGCAACAGCACCAGCAGCATCAGCAGCAGGCTGAAGACGATCAGGGCGATCTCGAACGCCAAAATCACGGCTGGTCCCTACTTTCCGGAATTCTCTGGACTGCATTGCGAACAGCGGAGGCCGGGAGGCTGTGCCCTCCTCGGCCCCCGCAAGGGTACGACGGATCCGCGCTACCGCATACTCACTGGTCGCGGAAGCGGACGATCTTGACGAACTCGTCCGCGTCGAGTGCGGCGCCGCCGACCAGCGCGCCGTCCACATCGGGCTTCGACATGATCTCGGCGACGTTCCCGGACTTCACCGAGCCGCCGTACTGGATACGGACCGCGTCGGCGACGTCCTGCGAGTACAGCTCGGCGAGGCGGCTGCGGATCGCCCCGCAGACCTCCTGGGCGTCGTCGGCTCCGCAGACCTTGCCGGTCCCGATGGCCCAGACCGGCTCGTACGCGATCACGATCGACTCGGCCTGATCGGCGGGGACGTCCTTGAGACCGCCGTCGACCTGCGCGAGCGTGTGCGCCACGTGGTTGCCCGCTTCCCGGACGTCCAGCTCTTCGCCGACGCAGAGGATCGGGGTCAGGCCGTACGTGAACGCGGCCTTCACCTTGGCGTTGCAGACCTCGTCGGTCTCGCCGTGGTACTGGCGGCGCTCGCTGTGACCGACGGCGACATAGCTGCACTTCAGCTTGGCGAGCATCGGTCCGGAGATCTCACCGGTGTACGCGCCGGAGTCGTGCGCCGAGATGTCCTGGGCGCCGTACTTGATCTTCAGTTTGTCGCCGTCCACCAGGGTCTGCACGGAGCGCAGGTCGGTGAAGGGCGGCAGGACGACGACCTCGACGGCGTCGTAGTCCTTGTCGGCCAGGGCGAAAGCGAGCTTCTGGACGTGCGCGATGGCCTCAAGGTGGTTGAGGTTCATCTTCCAGTTGCCCGCCATCAGCGGGGTGCGGGTGGTCATGAAAGGTCAGTCCTCCAGTGCGGCGAGGCCGGGAAGCGTCTTGCCCTCAAGGTATTCGAGGCTGGCGCCGCCACCGGTCGAGATGTGTCCGAATGCGTTTTCGTCGAAGCCCAGGATGCGGACGGCCGCGGCGGAGTCTCCGCCGCCGACGACGCTGAAGCCCGAGGAGTCGACGAGGGCCTGCGCGACGGCACGGGTGCCCTCGGCGTAGTCGGGGTGCTCGAAGACGCCCATCGGGCCGTTCCAGAAGACGGTGGCGGCGTCGGCGAGCTTCGAGGCGTACAGCTTGTTGGTCTCGGGGCCGTTGTCCAGGCCGATGAAACCGGCCGGGATGGCGTCCGCGGGCACGGTGCGGTGCTCGGTCGGGGCCTTGGCCTTGAGGTCCGGGAACTGCGCGGAGACCACGACGTCGACGGGGAGCACGAACTCCACGCCCTTCTCCTCGGCGCGCCTCAGGTAGTCGAGCACCGCCGGGATCTGGTCCTCCTGGAGGAGGGAACTGCCGACCTCGTGGCCTTGGGCCTTGAGGAAGGTGTACGCCATGCCGCCGCCGATGAGGATGCGGTCGGCGCGCTCCAGCAGGTGGTCGATGACGCCGAGCTTGTCGGAGACCTTGGAGCCGCCGAGCACGACGACGTACGGGCGCTCGACGTTCTCGGTGAGCTTCTTCAGGACGCCGACCTCGGTGGCGATCAGGTCACCGGCGGCGTGCGGCAGCCTGGCCGGGAGGTCGAAGACCGAGGCGTGCTTGCGGTGGACGGCTCCGAAGCCGTCGCCGACGTACACATCGGCGAGCTCGGCGAGCCGGTCGGCGAAGGCACCGCGCTCGGCGTCGTCCTTCGACGTCTCACCGGGGTTGAAGCGCAGGTTCTCGATGACGGCGACCTTGCCGTCGGCGAGCGCGGCGACCGTGGCCCGGGCGGACTCGCCGACGGTGTCGGTCGCGAAGGCCACGTCGGCCCCGATCAGCTCACCGAGACGGGCCGCGGCGGGCGCCAGGGAGAAGGCGGGGTCCGGGGCGCCCTTGGGGCGGCCCAGGTGCGAGGCGACGATGACCCGCGCACCGGCCGCGGCGAGTTTCTCCACGGTCGGCTGGACGGCTCGGATGCGGCCGTCGTCGGTGATGGTGGTGCCGCTCAGGGGCACGTTGAGGTCGGCGCGGACGAATACGCGCTTGCCGGTGACCCCTTCGGCGAGAAGTTCGTCGATCGTCTTCATCTTGCTGGACTCCTTGGGAGGACGAGAGAGCATGCAACGAGGCTCGAACGGCGCGGCGTTGCGCTGTTCGAGCCCCGTGCTCACATCGAGGTGCCTGCCGATCCGAAGGTCAGAGCCGACTGCCGACGAAGACGGTCAGGTCGACGAGGCGGTTGGAGTAGCCCCACTCGTTGTCGTACCAGCCGATGACCTTGACCTGCGAACCCTCTGCCATGGTGAGCAGCGAGTCGAAGGTGCAGGACGCCGGGTCCGAGACGATGTCCGAGGACACGATCGGGTCCTCGGTGTAGACCAGCTTGCCCTTGAGCGGGCCTTCCTCGGCGGCCTTCTGGAAGGCGGCGTTGACCTCGTCGCGGGTGACCTCGCGCTCCAGCGTGATGACCAGGTCGGTGACCGAACCGGTCGGGACCGGGACACGCATGGCCATGCCGTCCAGCTTGCCCTTGAGCTGCGGGAGCACCAGGGCGGTGGCCTTGGCGGCACCGGTCGTGGTCGGGATGATGTTCTCCGCGGCGGCGCGGGCGCGACGCAGGTCGGAGTGCGGGAAGTCCAGGATGCGCTGGTCGTTCGTGTACGCGTGGACCGTCGTCATGAGGCCCTTGACGATGCCGAAGTTCTCGTCCAGAACCTTGGCCATCGGGGCGACGCAGTTGGTGGTGCAGGAGGCGTTGGAGATGACGTGGTGGTTGGCCGCGTCGTACTTGTCCTCGTTGACGCCCATCACGATGGTGATGTCCTCGTTCTTGGCCGGGGCCGAGATGAGGACCTTCTTCGCGCCACCCGCGATGTGCTTCTCGGCGTCGGCCTTCTTGGTGAAGATGCCGGTCGACTCGATGACGATGTCGACGCCCAGCTCACCCCAGGGGATGTCGGCCGGGTTGCGCTCGGAGAGCACCTTGATGGTGTGGCCGTCAACGGTGATGCTGTCGGCGGTGTGGCTCACCTCGGCCTTCAGACGACCCAGAATGGTGTCGTACTTCAGGAGGTGCGCCGTGGTCGCAGTGTCACCCAGGTCGTTGACAGCCACGATCTCGATGTCCGCACCCTGCTCCAGCAGCGCGCGGAAGTAGTTACGACCGATGCGGCCAAAGCCGTTGATGCCTACGCGGATCGTCACGAACCGATCTCCTCGTTAGGTACGCCGGGTTTCGACGCCGGCGAGTTGTATGGGATGTCCCCGACCGCCTCCGACCCTACCTCTCCGACGGCCGCCGGGTGACATCGAGCGGGGCCGTAAGGACCGCAAAGGCCCGTACTCCTCGGTAGGAGTACGGGCCTCCGGATACCTGGCCGTCCACGCGGCGATGATTACGGAGCGTCAACAACGCTGTAAATGCCGCGCGTTCCCGATCCGGCCGATTCCGTGACCTTCGCGGGTCAGCCCACCAGGCCGTCCGCGAGCTCTTCACTGAGCGTCGATTCCGTTCCCGGGATACCCAGGTCCTGGGCCCGCTTGTCGGCCATGGCCAGCAGCCGGCGGATCCGGCCGGCGACCGCGTCCTTGGTCAGCGGCGGGTCGGCGAGCGCGCCCAGCTCCTCCAGGGAGGCCTGCTTGTGCTCCATGCGCAGCCGTCCGGCCGCGGCAAGGTGCTCGGGCACCTCCTCGCCGAGGATTTCCAGCGCGCGCCCGACCCGGGCACCCGCGGCGACCGCGGCCCGCGCGGAACGGCGCAGGTTGGCGTCGTCGAAGTTGGCGAGCCGGTTGGCGGTGGCGCGGACCTCGCGGCGCATCCGCCGCTCCTCCCAGGCCAGCACCGACTCGTGGGCGCCGAGCCGGGTCAGGAGGGCCCCGATCGCGTCGCCGTCGCGGACGACGACCCGGTCCACCCCGCGTACCTCGCGGGCCTTCGCGGCGATGGAGAGCCTGCGGGCCGCGCCGACCAGCGCGAGCGCCGCCTCCGGGCCCGGGCAGGTCACCTCCAGCGAGGACGAGCGGCCCGGCTCGGTGAGCGAGCCATGGGCCAGGAACGCCCCGCGCCAGGCGGCCTCGGCATCGCAGGTGGCCCCCGAGACCACTTGCGGGGGCAGGCCGCGGATGGGACGGCCGCGGCCGTCGACCAGGCCGGTCTGGCGGGCCAGCTGATCACCGCCCGCCACCACCCGTACGACATAGCGGGAGCCGCGCCGCAGCCCGCCGGGAGCCATCACGATCAGCTCCGAGCTGTGCCCGAAGATTTCGAGAATGTCCCGCTTCAGCCGGCGCGCCGCCATCGCGGTGTCCAGCTCCGCCTCGATCACGATGCGGCCGCTCACCAGGTGCAGCCCACCGGCGAACCGGAGGATCGCCGAGACTTCTGCCTTCCTGCAGCAGGTCCGGGTCACGGGAAGCCGAGAGATTTCGTCCTTCACCGCCGGCGTCATCGCCATGGGCCGATCCTTCCATGCATCCGAAAAATACGGTCGTACGCGGCGGCCAACAGCTCCGGATCATGGATCGGAACGCCGTCGGGTGAGGCCACCGGCGCCAGCTCGACCGCGGCACCGAGCCGCTTGGCGGCATCGGCGAGGGACTCACGATCGGGCACGGCGGCTTCGTCGGCCAACACCACGTCCATGGCGAGTTTAGGGGCGTGTCGTCCCAAAACCTCCAAATGACGCTGCGGAGAGAAGCCATCAGTTTCGCCGGGTTGCGGTGCGAGGTTGAGCGAGAGGACCTTGCGGGCCTTGGTCTCGACGAGTGCGTCGAGCAGGTCCGGGACGAGCAGGTGCGGGATCACGGAGGAGAACCAGGACCCCGGGCCGAGCACCACCCAGTCGGCGTCCAGGACGGCGGCGACGGCCTCGGGGACGGCCGGCGGGTCGTGCGGGACGAGGTGGACGGACTGCACCTCGCCCGGCGTGAGCGCCACGGTGGCCTGGCCGCGCACCGTGTCGACCTCGTCCGGGCGGGCCGGGTCGTGTCCCCGTACGAGCGCCTGGAGCTCCAGGGGCACGGCGGACATGGGCAGCACCCGGCCGTGCGCCCCGAGCAGCTTGCCGACCAGGTCCAGGGCCTGGACGTGGTCCCCGAGCTGCTCCCACAGGGCGACGATCAGCACATTGCCGACCGCGTGCTCGTGCAGATCGCCCTTGGACTGGAACCGGTGCTGGATGACCCGGGCCCAGGTCTGGCCCCAGTCGTCGTCACCGCACAGGGCGGCGAGCGCCTTGCGCAGGTCGCCGGGCGGCAGCACGCCGAGCTCCTCGCGGAGCCTGCCGCTGGAGCCGCCGTCGTCCGCCACGGTGACCACGGCTGTGAGATCGCCGGTGATCCGGCGGAGCGCCGCGAGCGATGCGGACAGCCCCATGCCGCCGCCGAGGGCGACGACCTTGGGCTGTGTGCCGCGCTTGCGGCCGGGGAGCGCGGAGGTGGCTCTGCGCAGCCGCCGCAGGCGCAGATTGCGGCTGGTCACTCGCGCCCCATGTCCCGGTGGACGATGACGGTCTCGATGCCCTCGGTCCCGAGTCTGGCCGCGAGCTTCTCGGACATGGCGACCGAGCGGTGCTTGCCGCCCGTGCAGCCGACGGCGATGGTCACGTAGCGCTTGCCCTCGCGTCGGTATCCGGCGGCGATGAGCTGGAGCAGTTCCGTGTACTGGTTGAGGAATTCCTTGGCGCCCGGCTGGTCGAAGACGTAGGCGGAGACCTCTTCGTTCAGCCCGGTGAAGGGGCGCAGCTCGGGGACCCAGTGCGGGTTGGGCAGGAAGCGGCAGTCGACCACGAGGTCGGCGTCGACCGGCAGACCGTACTTGAAGCCGAACGACATCACCGTGGCGCGCAGCTCCGGCTCCTCGTCGCCGGCGAACTGGGCGTCCATCTTGGCGCGCAGTTCGTGCACGTTGAGGCTGGAGGTGTCGATCACCAGATCGGCGTCGCCGCGCAGCTCGCGCAGCAGGTCGCGCTCGGCGGCGATGCCGTCGACGATGCGGCCGTCGCCCTGGAGCGGGTGCGGGCGCCGGACGGACTCGAAGCGGCGGACCAGGGCGTCGTCGGAGGACTCCAGGAACACGATGCGCCGGGTGACGTGCTTCGTCTCCAGGTCGGCGAGGGACTCGCGGAGGTTGTCGAAGAAGCGGCGGCCCCGCACGTCGACGACGACGGCGATCCGGGCCACGTTGCCCTGCGAGCGCGCGCCGAGCTCGACCATGGTGGGGATCAGGGCGGGTGGCAGGTTGTCGACGACGAACCAGCCGAGGTCCTCCAGGCACTTGGCCGCGGTGCTGCGCCCGGCGCCCGACATCCCCGAGATGATCACCAGCTCGGGGATGGTCGTACTCCCGTCGCCCGTGTCGGTCGTGGTGCCCGTACTCACGTGTCCCGCTCCGTCTGCTCGGTCGGTGCTGTCGTGCTCGACTTCTCGTTCGTGCCCGACTTCTCGTTCGTGCTCGTGCTCAGTCATGCGGTGCTGCCCCCGTCGTCATCTTCAATGATCTCTCCTGTCGCCGTGTTCACGGCAGGCAGGGCCGGGGCGGCCGAGGCCAGGGCGACAGCCACGGATTCCGCCGTTCTGCGGCCTATCCCCGGAACTTCGCAGATCTCGTCGATTGTCGCCTGCTTCAGCTTCTTCACGGAGCCGAAATGCTTGATCAACGCCTGTTTGCGGGTTTCTCCGAGGCCGGGCACGGCATCCAGGGGGCTGGAACGGATGCGCTTGGCCCGTTTGGCGCGCTGATAGGTGATCGCGAAGCGGTGGGCCTCGTCACGGACGCGCTGGAGGAGGTAGAGGCCCTCGCTGGAGCGGGGCAGGACGACGGGGTCGTCGTCCTCGGGCAGCCAGACCTCTTCGAGGCGCTTGGCGAGGCCGCAGACGGCGATGTCGTCGATCCCGAGTTCGTCGAGTGCGCGCTTGGCCGCGGCGACCTGTGGCTGACCGCCGTCGACGACCACGAGCTGCGGCGGATAGGCGAACCGCTTGGGACGGCCGTCGTCCTCACGGGGCTCATTGTCCGGATCGACGGCGGCGGACCGGACGGGCGCCGCGTCGGACCGGGCGGAGGCGGTGCCCGACGGGGCGGCGGCTGCCTCGGCGGGATGGTCGGGCGTACCGCTGACCGGGGCCGTCCGGCCGTTCCGCGCCGACAGGGCGGTGTGCGGTGCCGGGACGGGGCCCGTGGGCGCGGGGGTCTCCTCCCACTCCCCCGTCCGTTCCTTCTCCTGGAGGTACCTCTTGAAGCGGCGGCCGATCACCTCGTGCATGGACCGGACGTCGTCCTGGCCCTCGAAGCCCTTGATCTGGAAGCGGCGGTACTCGCTCTTGCGGGCCAGCCCGTCCTCGAAGACGACCATGGAAGCGACCACGTCGTCGCCCTGAAGATGCGAGATGTCGAAGCACTCGATACGCAGCGGAGCCGTGTCGAGGCCGAGTGCGTCGGCGATCTCCTCCAGGGCTCGGGAGCGGGTCGTGAGATCGGAGGCGCGCTTGGTCTTGTGCAGTCCCAGGGCCTGCTGGGCATTGCGCTGGACCGTCGTCATCAGGTCCTTCTTGTCGCCGCGCTGCGGGATGCGCAGGCTGACATGGGAGCCCCGGCGGTCGGCGAGCCACTGGGAGACCGCGTCGGGGTCCTCGGGAAGGGCCGGGACGAGGACCTCCTTGGGAACGGAGTCGCCCGTCTCCTCGCCGTACAGCTGTTGCAGGGCGTGCTCGACCAGACCCGAGGTGTCGACGTTCTCGACCTTGTCGGTGACCCAGCCGCGCTGGCCGCGCACCCGGCCGCCGCGCACGTGGAAGATCTGGACGGCGGCTTCGAGTTCGTCCTCGGCGACCGCGACGAGGTCGGCGTCGGTGGCGTCGGCGAGAACGACGGCGCTCTTCTCCATGGCCCGCTTGAGGGCCTCCACGTCGTCACGGAGCCGGGCCGCCCGCTCGTACTCCATCTCCTCGGCCGCCGCCACCATGTCCTTCTCCAGGCGGCGGATGTACGTGCCGGTGCGGCCGGCCATGAAGTCGCAGAAGTCGACCGCCAGTTCGCGGTGCTCCTCGGGGGTGACGCGGCCGACGCAGGGGGCCGAGCACTTGCCGATGTAGCCGAGGAGGCACGGGCGGCCGGTCCTGGCGGCGTTCTTGAAGACTCCGGCGGAGCAGGTACGCACCGGAAAGACCCGGAGCATCAGGTCGACCGTCTCGCGGATCGCCCAGGCGTGCCCGTACGGCCCGAAGTAGCGCACGCCTTTCTTCTTGGCTCCGCGCATGACCTGGACCCGCGGGAACTCCTCGTTGAGCGTGACGGCGAGATACGGATAGCTCTTGTCGTCGCGGTACTTGACGTTGAACCGGGGGTCGAACTCCTTGATCCAGGAATACTCCAGCTGGAGCGCCTCGACCTCCGTGGAGACCACGGTCCACTCCACCGAGGCGGCCGTCGTGACCATCGTGCGCGTGCGCGGGTGGAGCGAGGCCAGGTCCTGGAAGTAGTTGGCCAGGCGCTGGCGCAGGTTCTTGGCCTTTCCGACGTAGATCACCCGGCGGTGTTCGTCGCGGAATTTGTAGACCCCCGGGGAGTCGGGGATCTGTCCCGGCTTGGGGCGGTAGCTGGAGGGGTCTGCCATGCGTACCACCCTACTTGCGGGCAGTGACAGTGCGGCCTGCCCGGCAGGAGTGCGGCCCGTCCCGGGCAGGGTGTCAGGCGTCGGGGCCCGCGACGAGCTTTCCGCCCTCGACCCTGACCGGTACCGCGGGCAGCGGCGCGGTCGCCGGGCCCTGCATCGCCTTGCCGGTCGTGGTGTCGAAGCGGCTGCCGTGGCAGGGGCAGTTCCCCACGTTGTCCTCGACCTTGTCCAGCAGGCAGCCCGCGTGGGTGCACTGGGCGCTGAACGCCTTGTACTGGCCCTTGGCCGGGCAGGTGACGATGACCCGCTGGTCGCGGTAGAGCTTGGACGCGCCGACCGGAACCTCGTCCGCGGCACCGAGCTCGACAGGGGCGGTGGGCGTCGGGGTCTGGGCATGACCGAGCTTCGAGTCGGTCGAGCAGGCGGCCACGCCCAGCCCGGCGACGCCGGCGAGCGCGGCGCCCTTCAGCACGGTACGGCGGGCGGCGGGCTGGCCGGGCATGCGGTCTCCACTGGTCGGAGGGGCGAGGGTCGCAGAGGGGCATCGGGGGCCACTGAGACACCGGCGGTACCAGGGGTACCGGGGGTGTCGGAGCCATCGGTGACAGAACCGACGATACCGGCGGAGAACGCAGGGTCCGTGGCCGGGCCGCCCAAGTCCGATTGTCCCTGGTCAGGAGCCAGGGACTCGGGGGCGGACACCTCCGGGCCACGACGCCGCCGGGGCCCTCACGGACGGGCACGTGTGGCAGCCCACGCGGACGGGGGCACGGAGCCTGTGCGAGCGAGGTCTCGCCGGACCTTGCGGGAGCGTCGCTCAGCCGTGCCGAGGCATGCGGCGGCAGAGGCCGCCCGGGGCCGAGGCGGGCGGCGACAGGGCCGCCCCGGGCCCGAGGCGCCGTACCGGCAGAAGCGGCGGCACCCGGTTCCGGGTGCCGCCGCCGCGGCACGGGGTCGTCAGACCTTGCGCGCGCGCGTCGCCTTCTTCGCCGCGGGCTTCTTCGCCGCAGCTGTCTTGGCGGTCCTGGCCGTGGCCGACTTGGCGGCCTGGCCCGCGCTCGTCCTGGCCGTGGCCGTCTTCCTGGCGGGGGCCGACTTCGCGGCGACCGCCTTCTTCGCGGCCACCTTCCGCACGGGCTTGCGTGCCGCGGGCACCGATGCCTCGCTCACTCGGTCCGGATCCAGGATGTCCTGGAGGAACTTGCCGGTGTGGCTGGCCGGCACCCCGGCGACCTGCTCCGGCGTGCCCTCGGCGACGACCAGACCGCCGCCGTTGCCCCCTTCGGGGCCCATGTCGATGACCCAGTCCGCGGTCTTGATCACATCGAGGTTGTGCTCGATGACGATCACCGAGTTGCCCTTGTCGACCAGCCCGGACAGCACCTTGATGAGCTTGCTGATGTCCTCGAAGTGCAGACCCGTGGTGGGCTCGTCCAGAACGTAGACCGTGCGGCCGGTGGAGCGCTTCTGCAACTCGCTCGCGAGCTTCACGCGCTGGGCCTCGCCGCCGGAGAGCGTCGGCGCGGACTGGCCGAGCCGCACGTATCCGAGGCCGACCTCATGAAGCGTGCGCAGGTGGCGGGCGATCGTGGGGACGGACTCGAAGAACTCCAGGCCCTCCTCGATCGGCATGTCCAGCACCTCGGCGATGGACCTGCCCTTGTAGTGGACCTCCAGGGTCTCCCGGTTGTAGCGCGCTCCGTGGCAGACCTCGCACGGGACGTACACATCCGGCAGGAAGTTCATCTCGATCTTGATGGTGCCGTCGCCGGAGCAGTTCTCGCAGCGCCCGCCCTTGACGTTGAAGGAGAAGCGGCCCGGCAGATAGCCGCGCACCTTCGCCTCCATCGTCTCCGCGAACAGCTTGCGGACGTGGTCGAAGACGCCGGTGTACGTGGCCGGGTTGGACCGGGGTGTACGGCCGATCGGCGACTGGTCGACGTGCACCACCTTGTCGACCTGGTCGTCCCCGTCGACCCTGGTGTGCCGGCCGGGGACCGACTTGGCGCCGTTCAGTTCGCGTGCCAGGTGGGTGTAGAGGATGTCGTTGACCAGCGTCGACTTTCCGGAGCCCGAGACACCGGTGACGGCCGTGAGCACGCCGAGCGGGAAGGAGACGTCGATGTCCTGGAGGTTGTTCTCCCGGGCGCCGTGCACCGTGAGCCTGCGCGACGGGTCGACGGGGCGCCGGATGTCCGGCATCGTGATCGCCTTCTTGCCGGTCAGATACTGACCGGTGATCGACTCCTCGTTGCCCAGCAGTTCCGCGAGCGATCCGGAGTGGACCACCTTCCCGCCGTGCTCGCCCGCGCCGGGGCCGATGTCGACGACCCAGTCGGCGATCTTGATGGTGTCCTCGTCGTGCTCGACGACGATGAGGGTGTTGCCCATGTCGCGGAGCCGGATCAGGGTCTCGATCAGCCGGTGGTTGTCCCGCTGGTGCAGACCGATGGACGGCTCGTCCAGCACGTAGAGCACGCCGACCAGGCCGGAGCCGATCTGGGTCGCGAGCCGGATGCGCTGGGCCTCGCCGCCGGACAGCGTGCCTGCCGCGCGGTTCAGCGAGAGGTAGTCGAGACCGACGTCGACCAGGAACCTCAGCCGCTCGTTGACCTCCTTCAGCACCCGCTCGGCGATCTTCTTGTCGCGGGCGTTCAGCGTCAGCCGGCCGAGGAATTCGGCGCACTCGCTGATCGACATCGCGGACACCTCGGCGATGGACTTCTCCATCACCGTGACCGCGAGGACGATCGGCTTGAGCCGGGTGCCCTCACAGGTCGGGCAGTGCACCTCACGCATGTACCCCTCGAAGCGCTCCCGGCTGGAGTCGCTCTCGGCTTCGGAGTGCCGACGCTTCACGTACTGCACCGCGCCCTCGAAGGCGGGGGTGGTGTAGGCACGCTCGCGCCCGTAGCGGTTGCGGTAGCGGACCTCGGTCTGGATCTTGTGGCCGAAGAGCAGGGCCTTCTTGGCTCGCTGCGGCAGCCCGGCCCACGGGATGTCCGTACGGAATCCGAGTGCTTCGGCGAGCGCGTTGATCTGTCGGCCGAAGTACTCCTTGATGTGGCCGTGCGACCAGGGGTGGATCGCGCCCTCGTCGAGCGACTTCTCCTCGTCGGGGACGATCAGCTCCGGGTCGACCTCCATCCGCGTGCCGATGCCCGTGCAGTCGGGGCAGGCGCCGAAGGGCGAGTTGAAGGAGAAGGAGCGCGGCTCCAGCTCCTCGAAGGAGAGGTCGTCGTACGGGCAGTAGAGGTGCTCGGAGTACATCCGCTCACGCTCGGGGTCGTCCTCGGGGAGGTCGACGAAGTCGAGCACGACCATGCCGCCGGAGAGGCCGAGCGCGGTCTCGACCGAGTCGGTCAGCCGGCGCTTGGCGCTGTCCTTCACCGTGAGACGGTCGATGACCACCTCGATGGTGTGCTTCTCCTGCTTCTTCAGCTGGGGAGGCTCGGCGAGCTGGATCGTCCGGCCGTCGACCCGGGCCCTGCTGTACCCCTTGGTCTGCAGATCGGCGAAGAGGTCGACGAACTCGCCCTTGCGCTCGCGCACCAGCGGCGAGAGCACCTGGAACCGGCTGCCTTCGGGAAGGCCGAGCACCTTGTCGACGATGGCCTGGGGCGACTGACGCGAGATGGGCCGGCCGCACTCGGGACAGTGCGGCTTGCCGATCCGGGCGAAGAGCAGCCGGAGGTAGTCGTAGACCTCGGTGATGGTGCCGACCGTCGAGCGCGGGTTGCGCGAGGTCGACTTCTGGTCGATGGAGACGGCGGGCGAGAGGCCCTCGATGAAATCGACGTCCGGCTTGTCCATCTGGCCGAGGAACTGGCGGGCGTACGAGGAGAGGGACTCCACGTAGCGCCGCTGCCCCTCGGCGAAAATCGTGTCGAACGCGAGAGACGACTTACCCGACCCGGAAAGCCCGGTGAAGACGATGAGGGAGTCGCGGGGGAGGTCGAGCGAGACGTTCTTGAGGTTGTGCTCGCGAGCGCCACGGACGATGAGACGGTCGGCCACGCCGGTCCGCACCTTTCTTGAGAGAAGCGGGGGAACTGAGCCCCTGTCCCAGGGTATGGGGGGCGCCACAGCGATGTACGAAGCTTTCAACTCCGAGCGTATAGCACGCGCATTCGATTTACGGACGGTCACAGACTCCTTCACCCGAATGAGTGGCGAGGCTAGGCTCGGCCTCATGATGGATCACGCGCTTGACCTGGACGCCGTACGTGCAGCGACCGATCGACTGCTCAGCGCCACCGCGAAACTGGACGACGCCGCACTCCGCGAACCGTCGCGCCTGCCGGGCTGGAGCCGCGGCCATGTCGTTGCGCACCTCTCTCGTAACGCCGACGCGCTCGTAAATGTTCTCCAGGGCCGTCCCATGTACGCAGACAGCGAAACCCGCGACCGCGACATCGAGCGCGGCGCGCCCCGCCCGAAGGCCGAGCAGCTGACCGACCTCGCCGAGAGCGCGGCCCGTTTCGTGGCCGCCGCCTCGGCCCCGGCCGACTGGTCCCGCACGGTCACGCTGCGCAACGGCGTGACCGACTCGGCCTCCCGGATTCCCTTCCGCCGCCGCATCGAGATCGAGCTGCACCACGTGGACCTCGGAATCGGCTACGAGCTGGAGGATCTTTCCGCGGAGTTCACGGGCCGGGAGATCGCGTTCCTCGCCGAGCGGTTCGGCGGGCACCCCGATGTCGTGCCCACGGCCCTGACCGACGACGAGGGCCGGTCCTGGACGACGGGCGGCGGCGCACAGGGTGGTCCTGTCACGGTCAGCGGCACGGCCCCCGAGCTGCTCGGCTGGCTCTGCGGGCGGCGCGACGGCTCGGCGCTGAGCGTCGGAGGCGGCGACCTTCCCGTCCTGCCCCCGCTATAGGCTGAGATGTATGACGTACAGCGGAGCGGTCAAGGTCGGCGGGCGTGCGGACGTACACGAGTTGACGGATCTGATGATCTCCAAGGTCGCCGTCGGCCCGATGAACAACAACGCCTATCTGCTGCGGTGCCGGGCCACCGGCGAGCAGCTCCTGATCGACGCGGCCAACGAGGCCGCGACCCTGCTGCGACTGATCGGTGACGACGGCATCGCCTCGGTCGTCACCACCCACCGGCACGGCGACCACTGGCAGGCGCTCGGCGAGGTGGTGGCGGCCACCGGCGCGCGGACGTACGCCGGGCGGTACGACGCCGAGGGCATCCCGGTCCCGACGGATGTCCTGGTGGACGACAACGGCACGATCCGGGTCGGCCAGGTCACCCTGACCGCCCGCCACCTCGTCGGTCACACCCCGGGCTCGATCGCACTGATCTACGACGACCCGCACGGCGCCCCGCACGTCTTCACCGGGGACTGCCTCTTCCCGGGCGGGGTGGGCAACACGCACAAGGACCCCGAGGCCTTCGCGAGCCTGCTCCACGACGTGGAGACCAAGCTCTTCGAGCCACTGCCCGACGAGACCTGGGTCTATCCGGGCCACGGGCACGACACCACGCTCGGCGACGAGCGCGAGCAGCTGCCGCAGTGGCGCGCCCGCGGCTGGTAGCAGCCGCCGCGGGGCGCACTCCCCGGTACGAACGCCGGCCGGGGCGGGCAACGGACAGTTGCTCGCCCCGGCCGGTGCCGGTTCCCGTCCGACCCGGCGACGGCCGCTCGGGCGGGGCCGGTTCGGGCGGTGCGGTCAGGCGCCGATGCCGGCGCCCTTGTCCGCGGACTCGTCCGCCTCGGCCCGCTCCTGCTTCCTGGTGGCGAGGAGGCTGGTGATCGTGGTGACCACCAGCACGCCGCAGATGACGCCGAGCGAGACCGGTATGGAGATCTCCGGCACGTGCACGCCGGACTCGTGCAGCGCGTGCAGCACCAACTTCACCCCGATGAAGCCGAGGATGACGGAGAGACCGTAGCTGAGGTGGACCAGCTTCTTCAGCAGTCCGCCGATCAGGAAGTACAGCTGCCGCAGCCCCATCAGGGCGAAGGCGTTGGCGGTGAAGACGATGTACGGGTCCTGGGTCAGGCCGAAGATCGCGGGGATGGAGTCGAGGGCGAACAGCACATCCGTGGTGCCGATGGCGAGCATGACGACCATCAGCGGCGTGAGGACGCGCTTGCCGTTGTTACGGATGAAGAGCTTGGTGCCGTGGTACCGGTCGGCGACTCCGAAGCGGTGCTCGATCGACTTGAGGAGCCGGTTCTCCTCGAACTCCTCTTCCTCCTCGTCGGCCCGCGCCTCCTGGATGAGCTTCCAGGCGGTGTAGATCAAGAACGCGCCGAAGATGTAGAAGACCCACGAGAAGTTGGCGATGACGGCGGCACCGGCGGCGATGAAGACCGCCCGCAGCACCAACGCGATCAACACGCCGACGAGCAGTACCCGTTGCTGGAGGTGGGAAGGGACCGAGAACTTCGCCATGATCAGGACGAAGACGAAGAGGTTGTCGACACTGAGCGACTTCTCGGTGATGAAGCCGGCGAAGAACTCTCCCGACGCCTGACTCTCGCCGAAGACCAGAAGACCGAGCCCGAAGAGCGCGGCCAGCGCGATCCAGACGACCGTCCAGATTCCGGCTTCCTTCGTCGTCACGTCATGGGGTTTGCGCCCGATGAAGAAGTCGACGGCGATAAGGGCTGACAGACCAAGAATGGTCAGCACCCAGAGGGTCCATGAAACGTCCACTGCGCCTCCGGCAGTTCGCTACGGCTACTGATCAGCGTCGTCGCTGCCGGAGGTCTCTTCCACCCGGGCGCACGGGCTGCGCGCCACGGGCCGACGCCCCGGGACCGGTCACAGTCCGTACTGACGGGCACGTCGCGTATGGGAGTACTCCCCTCCGCCCAAAGAACAGTACAGGAAACACCAAAGAAAGGTAAAGAGAAGGGTAAAGATCTCCTAAAAGGGCTGGTCAGGGGTGCGTTAAGGCAGTATTGCCGTTCGGCTCACAGGTGCCGGGGGCGTCGTGCCGCAGCCACCTGGGCGAGCACCTGCTCAAGGACCCGGCTGCCCGGCGGCACCCTCGGCGGCTCGTACGTCCAGGCATGGCCGACCCAGGGATCGGCCAGGTGGTCGTCGGCGACCGGCGTGATCCGGAGCAGCGAACGCCACAGCGGGTCGAGCACCGGTCCGTACGCGCGCGCGTCCTCCCGGTCCGCGACCATCAGCAGATGGACACCGACCGAGGGCCCCTCGTCGGCCAGGTAGCGCAGCTGCGTGACGGCCCGGTCGTCGAAGCCGTGCGGGAAGTCGTTGACGATGAGCAGCTGTTGGCCCGTGTCCAGGTCCGGCGGAAGCGAATCGGCGGCGCCGGCCCGGATCGCCATCTGCACCAGGTCGACGCGCCGGGTGAGCTGCGCGAGGACCGAGGCGACTCCCCCGGCTCCGGCGGCGGGCGGTGCGGCGAGGGCCCCGGATTCGACCAGCGAGGCCAACGCTCCCGCTGCCGAACCCGCGGGGTCGATGACATGGACGGAGAACTCGTCGGCCGGGTGGACGGCCAGCAGGCGGGCCGCGTGCGCGACCGCGTTCTCCACGGCCAGGCGGCGCAGCTGGGCGGTGTCCAGCAGGGCCGCGTCCTCGGAGGCCGTACGGCCGCTGTCGATCCAGATACCGCGTTCCAGGGGGAGCCGGACCAGCAGCGGAATGCTCAGGTCGGGGCTCTCGGGCAGATGGAGGTCGCCCAGACGCGCCGCCATGGGCATCTCCATCGGGACGCGGTAGGCGTGCCAGACGGGGTTGTCCCATCCCGCGTACGCGGCGGGGAGCGCGGGTTCCACGACGGCGGACTCGGCGGCGAGCTGGGCGAGGTCGCGATCGAGGACCTCGCGGGCCCGGCCGGTCAGCTCGTCGCGCTTGGCGCGGGCCTGTTCGCGGGCCGGGTCGCCGGCGCCACCGATCCGGTTGCGCGGGTCGGACAGGGCCCGGTCGAGTTCCTGGTCCATGCGGGAGTCCGCGAAGTCGATGGCGCTGCGGTACGCGGCGGTGGTGCGGGCCAGGTCTTCGAACATGCCCCATATCTGGTTGTAGAGGCGCTCCTCCATGGACCAGCCGGTCGCGTCCCCGGCGACGGGCCGGGCGGGCCGGCCCGGCTCGGCGGGCGGTGCGGTGGGCGGGGGCGGGGGCGCCGACGACTGACGCCGCGGGTGCGCGTAGTCGATGGGGCCGCCTGTCGTGGCCGCGGGCGTCGCGGTGGTGGTCCCGGTGAGCGGTTCGCCGGCCCGGACGCCCGCCGGTGGCGCGACAGGAGGCGTCGGGCCGTCCGAAGGTGCTGCGGGGCCCGTGCCGTGACCGACCCGGTCGGGGTCCGGGGTGCGCGGCGGGGGCGGGGAGACCGAGCGGGCCATCCCGCGGACGACGGCGTCCTGAATCGAATGGGCCAGCTCGGGCGCCTGCGTCAGACCCTGGTCGGCGAGCATGGCGGCGAGACCGCCCGCGTAGCCCTGACCGACGGCGCGGACCTTCCAGGCGTCCTGGCGGCGGTAGAGCTCCAGAGCGGCGACCGCGGACTCGGTGTCCAGGCCGGTGAGGGTGAAGGTGGCGATCTCGCCGCCGTCGAGCCCGGTGACGGCGACGAACGGTGCGGCGACGACGCCGAACCGGACCGGGCCGCCGATGCCCGTGGGCAGGGCCAGCAGCACGGTGACGCGGTGCACCGAAGGGGGCAGGGCATCGAGGTCCACGGCGAGCCGGTGGTCGGCGGCGGCCTGTGCGGACACTTCGAGTCCGGGCAGCTGGGGCGATCCCGGGTGGGCGACCCATTCGGTGCCGTGCACGGTGCCGTTCTCGTCGCCGAGTGTCGCACCGGCCACGACAGGCGTGCCGGCCGATACCCGGATCTCCAGACGGGTCTGAGGCAAGGTGTGGTTCTGTCCCCGGACCAGTTCGGCCGTCATTGCCCTGTCTCCTCGGTGAGTTGTGCTGCGCGGTGCGGTGCTCTGCGATGCGGCACCATGTGGTGCAGCTCCCGGCGGCCGATGCCTCCGGGAGCTGCGCGTACTGATATCGACCGGCTGGTCCTGCCGCTCCTACAGGTGGGGCAGGATCGCCGGCATCAGGTCCTGGAAGGTGCGGCCGTTGGCCGGGGTGCCGATGGCGGTCATCTGCCATCCGTTCCCCGAACGGTGCACCTTCGCCATGATCTGGGCGGTGTACTGCCCGCCGCCGTCCAGCGTGTAGCGGGCGAGCTCCTGGCCGTTCGTCTCGTCGACGATGCGGCAGAAGGCGTTCTGCACCTCCTGGAACGTCTGACCGGTGAAGGAGTTCACCGTGAAGACGATCTGGTCGATGTGGACGGGCACCCGCTGCAGGTCGACGAGGATCGCCTCGTCGTCGCCGCCGGAGCCGGCGCCGCCGACCAGGTTGTCCCCCGTGTGCTTGACGGAGCCGTCGTCACTGACGAGGTGGCGGAAGAAGACCACGTCGACCGGCTGCTTGTCCGCGAACAGCACCGCCGAGGCGTCGAGGTCGATCTCCCTCGTACGTGAACCGAACAGACCCCGGCGCGGCGCCGCCTGCCAGCCGAGGCCCATCCGTACTGCGGTCAGGGTCCCCCCGTCGCTCTTCTGCAGGCTGATGGCCTGGCCCTTGGTCATATTGACCGTCACGCGCTGTCCCCTCTCCGCTTGCCCCGCGCCCGTCCGTGCGCGGTTCTCCAGCACCCTACGCAGTCGCGCCGGAGGCGTGGCCGCTTGGGGTGTTTTTGTGTCGGTCCTGCAACACACCGGGGACGGCGGGTCAGGCGAGGCCCGCTTCCCGCATCTGGCGCAGCTCCTTCTTCAACTCACCGACCTCGTCACGCAGTCGGGCGGCCACCTCGAACTGGAGGTCGGCGGCGGCTGCCCGCATCCGGTCGGTCATCTCCTCGATGATCCCGGCCAGTTCGGCAGTGGGCCGGTCGGTGGCCACCGCGCGTGTCTCCCC
Organism: Streptomyces sp. NPDC058051; assembly: GCF_042885475.1. Taxonomy (NCBI): domain Bacteria; kingdom Bacillati; phylum Actinomycetota; class Actinomycetes; order Kitasatosporales; family Streptomycetaceae; genus Streptomyces; species Streptomyces sp. NPDC058051. The sequence continues at coordinate 192,951 of NZ_JBHVRW010000004.1, forward strand.
GGCCTTCTTGGAACCGGCCTTCCTGGCTCCGAGCGTGGGTACGGGGGCCTTGGCCCCCTTCTTCTCCTGGCGGAAGCCGGTGCCGAGCAGTTGCTCGGTGTCGACCTCTTCGCGGGCGATCGTCGCGACGATGTCGTTGATCTTCTTGCGCAGTGGCTGCGGATCGAGGCCGCGCTCGGTGTTGTAGGCGACCTGCTTCTCGCGGCGGCGGTTGGTTTCGTCGATCGCCTGTGCCATCGCCGGGGTGACCTTGTCCGCGTACATATGGACCTGTCCCGACACGTTGCGCGCGGCGCGTCCGATGGTCTGGATCAGGGATGTTCCCGAGCGCAGGAATCCCTGCTTGTCCGCGTCGAGGATGGCGACAAGCGACACCTCGGGCAGGTCGAGGCCCTCGCGCAACAGGTTGATGCCGACCAGTACGTCGTACTCACCGGAGCGCAGTTCGCGCAGCAGCTCGATGCGGCGCAGGGTGTCGACGTCGCTGTGCAGGTAGCGGACCTGGATGCCGAGCTCCAGGAAGTAGTCGGTGAGGTCCTCTGCCATCTTCTTGGTGAGGGTCGTGACGAGGACCCGCTCGTCCTTCTCGGCGCGCGTGCGGATCTCGTGCACCAGGTCGTCGATCTGGCCCTCGGTGGGCTTGACGACGACCTCCGGGTCGACCAGGCCGGTGGGGCGGATGATCTGCTCGACGTAGCCGTCGCCCCTGGAGAGTTCGTACTTTCCGGGGGTGGCGGAGAGATAGACGGTCTGGTTGATCCGGCCCAGGAACTCCTCCCACTTCAGCGGGCGGTTGTCGAGCGCCGAGGGGAGCCGGAAGCCGTGGTCGACGAGGGTCCGCTTGCGCGAGGCGTCGCCCTCGTACATGGCTCCGATCTGCGGGACGGTGACATGCGACTCGTCGAGGACGAGCAGGAAGTCCTCGGGGAAGTAGTCGAGGAGGGTGTTGGGGGCGGTGCCGGGGGCGCGGCCGTCGAAGTGCATCGAGTAGTTCTCGACGCCGGAGCAGGTGCCGATCTGCCGCAGCATCTCGATGTCGTACGTGGTGCGCATGCGCAGCCGCTGGGCCTCCAGCATCTTGCCCTGCTTCTCCAGCTCGGCGAGGCGCTGCTCCAGCTCCCGCTCGATGCCGTTGACCGCCTTCTCCATGCGTTCGGGGCCCGCGACGTAGTGGCTGGCGGGGAAGACGTGGAGGGACTGGTCCTCGCTGATGACCTCGCCGGTGAGCGGGTGCAGCGTGGAGAGTGCCTCGATCTCGTCACCGAACATCTCGATCCGGACGGCGAGCTCCTCGTAGACCGGGAAGATCTCGATGGTGTCGCCGCGGACCCGGAACGTGCCACGGGCGAACGCGAGGTCGTTGCGGCTGTACTGGATCTCGACGAAGCGGCGCAGCAGTTGATCGCGGTCGATCTCGTCGCCGACCTTGAGCTGGACCATCCGGTCCACGTATTCCTGGGGTGTGCCGAGGCCGTAGATGCAGGAGACGGAGGCGACCACGACGACATCGCGCCGGGTGAGCAGCGAATTCGTCGCGGAGTGGCGCAGCCGCTCGACCTCCTCGTTGATCGAGGAGTCCTTCTCGATGTAGGTGTCCGACTGTGGGACGTACGCCTCGGGCTGGTAGTAGTCGTAGTACGAGACGAAGTACTCGACGGCGTTGTGGGGCAGCAGCTCGCGGAACTCGTTCGCCAGCTGGGCCGCGAGCGTCTTGTTCGGCGCCATCACGAGGGTGGGGCGCTGCAGCTTCTCGATCATCCAGGCGGTGGTCGCCGACTTGCCCGTGCCGGTCGCGCCGAGCAGCACGACATCCTTCTCCTGCGCGCGGATGCGCCGCTCCAGCTCGGCGATGGCCGCGGGCTGGTCGCCGCTGGGCTGGTAGGGACTGACGACCTCGAAAGGCGCCACCGAACGTTCGATCTTCGAAACGGGCCGCATGCAACCACCGTACGACCCGCCACTGACAACCGGGCCGGATCAGCCGTCGCGCGGGGTCGGGGTCACCATTCTCCGGGCGGCGCGGGGTCGCGCGGCCGGGAGTGGAACGACGCCGGGTCGGCATGGGTGCCGAACCGCGGAATCTGGCGCTGGGCCGGGATTCCGGGAGGACGCCCGGCCCCGTTCATGGAACTGGGGTCGTTCCAGTCCGGGGTGCCCATCACCATCAAGGGGTCGAACATCACGACCACCGCGGCCAGGAGCAGGAAGCAGGCGGGCCCGATCAGCAGCGGTACGAGGGGAGCGGTCCGTCCTGCGGGCATCGTGGTGTCGGCGAGGGAGCCGGTGTGCAGATGGACGTTGAGCGCGGCCATGCCCGTGTAGTGCATGCCGCTCACCGCGACGCCCATCACGGCGCTGGCGCCGAGACTGGGCAGGAAGCCGTGGATGGAGACGGCCGCCCAGAGTGCGGTCGTCGCGGCCACCACGGCGATGACGACGGAGAGGGCCACGATCAACGTGTTGTACTCGAACCGTCCTTCAAGACGCATTCCGGCCATGCCCAGGTAATGCATGGTGGCCACGCCCAGGCCGGTGATGGTGCCGCCCGTCACCAGGGCCATAGGGGTGGCGCCCCGGTACCCGACGATGAAGATGCCGATGGCGACCATGCCGATCGCGACCGCGAGGCTGGCGAAGGTGATCGGCTTGTCGTAGCCGATGACCATCCCCTCGACGGAGAAGCCCATCATGGCGATGAAGTGCATCGTCCAGATACCGGACCCTATGGAGGTCGCGCCGAGCGCCAGCCAGCCGGCCTTGAAGGAACGCTCGGTGCGCAGCGAACGGGTCGTACAGCGCAGGCCGAGGGCAGCGCCGAGGCCGGCCATGAGAAAGGCTGCGACGGGCGTCACCGCTCCGTAGCTGAAACCGTCGATCGTGCCCTGCATGTTCGTACGCCGCCCTTCGCGGAGGCCCGGGTCCGGGGTGACCCTAAGGCGCGAGGCCCGGAAGACAAACAGATGAGCTGCATTTTATCGACATGGAAATCGGTCCGTGACCCGGTCCCAACAGCGGCGTTCACGTTGTGGCCATCCTTCGCCTGTCCCCCGTTGGGGGGAAGCTGCCACTCTCGGCCCGTCCGCAACTCTGACGCAAGGAGTACACGTGTACGCACGTACCGCAATCGCCGCCGTCGTCGCCACCACTCTCGCGGGTGCCGGCGCGTTGCTGGTGTCGACCACCGATACGCGGAGCACGGGCCGGGGGAACACGGTCACAGCCGGGCACACGAGCACCATCACGGGCATCCGGACCGTGAGCGCCCGGACCGCGTCCGCGAAGAAGCCGGCCGCCCCGGTCGTCTTCGCCCACCGGGGTGCTTCGGCCTACGCGCCGGAGAACACCCTGGCGGCCGTCGACAAGGCCGACGCACTCGGTTTCGACTGGGTGGAGAACGATGTCCAGCTCACCAAGGACGGTGTCCTGGTGGTCGTCCACGACACCGACCTGAAGCGGACCACCGACGCCGAGGAGGTCTTCCCGGACCGTGCGCCGTGGGCGGTCAAGGACTTCACCGCCGCCGAGATCGCCCAGTTGGACGCGGGCAGCTGGTTCGGCCCGCAGTTCGCCGGGGCCCGGGTGCCCACCCTGAAGCAGTACCTGGACCGGGTCGAGCGCAATCACCAGAAGCTGCTGCTGGAGATCAAGAGCCCGGAGATCTACCCGGGCATCGAGAGGGCGACCCTGCGCGTACTGGGGCAGAAGGGATGGCTCGATCGCAAGCACGTCAAGAGCCGGCTCGTCATCCAGAGCTTCGGCGCGGACAGTGTGAAGAAGGTGCACGAGCAGCGTCCGGACATCACGACCGGCTTCCTCGGTACCCCCGCGGTCGCGGATCTGCCCGCGTACGCGGCGTTCACCGACCAGATCAACCCGGCGTACACCTCGGTCTCCGCCGACTACGTGGCGGCGGTGCACGCCCTGAAGGGCGCACACGGCAAGCCGCTCCGGGTCAACACCTGGACGGTCAACGACGCGGCGACCGCGGCGAAGATGGCGGGACTCGGCGTGGACGGGATCATCACCAACACCCCCGATGTGGTGCGTGAGGCCACACGCTGACAGCGGTGCGTGAAGCAGCGGGCTGAGAGCGGTGCGTGAGGCAGCGGGCTGAGAGCGGTGCGTGAGGCAGCGGGCTGAGAGCAGGGCTGCCCCGCCGCCGCGGCCCGTTGTCAGTGGTCGGCCGTACGGTGATTCCATGAACAGCAACGGGGTCGTCGAGTGGGCCGTCGTCGAGAGCGACATCGGCCCGCTGCTGCTTGCCGCCACCGACGCGGGACTGGCGCAGGTGGCCTTCCACGCCCGTCCCGAGGTGCGGGAGAAAGCGGTCGGGCAGTTGCGGTCGCGGCTCGGCGTGATGCCGGTGGAGAACCCCCGCTCCACACGGCTCGCCGAGCCGATACGCCAGCTCGCGGCCTATTTCGCGGGCGCGTCGCGGGAGTTCTCGCTGGACCTGGACTGGTCGTTGACCTCCGGTTTCAACCGCCAGGTCCTCCGCGAGCTGGCGGCCGGGGTGCCGTACGGGGCGGTCGTCGGATACGGGGATCTCGCCGGCCGCGTGGGGCAGCCGTGGGCGGCGCAGGCTGTCGGGGCGGCCATGGGATCCAATCCGTTGCCGGTCGTGGTGCCGTGCCATCGCGTGGTGGAGAGCGACGGGGGCCTCGGCGGGTTCGGCGGTGGTCTCGAAACCAAGCGGAAACTGCTCGCTCTGGAGGGCGTGCTGCCCCAGCCGCTGTTCTGAGCCGCCAGGGGCGTGGAAGGGACGGGCAGCTCGAAGCGGTCGGGTCGCGCGTACCGGCCGGGCGGTGCGTACGGGGCGGGTCGCGCGTACGACGCGGCTGGGACGTACCGGGCAAGTGCTGCGTACGGGGCGGGTGCTGCGGGAAGAAAGCAGCGATGCCGAGCGAGTCGGGAGTGCGACGGCAGGACACGTGATGCGGCCGGTGCCCCACCGCACGTTTGAGGTCGATGCGCCCGCGACAGGGATGTGGACATGTCACTGAATGCGTCGCACAGCGCACACCCCTACGCCCCCGCGCTCTCCACCGAGGTGCAGGCGGCCCTCGCCACGCACCACCCCGTCGTGGCCCTGGAGTCGACGATCATCGCCCACGGTCTGCCGCGCCCGCGCAATCTGCGGGTCGCCGAGGAACTCGAAGGGCTCGTGCGGTCCGCGGGTGCCGTGCCCGCCACCATCGCCATACTGGACGGGCGGGCCCACATCGGCTTGGACAAAGCCCAGTTGGAACGCGTCGCCGCCGACCCGACGATGCGGAAGCTGGGACACCGGGATCTCGCACCGGCCCTGGCCTCGGGCACGAGCGGAGCGACGACCGTGTCCGCGACGGCGTTCCTGGCCGCCCGTGCGGGCCTGCGCGTCTTCGCGACCGGCGGTCTCGGCGGCGTACACCGGGAATGGACGCAGACACAGGACGAGTCCGCGGACCTCCGGCTCCTCGCGCGGACCGGCATCACCGTGGTGTGCGCGGGGGTGAAATCGATCCTGGACGTCCCCGCCACGCTGCAACGCCTGGAAACGCTCGGTGTCGGGGTGCTCGGTTACGGCACCGACCGCTTCCCCGGCTTCTACCTGAACAGCTCGGGCGAACCGGTCGACTGGACGGTACGGACGCCCGAGGAGGTCGCGGAGGTGATGCGGGCTCAGGACGCACTCGGCGGTTCCGGCTCCGCGCTGATCGTCGCCAACCCCGTGCCGGTGAAGGACCAATTGGATCCCGCACTCCATGACCGCGTGCTGGCCGAGGCCCTTGACGCCTGCCGGGAGCGCGGCATCGTGGGCCAGGCCGTCACACCGTTCCTGCTGGACCGGCTGATGCGGGCGACCGGGGGTGCTTCGCTGGAGGCCAATCTGGCGGCCGTACGCGGAAACGTATCGCTTGCCGCGCGGATCTCCGGCGCATGGGCCGGCCAATGACCGACGGCGGTCTGCTCGTCGTCGGCGACGTGGTCACGGATGTCGTGGCCCGGCACGAAACGGCGCTGGTCCACGGCACGGACATACCGGCCCGGATCCGCACTCTCCCGGGCGGTGCGGGTGCCAACGTCGCCTGCTGGGCCGTGCGTTCGGGCTGCGCCGACGTACGGTTGCTGGCCCGCGTCGGCGCCGACAGCGCGGCCTGGCACCGGGAGGCGCTGGAGCGGGCGGGAGTGCGTTGCCTGCTGGCGGTGGACGACGACGCGCCGACCGCCACCGTCGTCGCCCTCGTCGATTCCGTCGCCGAGCGCACGTTCCTCACCGACAGCGGCGCCGTGCTCCGCCTGTCCCGTGACGACTGGTCGCCGTCGATGCTCGACGGCATCGCCCATCTCCATCTCTCCGGGTATCTCCTCTTCGCCGCGACGAGCAGGGCGACGGCCCTGCTCGCCCTGCGGGAGGCCCGCAGGCGACAGATTCCGGTGAGCGTCGACCCGGCTTCGGCCGGCTTCCTCGCCTCGCTGGGTGTCGGGCACTTCCTGACAGCGGTGGACGGCGCGGATCTGCTGCTGCCCAACGCGGACGAGGCCCGACTCCTCACCGGACTCCCCGAACCGGCTGACGCCGCAGCCAAGTTGAGCCTTCTCGTGCCCCGGGTGGTCGTCACGCTCGGCAGCGGTGGAGCTCTTCTGGCCACCGCGGGAACGGTGACTCGGCACGTCCCCGCCCCGCAGGTGCCCGATGCCGTGGACTCGACGGGCGCGGGCGACGCGTTCACCGGCGGCTTCCTCGCGGCGCACCTGTCGGGAGCAGACGACGCCTCGGCCGTGGAGGCCGGCTGCCGGGCGGGGGCGGAGGCGGTCACCACCGTGGGGGGCCGCCCCGGTCCATGACCCACCGGGGCCCGGACCCGGCCGGCCCGCTACTCGCCCGGCCTCCACCCGGTCCAGGCGGGATGCAGTGGATCGTCGGCCCGTACGACCGCGTCCGCGCGGGCGCCGGGTGCCACTTCGTCCTCGTACCGCGCGAAGGCGGGCAGGGTCCAGCGCCCGCTCTCCTCGGTATGTCGCCGCAGTGCGCCCGGCGACAACCGCAGATGGACACTCAGGTCGAACGGAAACCAGTGCCCCAGCAGCAGCGGACCATGGACCACCAGCACCCCGCCCTCGGGCAGGAGTCGATACGCGCTCCGCGTGGCCCGGTCCGTCACCGGATCCCAGAGATCGGGCAGCACCCGCCCGCTCCCGCCCGCTTCCACTGGCCCGAACACCTCGCGCCACAGCGCACCCGTGTCGAACCAGCCGTCGTAGTACGCGTCGGGGTCCTGCTTGCCGTACTCGTACCGAAGACTCGCCGGCCGGAGAAAACCCTCCGTCGAAACAACGAGCACCGCACGTCCCCGCACCCGCAGCGCCTGCGCGACCCGCCCGGCCAGCTCCCCGGTCCGGGCCGCCGGCGCACCGTCGACGGCGACCTTCAGCCAGGGACCGGCGTCGGCCGGTTTCAGACCGTCGGCGTGCGCGGCGCAGGCTTCCGCCAGCCGCTCCCAGGTGATCGCTTCGAATCGCACGCCCCCATCATCACCCCGGCCCGTTGCGTCGGCGTCGGCTGTCCCGGCCCGGGCCCGTACGGACTCCGGCCCGGGCCTGTACGGACTCCGGCGCGGGCTCGTACGGACTCCGGCCCGGGCCTGTACGGACTCCGGCGCGGCGCCGCCCGAGGTCGGCGAGCAGCGGCTTCCGGGATCTCAGTGCTGCGGAGGGGATGGCGGCCGTCAGCGCGCCGCGAGGTCCGCGAGCAGTTCGGCGGCGGGCTCGGGGTGGACGAGCCAGCGCAGATGGCTCCCCGCGAGCGTCCTGACGTCGAAGGGGTTGTCGGGGGTGAGCGCGTCCGCTTCGCGGATCATGCGGTCCTGCATGGCGAGCGGAATGCCGGCGTCGTCGGCGAGGCGCACGAAGGTTTTGGGAATCCGGCCCCAACTCGTGGCCTGTGCCCGGTCGGCGGACGTACCGACATCAAGGTTCTCGTCGGGCTGGAAGGTGTTCAGGAAGGTCCGGAACTCGTCGTCGCCCAGGTCGGCGGCGAAGGCATCCCGGAAGGCGGCGAGCGACGCCGGTTCAGCGGTCCGGAAGTTGGTCCGGATCAGACCGAGCTCGGCCGGGTTCCCGACAAGCGTCGACGCGAATGCGCCGGAGTCCGCTTCGGCCATCTCCGGCTCGGCGTAGTAGTCGCTGACGTCGAGATCGACGGGGCACCAGGCGGAGACGTAGCAGATCCGGTCGATCAGATCGGGTCGTGCGTTGCCGACTGCGGTGATCGTGATGCCGCCCCGGCTGTGGCCGACGAGGATGACCGGCCCGTTCCGCTTCGCCCGTTCGAGGACTTCGATCAGATGGGCGGCATTGTCGGCGAGCGTGACGCCCTTGATGCTCCCCGGTTCCGAGGCGAGCGCGTCGAGGTCCTGAGGAGCCTGGTAAGCCGCAGGAAATGTCGCCCGGAATCCGTGACCGGGAAGGTCGACCGCAACGGAGCGATGCCCGAGCAGGGCAAGTTCGGCCTGCAGCGGCGCGAAGGAGAACGAATTCGCGAAGGCGCCATGAACGAGAACGAATGTCGGAAGATTCTGCATGGCCCCAGACTGTGGCACGGCGGTGATCGAGACAAGATCAAGTCGGGCAGCCGCCCGGCCACGCGCGCAACCACGCCCACGCCCACAGCCACAGCCACAGCCACAGCCACAGCCACAGCCACAGCGAACAAGACGCCCGCCGAACGGCAGCCGCTCCCGGCGGTGGGCGGGCGTCGCGCTCCGCTACTTCTTCGCGTCGCAGTCCACCGCGTCGGCGTCGTCGGAGAGCGCGCTGCCTTCGGGCAGCAGATAGGTCACCCAGAGCACGACGGGCTCGGTCCCCAGGTTGCGCCCGATGTGACGGTGCGAGACCCCGGACGGCTCGATGAAGGAGGAGCCCGCAGGCGTCACCTCGACCGAGCAGTCGTCCAGTGTGCGCGTCAGCGTCCCTGACTTCACGACGGCGATCAGCTGACCTCTGTGGGTGTGCCAGCCGGTGGAACCGCCCGGTTCGACGGTGATGGTCCGGAACGTCACATCGGTGCGGCCGTTCGGGGTCTTCACCTTCAGCTTCCCCACCGATGTGCCCTCCGCGACCACCGTGCCGCCCACACCGCTGCCGGGTGTGGCGACGGCCGCCGACGGAACGAAGCCGAGCGCGGCCACGCAACCTCCCACGACCAGAGCCTTGGTGAGACTTCCCTGTCGCATCCGCGGTTCCGGGCTCCCCTGCAGTCTGCCGACCTTCACCTGCGACTCCTCTGCCTCGGTGGTGCGGAAGCGTCCTGGGCATCCCGAACCGGGCGTCCCGAGTCGGGCATCCCGAACCAGGTGTCCCGGAACCGGGCGTCCCAAATGCCCCCACGCTACCCGCGAGCCACGTCGCGGAACCCTCCGGTCCGCGACCGGTCACTCGCCGCGGATCTCGGCGGCGAGCGGCCCCTCGCCCGACACCTCGACCCGTCCGTCCTTGACGGCCTCGGCGAGCGTCAACTCCCCCCGCCCGAGCGCCAGGCAGACCTCGACGTCGAGCGCGATACGGGCATCGGGGCGGGCGGCAGGACCGTCCCCGTACACCGCCACCGGCGCCCCGGACGCGGCAGCCTCCGCGACACCGCCACCGACACCGATGCCAATGCCGACCCCGGCCCCGGCCCCGGCCCGGACGCCGTCTTCGATCCTCGCACCGGCTTCCGCGCCACCCGCGCGCACATGGAACTCACCCTCGTCCAGATGGACTTCGACGACTCCGGCATGGGTCAGCCCGTCCAGGGCGCGGAGCAGCGGCAGTGCGAACCAGTGCGCCCGCACCGCGTCGGTGGGCCGCCGCTCGGCGAGCGCGGGCGCGCCCCACTCGGCGAGCGCGGCAAGCACGGGCAGCAGTCCGTGGCCGCGCTCCGTCAGTTCGTACACCGAGGCGGCGGCGGGCGGCGGAAGGCGGCGGCGCGTGAGCAGGCCGCTCTGCTCCATGTCCTTGAGCCGGGAGGCGAGGACGTCCGTGCTGACGCCCGGCAGGTCGGCGTGGAGGTCGGTGTAGCGGCGGGGGCCCGCCAGCAGTTCACGGACGATCAGCAGGGTCCACCGGTCGCCCACGGCGTCGAGGGAGCGCGCGGTGGCGCAGAACTGGTCGTAACTCCGGCGGCGGACCGAGCGGGTTGCGGGCTGTTGCTGACGTGGCATGCGACGCAGTCTAGACATGTTGTTGGACTTTCCAAGCCTGAGCTTGGTAAAACCAAGTATCGCAATCAGGTCGGGGAGGCCACCGCATGGAATTCCGGCAGTCCAGCAAGCTCAACGAGGTCTGTTACGAGATCCGGGGCCCGGTCATCGAGCACGCCAACGCCCTGGAGGAGGCGGGTCACAGCGTGCTCCGCCTCAACACGGGCAATCCCGCGCTCTTCGGTTTCGAGGCGCCGGAGGAGATCGTCCAGGACATGATCCGGATGCTCCCGCAGGCCCACGGCTACAGCGATTCGCGCGGCATCCTCTCCGCCCGCCGCGCGGTGGCCCAGCGCTATCAGGCGATGGGCCTGACCGATGTCGGAGTCGACGACGTCTTCCTCGGCAACGGCGTGTCGGAGCTGATCTCCATGTCGGTACAGGCGTTGCTGGAGGACGGTGACGAAGTCCTCATCCCGTCCCCCGACTATCCGCTGTGGACCGCGGTGGTGACCCTCGCGGGCGGCAGGGCCGTGCACTACACGTGTGACGAGGCGTCGGACTGGAACCCGGACCTCGCGGACATGGCGTCGAAGATCACCGATCGCACCAAGGCCGTCGTGATCATCAACCCGAACAACCCGACCGGTGCCGTCTATCCGCGCGAGGTTCTCGAAGGCATCCTCGATCTGGCGCGCAGGCACGGCCTGATGGTCTTCGCCGACGAGATCTACGACCAGATCCTCTACGACGACGCCGAGCACCACAGCGTGGCGCTCCTCGCTCCCGACCTGGTCTGCCTCACCTTCAGCGGCCTGTCGAAGACGTACCGGGTGGCAGGGTTCCGCTCCGGCTGGATGGTGGTGTCCGGTCCGCAGCAGCACGCCCGCAACTACCTGGAGGGGCTGACGATGCTCGCCTCCATGCGGCTGTGTCCGAACGCTCCCGCGCAGTACGCGATTCAGGCCGCGCTCGGTGGCCGGCAGTCCATCCGGGACCTGGTGGCCCCGGGAGGCAGGCTGTACGAGCAGCGCAACCGGGCCTGGGAGAAGCTGAACGAGATCCCGGGTGTGTCGTGCGTGAAGCCGAAGGGAGCGCTGTACGCGTTCCCGCGCATCGATCCGAAGGTGCATCGCATCGTCGACGACGAGAGGTTCGTCCTGGATCTGCTGCTGCGGGAGAAGATCCAGGTCGTGCAGGGCACGGGGTTCAACTGGCCGCGGCCCGACCACTTCCGGATCCTCACGCTCCCCTACGCTGACGATCTCGACGCGGCGATCAGCCGCATCGGCCGCTTCCTGACCGGATACCGCCAGTGATCGGATGCCCCCGGTGACCTGTCGCGCCTGCCGCGTTCCCGTTCTCACCCAGTTCGCCTCGTTCGAGCTCGTCGGCCCGATCGTGGAGGGCGGACGCGATCCTGCGACGGACCCGGCATGGGCGGAATCGGGCGCGGCGTCGCCCGCCGAGTACGCGCGCTGGTCAGGTCATCTGTGCGGTGTGACCTGTCTGCGCATGGCGCTCGGCGCCGACGCCCCGCCACTGTTCGCCCTGCGCGACGGGGCACTCGCGTACGGGGCGTACACGGAGGATGCGGAAGGGGCGATCAGGGGCCTGGTCTACGCGCCCTTCGCACAGTACGTGCGCGAGGTGCACGGTTTCGATGCCGCCGTCCACCGCCACCTGTCGACGGACGAGATCCTGGCCCTGCTGGACGAGGGGCGGACGGTGATGACGTCGGTCCACTACGGGATCCGTCATCCGCAGCGGCCGGCCCCGGCCCGGGGCGGTCATCTGGTGCTGGTGACGTCCCGTACGCCGGACGGCGACGGCGTCCACTTCCACAACCCGTCGGGCACGACGGCCACCACGCGGGCCGCGGAACTGCCCCTGCGGGAATTCGAGCGTTTCTTCGCCGGACGTGGGGTGTCGCTCGATGTCGGCGCGCGACGGCGGCCGGTAGCAGGAGCGGACCCGGGGGCGTAGCCGACCCCCGGGTCCTGAATGATGCCGCCCATTCGGCACGCCGGCACTTTTAAGAGCCCGGGTCAGTTGTCATGTCGCCGCGTCCTGCCTTTAGACGACCGCAGATCGAAGCTCCGCGGGTTGGAGTCGAACCAACATCTCGACGCACCTGGGCCCGTGCCCGTTTGATCCGGCGATCGGCGGCGAATGCTGAGTCTGGAGCAAGAGTCTGAGATTGATCGCGGTCTGCCTCTGCCATTTGGGCTACCCCGGCCTGCCTGGTCGCACCGACGAATCGGGCGATCTGAATGCCGGGGGGAGGACTCGAACCTCCACTGGAACCGCGTCGTCACGACAAGCTTCAGTTTCAGCTTGCGCTCCTCGCGCACCCCGGCCGCGTCAAGCGGCCGGGGAATCCATGGTCGGTCACCCGAAGAGGTAACCGAATACCGCATCACCCACCCGCTGGTCGGTGATCTCCGCGCCATTGGCCTCCTCGCGGGCGAACTTCACGGCCTGCTGAAGCTTCTCCACCCGGTCCAGCAGTTCGTTGACCCGACGGGCGGGGAGGGCTCCGGAGAACTTCACGGTCGTCCAGTACCCGATCGGAACGTCCTCGTAGTACACCTCGACCTGCGCCGGGTGCTTCTCGGTGGCCTCCGCCTTCACATGGTTGCGGGGCACCTTCTTCGTACGGAGGGTCCTCACCGGCTCGGTCTTCCAGGAGTCCGTCGACGGGTCCTGGGTCCACGCCTCGGAGGCATCGAGCACCGGAAGCTTACGGACAAAGGTATTGATGTCCGTCAGCTGCTTCTCCAGGAAGAGCAGGTACGAGACCGGCACCTCGCGCACGAGCACGCGCCCGTCGACCTTCACATCCGCGCGGGCCGAACAGTTCGCCCAGTCCTTCGTGGCGGTCACATCGAAGAGCCGGGTCAGGGTCGTCGCGGTCTGCCGCAGCACGTCCTCGGCCTTGATCTGCACCAGCGTCGACTCGGGCGGCAACTGCTCGCCCTCCTCGTCCTTCGGCTGGTACGTCCGGGAGATCCCGGCCAGCAGACCAGTCTTCTGAAGGCCGTGATGCGCCGCCGTCAGGTCCTGGTGAGCCTTGGACTTGACGCCCTTCTCCACTGCGATGATCTGATTGAGTTTCGCCACGTCGGGGACGCTATCAACATCAAGTCGGCTTTAACCACCGGGTTTTGTGACCGCACCTCGGACAGGCCGTACGCCGCCTCGCGGGGATTCGCGTCGCCGGGATTCGCGTCGCCGGGATTCGCTCGTTCCCCTGGCTCTGACGGAACACATGGTCTCGTCCGGAACAGTCGGGAGGTGTGGACACCGCGGGTTTCCGGCGGAGCAGGGACGGCCCGTACGGGTGGTTTCCCGTGGATCCCCATGTCCCGCCGCTGTCTGTCGAGGGCCGCTTGCCACAGTGGCCCCGCGTGTCCGCGTCGCAGAGCGACACGGAATCCGCCACACGCCTCGCCCTCGCAGACTCCGAAAGAAGGCCCACCGTGCCTCGTCTCCCCCGCGTCGTCGGCCCGAAGGGTCTCGCCGGCCCAGGTCAGCACACCGCGCTCACGGCAGCGGCTGCCGCCCTGGCCGTCCTTGCCGTGGGCACACCCGTCGCCTACGCCACTCTCGGCGACGGCGCCTCCTCCGCCTCGCAGTCCGCGACCTCGGCCGGTGCCACGCGCGGCAAGTCCTACATCGAGACCCGGTTGCTCTTCGGAACGGAACGTCCCGACGGCGGACCGAAAGTGACTGACAGCCAGTTCCTCGCGTTCATCGACGAAGAGGTCACACCGCGTTTCCCGAACGGGTTGACCATTCAGGAGGGCCGGGGGCAGTGGCGGGACTCCCGCGGAGTGATCGAGCGGGAGCGGAGTTACGAACTGACCCTGCTCTACCCGGCGTCCGAGGCACGTGTGCGGGACGTGCAGATCGAACGGATCCGCAACGCCTACGAGAAGGCGTACGCCCAGGACTCGGTGGCCCGCATCGAGGAACGCGCGAACGCCGACTTCTGACACCGACCGCGACCTTCCGACTTCCGACACCGACCGGGGAGCGGCGACCGGCGACCGGCGACCGGCGACCGGCGACCGGCGACCGGCGACCGGCGACCGGCGACCGGCGACCGGGAACCGTACCCCTGTCGTGGGGAGCATGTGGCGTCGGCACACGGCGCCGACCGGGGGCTGACCCAGCAGGAAGACGAGTCGTTCCGGAAGGCGCGGCTGATCGTGCTGCCGGTCGTCGTCGTGCTGCTTCGTCCATCTGGCGAGTTGAGCGGCTGAGGGCCGACCGGCCCTGTCCGGGGGCTACCGGCCCGTCCGGGGGTGACCGTGTGTCAGGCTCCGCTGAGTTCCGTCAGAACGCTCACCGGATCGGGGTCCGGGGTGGCGCGGGGCCACCAGTCGTCCTCACCCGGCTCGGACTCGTAGCCGTACCAACGGCCGTCGTGCCCGAAGCGGAGCTGGAGCGTGCCGCCGGGGTGTGTGAGGTGGTTGCGCCAGGGGTGGAAGCGGGGGAAGTCGGCGGCTGCGAGCGCGGGGCGGGCCCGGTCGAAGGGGCCGGCCGGAGGATCCCAGGGCGTTTCGAGGACGGCCAGCCCTTCCGCACCACCCTGGCGCCAGGCTGCGACGGCTCGGGCCAGTTCGGTGGGGGTGCGGCTGGTGGCGTACGCCAGCTCGCGGTAGAGGGCGCGGGTGGTCGCGGTGAGTCCGGCGGTGGGGCGGGACGCGGCCAGTCGCACCGCGTCCTGCCAGGGGGTGAGACCGGCGATCGGATCGTGGCCGGTGGTGAGCAGTGTGTGCGCCCGGGCTGCCGCTTCCGTGGCGAGGTGATCGAGGGCGAGCGGGTCGCGGGCACCCGGCAGGCTCGGGTACGAGGGAGGCTGCGCGGGATGCGGCAGGACCGGTAGAGGGGCGGGCAGCGGCGGCAGGTAACGCTCGGCGAGGGCTTCACGAGCCTGCACGGAGGGAGTGGCGGGTGCCGTGGGGCGCTCCCTGGCGGAGTGTGCGGCATTGCGACGGCCCAGCTCTTCGAGGAGCGCGCGCTCGCCCCGGCCGCGCACCAGGAGGAGGACGAACGGGTCGGTGTCCAGCAGCCGGGCCGTCTGGTAGCAGAGGGCGGCCACATGCTTGCAGGGCCAGCCGTGGTCGGGGCAGGTGCACGCGGGATCGAGGTCGCCCGCGGCGGGCAGCAGTCCGATACCGGCCTCGGCCGCCGTGTCGACGAGGGAGTGCGGCATCTCCTTGGTCAGCAGCGCGGCGAGGTGACCGGGCCGGGCGGCGACCGCGTCAAGGAACGTGTCCCAGTCCGCGTCGGCGAGCGACCGCAGACGCAGCTCGGCGCGGTAGGGGCGGGGACGGCTGCCGTGGACGTAGGCGACGACCCGTCCGGGGGTGACGGTGATCGCCGCGACCTTGCCGCTGTCGGCGTACGAGCGACCGCGGGAGAGCCGTCCCTCGTCCATCGACAGGGATTCCAGAGCGGCCACCCAGGCGCGACCCCACCAGCTGTCCGCGAAGGGCTCGTCGCCGTCGGACGTGCGGGGCGGCACGGCCTCGAAGGTGCGCCGCAGGTCATCGGGGCCGGGGCGTGAACGGGCCACGGGGCGGGCCTCGGCACGGGCGTACGAGCGGGGCTCGGGACGGGCATGGCGGTGAGGCTCGGGGCGGACGTACGGCCGGGGCTCGGGGCGGGGGCTCATGACGGTCTCCGGAGCGAGACGAGATCGGCCAGGTCACGGTCGCTGAGCTCGGTCAGCGCGGTCTCGCCGACGCCGAGGACCGCGTCGGCCAGGACCTGTTTGGCCTGCAGCAGTTCGGCGATCCGGTCCTCGACCGTGCCTTCCGCTATCAGCCGGTGCACTTGCACGGGTTGCGTCTGGCCGATGCGGTACGCCCGGTCCGTGGCCTGCTCCTCGACTGCCGGGTTCCACCAGCGGTCGTAGTGGATGACGTGGGCGGCTCTGGTGAGATTCAGCCCGGTGCCCGCCGCCTTGAGGGAGAGCAGGAAGACGGGGACCTCACCGGTCTGGAAGCGGTCCACCATCCGTTCCCGCTCGGCCACCGGCGTGCCGCCGTGGAGGAGTTGGGAGGGGATGGCGCGCGAGGCGAGATGGGCGGAGAGGAGCCGGGCCATCGTGACGTACTGGGTGAAGACAAGGACGGACCCGTCCTCGGCGAGGATCGTGTCGAGGAGTTCGTCCAGCAGGGCGAGCTTTCCCGAGCGGCCGACGAGCCGGGTCGGCTCCTCCTTCAGGTACTGCGCGGGGTGGTTGCAGATCTGCTTGAGCGAGGCCAGCAGCTTCATGATCAGACCGCGGCGGGCGATGCCTTCCGACGCCTCGATGAAGGCCATCGTCTCGCGGACCGCCGCCTCGTAGAGCGTGGCCTGCTCCCGCGTGAGGAAGACGGGGTGGTCGGTCTCCGTCTTGGGCGGCAGCTCGGGCGCGATGCCCGGGTCGGACTTCTTCCGGCGCAGGAGGAAGGGCCTCACCAGCCGGGAAAGCCGTTCGATCGCTTCGTCGTTGGCGAGACCGGCAGGCGTCCCGGTGCTCTCGACGATACGGGCGTGGCGGGCCCGGAACGTCTTGAGGGGGCCGAGCAGTCCAGGGGTGGTCCAGTCGAGCAGGGCCCACAGCTCGGAGAGGTTGTTCTCCACGGGTGTGCCGGTGAGGGCGATTCTGGCCGGGGCCGGGATGGTGCGCAGCGCCTTCGCCGTGGAGGAGTGCGAGTTCTTCACGTGCTGGGCCTCGTCGGCGACGATCAGGCCCCAGCTGTGGTCGGCCAGTTGCTCCGCGCTCGAACGCATCGTGCCGTAGGTGGTGAGGACGAAGCCGCCGTCGGGTTCGGCGAGCGTGCGGCCGGTGCCGTGGAAGCGGCGCACGGGGACACCGGGGGCGAAGCGGTTGATCTCCCGGTGCCAGTTGCCCAGGAGGGAGGCGGGGCAGACCACCAGGGTGGGGGCGGGGTGGGCGCGGTGCAGGTGGAGTGCGATGAGGGTGATCGTCTTGCCCAGGCCCATGTCGTCGGCCAGGCAGCCGCCGAGGCCGAGTGAGGTCATCCGGTCCAGCCAGGCGAGACCGCGCAGTTGGTAGTCGCGGAGCGTGGCGTTCAGCCCGGGCGGCGGGGTGAGGGTGGCGTCGTCGTCGGTGATGCGGGTACGGAGTGCGGCCAGCGCGCCGACGGGCACCGCTTCGATCTGCTCGCCGTCCACCTCGGCGCTGCCGGTCAGGGCGACAGCGAGGGCGTCGACCGGATCGAGGAGGCCCAGCTCCCGCTTGCGCGCCTTGCGCACGAGCGCGGGATCGACGACGACCCATTGGTCCCGCAGGCGTACCACCGGTCGGTGGGCTTCCGCCAGAACGTCCATCTCCGCTTCGGTGAGCTGCTCGTCGCCCAGTGACAACTGCCAGTTGAAGGAGAAGAGCTGCTCGGTGTCGAAGAAGGAAGTGCCGTCGGTGGCCGAACCGGGGGCGGGCCGAACAACGGCGGCGGCGGTGAGGGAACGGGCGAGCTCCCTGGGCCAGTGGACGCTCACCCCGGCTGCCGCCAGCCTGGCTCCGGCATCGCTCAGCAGCTCGTACAGCTCATCCTCTTCGAGGGCGAGTACATCGGGCACCGGCTGGTCCAGCAACCGCTCCAGCGGTGCCCAGACGCGGGCGGCACGGCGCAGCGCGAGCACGGCGTCGATCCTGGCCCGGGGGCCGAACGGCTCCCCCGCCCCGCCGTTCCACAGGGCGGCGGCGTCGACCACGTAGGTCGGATCGGCCAGGCTGTGCACCTGGGTGATGGCCGCGGCGGCGTGCCGCGCGGCGCGGGAAGGGACATCCCCCGGTGCACCGGAGGCGCCCTCGTCGCCGGAGCCGACGCCGGTATCGGCGTCGGCCGGGGTGACGTCGGCGCCCTCGTCGTCGGAGCCCACGCCGGTATCGGCGTCGGCGGGGCTGTCGTACGCACCGGTCGTGTCGAAGAGGTCGTACGCCGACAGGTCGAGGCGCAGCGAGACCCGTACCCCCGCGTCGAGGCCGGACGCGACTTCGACGGACCAGTCGCGAGCGCCGGGCAGATGCTGGGCCTCCGGAGCGGCGAAGGGCGCGCCCATCGCGTACGCCGCGGCGGGCGTCCGGGGCAGGGTGTCGGCGACCGCGTCGAGGAACGCTCCGAGCAGCCACTCCGGATCGGGGATCCGCAGCGGCGTGACATCCGGGAGCGGGACCGCGTACCCCTCGACCGGCATGGCCGCCGCGATCGCCCGGAGATGAGCGACGTCCTCGGCGTCGCGCGGACCGGCCCGCCAGGCGTCGTGGTCGTCGGCCGTGAGACCGGGGAGCAGCCTGCCGCGCGCCACCAGATGGAGCGCCTGGAGTGCGGCGGCACCCCAGCAGCGGGTGGCGGGGTGGGCGGACTGCCGATGCCGTGCGTGGGCCAGCAGCGGCACGGCATCGGTCACGGACAGCAGGACGGCGGGCACCGAACGCCGACGGACACCGTCCTGCCGCCCGTGCCGACGGACGACGGTGATCTCCCCGGTGGTGGAGCCGGGTGCCCGATTCCCGGGATCGGCAAGCTCCTCCGGATACGGAAGAGGACCGCCGTCGGGATCCCAGAAGGCGACGCGCCCGTCCCGCGGCAACGACGCGGGCAGGAAGACGGCGGCGCAGCTCAGGAGGCGGGCGGCGGATGTGTCCATCCCGTGTTGTGCCGTGGTCATCGGTCCCCTCCCCTCCCGCGCCGATCCTCTCGATCGCCTTGATCGTCTTGATCCTTTTGACTCCTGCGAGTCTAGGCGGAGGGTCTGACAATCGACCGCGCGCCTCTGTCCCCGCAGGTCAGGGGCGGTACTGTCCGATCCGGACCGTTCCGGGACCGACCCGAGCCGACCGATCCGTTCCCGGGCCGGAGCGGCCCGGGAACGGATCGGTCGAGATTCGGCGTGGCCCGGCTCAGTGGTGCGCGAACGGCTTCGGACGAGGAGGCCGCGCGGGCCCGGTGGCATCGGCAGCAGCGGGCGTGGCCGCGGGCGCGGGCGCCACGGAAGGCGGCTGCTGCGGCGGCCGCGGCCGCGGCCGCGGCTGTGCCGGAGCGGGACGCTGCGGCTGTGCCGGTCGAACAGCCTGCTGCGGCTGCGGCTGGGGCGGTCGAACAGCCTGCTGCGGCTGCGGCTGCGGCTGCGGCGGTCGAACAGCCTGCTGCGGCTGCGGCGTCTCCTGCTGTACGGGCTGCTGCTGTGCCCGCTCCAGGAAGCGGAGCAACTCCACCGGGAACGGGAGCACCAGCGTGGAGTTCTTCTCCGCCGCGACCGCGACCACCGTCTGCAGCAGGCGCAACTGGAGGGCGGCCGGTTGGGAGGACATCTGCCCCGCCGCCTCGGCGAGCTTCTTCGATGCCTGGAGTTCGGCGTCCGCGTTGATGACACGGGCCCGCCGCTCACGGTCGGCCTCCGCCTGACGGGCCATGGAGCGCTTCATCGTCTCCGGCAGCGAGACATCCTTGATCTCCACCCGGTCGATCTGCACACCCCATCCGACCGCCGGGCTGTCGATCATCAGTTCCAGGCCCTGATTCAGCTTCTCGCGGTTGGACAGCAGATCATCGAGATCGCTCTTGCCGATGATCGACCGCAGTGAGGTCTGTGCCATCTGCGAGACCGCGAACCGGTAGTCCTCCACCTGGATCACGGCACTCGCCGCGTCGACCACCTTGAAGTAGATGACCGCGTCCACCCGCACCGTCACGTTGTCCCGGGTGATCCCGTCCTGAGCGGGCACCGGCATGGTCACGATCTGCATGTTCACCTTGCGCAGCCGCTCGACGCCGGGAATCACCAGGGTGAATCCGGGCCCGCGCACGTCGTCACGGAGCCTGCCGAGCCGTAGCACGACGCCCCGCTCGTACTGCTTGACGATCTTGGCCGCCGCCGCCATGTAGAGCGCACCCGCCGAGGCCGCCCCCACTATCGCGATCACGAGCTCCTGGACCATGACGGCCCCCTGAATGCCGGAAACGTAGAACCACGTAAACCACTCACTGCTACCACGGTATGCCCACTATCACCCGATATGAACATTGTCCGGGATCGACCCGTCACGACCTGTCCCCCGGCCGGCCGCTCCCCGGATGCCGGGGCTCCGTGGAGCGGGCAGGGTGACCAGCGTCAGCACGTTCTCCGCAGCAGATGCGGCCCTGTGGTGTACGCCGCGCCGGCCGATGAGCCGGACGAGACAGACGAGGACCCGCCCATGCCCGTGATCGATCACCGGCGCCGCCGACTCGGCATCGCAGCCGGGACCGCGCTCCTGACCCTCACCGTCGCAGGCTGTTCCGGTCTCGGCCGGACCGCGGTCGGGCCGGTCACCTACACGACGGAGCGGGATGCCGTGATCATGGTGAACAGTCCGTTGGTGAAGGGCTGCCACCGGCTCGCTCACGCCGGTGCGAAGGAAGTGAGCAACGGCACTCTGATCGACATCATTCTGTACCGCACCCCCGACTGCACAGGTCCGGGCACGACGTACCTCGCGACCACATTCAGCGACGTCATCGGGACCGGCACGCTCCCGTGGCGCAGCTTCAGCACGGTCCACTGACCGGCCTCACGGCCGAGCGGAAGGACAGCCGGGGCCGCAGCCCGCCGGCCGCCGCCAAGCCCGTCGGCCGCCGCCAGGCACCCTGACCGCCGCGAAGTCCGCCGACCTGCGCGAAGTCCGCTGGGCAGCGTGAAGCCCCCTGCACGGCGCGAAGCCCGCTGGATCCGGTCGTCGCGTTCCCGCCCACGGCCTCCCAGGACTGAACGCCCGGTGCCGTGACCGGCAAACATGGCCGGGAGAGGTACTAGCGTTCGGTGCCGAAGTTGATGGAGCCGATCTCGCCGGCCTGGATCACCGCACCGCTGATGCGGGCCTTCCCGCTGATGGTGTTGTGCACGTCTCCGGCGCGGGTGCGGTCGCCCGCGGGTGCCGACTCGGCGAGGATGGCGCGAAGCTCGTCGGCCGCCCTCGGATCCTCGGCGAGCGTGCGGCGCAGCCGTGCACGCCACTCGGCCTCGACGTCCCCGGCCAGCGCGTCGTCGCCTCCGCCGCGCGCGGCGGTCAGCTCGCCGCGCGCGGCCTCCAACTCCCCGGTCAGCACAGCCTCTTCCTCGGCCGTGGCTCCGTCCCGGGCGAAGAGGGACACCAGCCGTTCGCGCACCTGGCTCCAGGAATCGGCCACCATGTGCTGCACGAGTGCTGTCGCCCCCGATGCCGCCAGTGCCACCAACTCGGCTTCCACAGCGCCCCCTTCGTCCTTTGCCCACCCGCCGTCACCCCTCACCGTATCCGTCGGCCCCTGCGCCCCGCACCATGCGTTCCGGCATCCGCACCGGCCGATTCGCTCTCGTTCGCGCGCGCTCGCTCTCGTTCACGCCCGTTCGCTCTCGTTCACGCGCGCTCGCTCTCGTTCACGTCCTTCCGCCTCGTTCACGTCCTTCCGCGCTCGTTCACGCGGGCGCCGTCGAAGCCGCGCCCGGTCGGCGGGCAGGTCGACCGGCCCGCCGGCCCGCGCACCGGTTGCCCGTCACACCGAGCGACGCGCGACCAGGGCCGCACTGATGTGCTGGAGATCGACGGGGCGGGCGGGAGAGAGTCCGGTCAGGCGGTCGATGCGACGGATGCGGTAGTCGACGGTGTTGGGGTGGATGTGCAGGGCGGACGCGGTGGTCCGCCGGTCCAGGCCGAGCGCGAGATACGTCTCCAGGGTGTGCAGCAGTTCCGGCTTCTCCTCCAGCGGCATCAGCAGGTGCGCCAGCCCGCGCAGGGCCTCGCTGGGCCTGCTGAGCTGGTACTCCAGCAGGACGTCGGACAGCCGGTACAGGCCGGGAGGCCGGCCCGTCCGGGCGACCAGGTCGACGATCTCGGCGTTGCGGGCCACGGCGGCCGGCACGGTCTCCGGTTCCGCGGTCTCCGCGGCGGCGGTGATGGGCACCCCTGCCGCCCGGGTCGCCTCGTCGACGAGTGCGCACAGCCCGCTCGGACCGTGCCACGGCGGCGGCTCGGCCGCCGGCAGCAGCACCGTGCCTCCGGAGGTGTCGAGGGCGGTGAGCACCGGCGTACCCGCGAAATGGTCGAGGACGGTACGGACACGGCGGATCTTGCGGCGGGCCGCGACGCCGGCACCCGGCCCCGGTGACTGGGCCAGTTCGTCGGGGTGCGGGGCCAGCGCCAGCGTCATCGCGAGGTAGCGGACGGCCGGCCGCAGTCCGGTGCCGTGGGTGAACCGGTCCAGTGGCTCGCCGGTCAGCAGGGCGGCCATCAGGGCGTGCCGGCCGCCGTGTTCCTGGCTGTCGAGGATCTGCCGCGCCTCCAGGTAGGCGCCGCTGACCGCAGAGGTGAGCTGCTGCTGGAGGACCATGATGCGGTCCATGATCTCCAGGACGGTGGGGAGATCGCCGGGGAGCGCTCCTTCGGCGGTCTCCTGCCAGCACATCGCTGTTCCGACCTGGTACGCGGTGAGAATCGCGTCCAGCGGCACGCCCTCCTCGGCGCGCTGGGCGGCGGAGTCGCGCTGCTGGTCGAGTTCGGCGTCGGTGGCGGGGCGGCGGTACTCGACGACGTCGGCGAAGAGCCGGAGATTGTGCTGGACGATGTCGGCGATGTCGCCGGAGATCTCCTCGTGGGGCAGGTCCGCGTAGACCGGCAGATCGGCGAGGAGCCGGGCGACGACACGGCCGGTCAGGGCCGGAACACGGGCGCGCAGATGGGAGGCCACCGGGCGTCCGGCGATGGACAGCGGTGCGCTCACCGGCCCTGTGGAGCCGCACCGCTCCTCCGTCTCGCCGGACCCCTGTTTGTCACGCGTCACAAGTTCCCCCGCAGAAGTCTGCGTTACCCACCAGTTAAACGACGGCTCTTGAGTCTGCATGATGACCGGCGTCACGTGCCACGCCTCACCACGCCCCACCGTCGGAGGATTTCGTGAACCTGTCGCAGAACAAAGGTTTTTGTCGTTCCGTCAGAGCTGGCATGGGCGTGCTCGCCCTGGCCGGTCTGGCCCTGGGCACCGGCGCGGTGCCGGCATCCGCCGCGGCCGAGGACGCCACCACGTCCTATGTCGCCCTCGGCGACTCCATGGCCTCCGGGCCGCTCATCCCGGACATCACCGGACCGGTGGCCTGCGGCCGGTCGACGCACAACTACCCGCACGAGCTCGCGGCGCGGCTCGGCGCTTCGCTGCGCGACGTCACATGCAGCGGTGCCGCGTCGAAGCACATGACCGAGAAGCAGTCGCTCTCGCTGCTCGACATTCCGATGGGGTCGGCCCCGCCGCAGTTCGACGCGCTGCGCCCGGACACGGACCTGGTGACCCTGACCATCGGCGGCAACGACGCCGGCCTGGTCGGCATCGCGGAGGGCTGCGCCACTCTCGACCCGACCGCCACTCCGTGCAAGGACAAGTACAACGAAGGCGGCGTGGACCAGGTGGGGCAGCGCATCGCCGAGTTCGCGCCGAAGCTGGGTGTCGTACTGGACACCATCCACCAGCGTTCGCCGCAGGCCCGGGTGATCGTCACGGGGTACGGCCTCTACATCAAGCCCGGCGGCTGCTGGCCGCTCCAGCCGGTGCTCCCGGTGGACGCCGACTTCCTGCAGGGCAGCGTCGACCGGATGAACACGGTGATCGCCGAGCAGAGCGCCCTGCACGGCACCGAGTACATCGATCTCGCCACGCCCAGCAAGGGCCACGACGCCTGCCAGGCCCCGTCGGACAAGTGGGTCGAGGGATACGTGCCCACCGCCGCGGCCGCCCCGCTGCATCCCAACCGCAACGGCGAGGCGAACTACGCCGCCATCATCGGCGCACACATCCAGGGGAGCTGACCCCCGTTGCGGGACCGACTGCGGCACCGACTGCGGCACGGGCTGCTGAACGGACTGCTGGCGGCGGCGCTCGGCGCCGCCGCTCTGGTCCCGACCGCACCCACGGCACGGGCCACCGTGCCGCACGGAACCGGCTGCGACCCGCTGGCGCCCGCCGAGTGTCTGCTGCCGTTCCCGAACGACTGGTACACCCGGCGCGATCCGGCCACCGACACCGGACGCCGGGTGGCCTTCGGCCCGGCCGACCTCCCGCGCCCGAGCGCCGGTCTCCCCGTCGACCCGACCGCCTGGAACAGGTCCGACGGCTTCTCCCCCGGCTCCGAGCTGATCGCCCAGGTGCCCGGGGTCGACCTGGAGGAGACCGGCGCCGCCCCGCTCACCGACATCGGCCGCTCCCTCGCCGCGGACGCGCCCGTCGTGCTGCTCGACACCGGAACCGGCGAACGGTGGCCGTACTGGGCCGAGTTGGACGCCAACGCCACCGACCCGGCACGCCAGGCGCTGCTGATCCACCCCGCGCGCAACTTCCGCGACGGCCACCACTACGCCGTAGCCCTGCGCCGGCTCAAGGACGGTGCGGGACATACGATTCCGGCCGCCGCACCGTTCGCCGCCGTCGCCGGGAAGACCCTCGCCGCCGATGAACCGCTGCACGCCCGTCAGCACCGGCTCCGACCCGCCCTGAAGGCACTGCGCAGGGCCGGAGTCCGCACCGAGGGGCTGTACCTCGCCTGGGACTTCACCGTTGCGAGCACCCGCAGTCTCACCGGTGACCTCTTCACCCTCCGCGACGACGCGTTCCGCCGGCTCGGCGACCGTTCCCCCGCGTTCGCCGTCACGGACGTCACGGACTTCACGGCCGACCAGGACCCCGGGATCGCCCGGGAGGTGACCGGCAGCATCAGCGTGCCCAGCTATCTGAACCTGCCCGGTGGACCGCCGGGTTCCGTCCTCGCGCGGGGCCGTGACGGCGCCCCGCGCCGGCTCCCGCTCAACACCCAACTCGCCTCGTTCCGCTGCGAGATACCGCGCTCCGCGTTCCGTACACCGTCCCACCCCTCCCTCTACGGGCACGGTCTGCTCGGCCGCCGTTCGGAGGTCGGCGCGAGCAACGTCAAGGCCATGGCGGCCGAGCACGGCTTCACGTTCTGCGCGACGGACTGGATCGGGATGGCCGAGGAGGACGTCCCCGTGGTGCTCGGTGCGCTCGCCGACCCGAACCTCTTCCCCGCCGTTCCCGAACGCAGCGAACAAGGCATGCTGAACGCCCTCTTCCTCGCCCGTGCACTGATCCACACCGACGGGCTGACCACCGACGCGGCGTTCCGTGACGATCACGGGCAACCGCTCGTCGACATCCGCCACGGCATCGCGTACGACGGGAACAGCCAGGGCGGAATCCTCGGCGGCGCGCTCGTCGCCGCCTCGCCCGACATCCGGCGCGGGGTCCTCGGTGTCACCGGCATGAATTACGGCCTGCTGCTCAACCGCAGCGCCGACTTCGCCCCGTTCCAGCAGGTCCTGGACCTCTCCTACCCGGACAAGCTGCGTCAGCAGATCGTCCTGCAACTGTTCCAGATGGTGTGGGACCGCGGCGAGACCGACGCGTACGCGAACCACCTCACCGACCACCACCAGGTACTGATGCACATCGCGTACGGAGACCACCAGGTCGCGGGCGTGGCAGCCGACGTGGAGGCACGCACCATCGGCGCCCGACTGCTCGCCCCCGCGCTCACCGCGGACCGCAGCCCGGACACGGTCCCGTACTGGGGCATCAGAACCCTCACCCGAGACCAACTCCCCTACCAGGGGTCCGTCATGACGGTGTGGGACAGCGGCACCCCCACCCCGCCGCTCACCAACACCCCGCCCGCCGGACCGCAGTACGGCCACGACCCGCACTCCGACCCCCGCAACTCTTCGGCCGCACGTCGGCAGAAGGCCACCTTCCTGACCACCGGCCGTGTCATCAATGTCTGCGGCAACTCGCCGTGCACCGCCACGCCCACCTCCTGACGCCGCCCTCCCCCACAGGGATCAGACAAGGAGCACCATGCGTAAGCACCGCATCATCCAGGCAGCCGTCGCGGCCACCCTGCTCGCCGGTACGGTCCTTGCCCCGCCGGCCATCGCCGCCACGCCGCACACACCGACGGCGGCCGGCGCCACGGCCGCCCTCCAGTCCGCCGTGCCGTTCACGGCGGCCACCGCCCAGCGCGCCGCCGACGGCGGATACACGCTCTCCTGGTCCTCCGCCGCAGGATCCGTGACCGTCACCGCCGTCACCTCACCCGACGCCACCACCGGCACCCCGGTGGGCACCGCCCCCGGCAGCGGTTCCCTGACCGTCCCCGCCGGGACACTCTCCACAGCCGGACGCTGGTACTTCCGGCTCACTCCGGACAGCGGCTCTCCACTCGTCGTCGCCGACCGTTCGCTCGGGATCGAGTCCGCCCGCAACTTCCGGGACATCGGCGGCTACCGCACCTCCGACGGCCGCTGGGTGCGCTCCGGTCTCGTCTACCGCTCCAACAAGCTCAACGCTCTCACCGACGCCGAACAGCAGCGGCTGCTCTCCCAGCACCTCACCCTCGACGTCGATCTGCGCAACGCGATCGAGCGCAACGACGATCCTGACCGGCTGCCCGCCGGAGTGAAGTACCAGGTCGCCGATGTGGCGTCGCTCAGCCACGGCATCCGCTTCCACGACTCCGCACTGACCACGCTGGCCGAGGCCATCGCGGCCGGTCTGTTCTCCGGCTCGTCCGACCTCGGCCAGTCCATCGGCTACCCGTTCATGGTCAACTTCGTGGGTGCGGACTACGCGTTCCACGATCTGGTCACCGCCGTCACCACGAACACCTCGGGCGCGACCGTCTTCCACTGCAGCGCGGGCAAGGACCGCACCGGCTGGGGAACCGCCGTCCTGCTCACTCTGCTCGGCGTCCCGCGCGCCACCGTCGAAGCGGACTTCCTCGCCAGCAACCAGTACACCGGCAACCCCGGGGCCGTCGAACTGAGCTGGCTGCGCGCGGCGTTCGACGAGGTGGACCAGCTGTACGGCACCTTCGACGCCTACGTGCGCGAGGGCCTGAAGCTCGACGACGCGACGGTGGCCGCGCTGCGCGCCAAGATGCTGACGGACTGACCGGACCTCTCCCCACGGAGTACTGACGGGCCGTCAACTGCCGTGCGTCGAAGGACCGTCACCCCGGGTGCACCGGCGGTCCTTCGGCGCGCGGAGCGTACACCGGCCCGTCAGTGCATCGGATAGCGGTCGGCCGGCCACACGACCGCCTGCTCGAACTCCACGCACAGGTCGTCGGCCACCTCGGTGATCACCGCTCGCCCCTCGGTCGCCACCAGCCAGGACGGCGGGAGGTGCACGTCCCCGTGCCGCGCGCCGAGCAGATTGCCGCAGACCGCACCGGTGGAGTCGCTGTCGCCGGAGTGGTTGACCGAGAGCAGCAGCGCCTGGGCCACCTGGTCGGCGCCCGGCAGCACCAGGGCGCAGTACACGGCGATGGCAAGGGCCTCCTCGGCGACCCAGCCCGCTCCCAGGGTCTCCACCCGCTCGGCGGTCGGCCCGCCCTCGGCGGCCAGGTCGACGGCCGCGCGCAGCGCCGCCGTCGTCTCCTCGTGCCCCGGGTGGCGGCCCAGCAGATCGACGGCCCGCAGCACCGAGCCCGCCATCGAGTCGCCCTCCAGGAGGTGGGCCACGATCGCGGCGAACGCCCCGGCCGCGTACGCGCCGGTCGGGTGGCCGTGGGTGATCTGCGCGCACCAGTAGGCCAGCCGGAACGCCCCCTGGGCGTCCTCCCCCACCAGGCCGAAGGGCGCGGACCGCATCACCGTGCCGCATCCCTTGGACCCGGTGTTGACGGGGCCCGGCTCGCCGAGCCGGTCCGACGGTTCGGGGACATGCCCCGTCCCGAGCCCCGTCAGGCAGGCGTTGCCGGGGGCACGGCGCGCGTACAGCCAGGGCTGCTGCCTGAGCCAGCCGGTCCGTACCGGGCTGTCGCCGCCACGAGCCGGCGGAGCCGGGTGGTTCTGGGTGTCGAGCCAGCGCAGATAGGCGTTCCGCACGATCCCCGTCTCACCGCCGCCGACCCCCTTCGACCGCGCCCGGGCATGGGCTCTGATCAGCCCTTCTGCCGTGAACAGGGTCATCTGCGTGTCGTCCGTGACCCGTCCGGCGACTCCCTGGTCGTCCGCGGTGAGGCCCTGTACGCCGTGTTCACCGTGGGCACGGCGGATACCGGCGAGCGACAGGAACTCCACCGGATTCCCCAGGGCGTCTCCGATCGCCCCGCCCAGCAGACAGCCCCGGACCCTCGCCCTGCGGCCCGCACGGTCGTCCCACGATGTGCCGTTCACGCACGATCCCCTCAATTCCGACGTCGACAGTCCGCACAACGGCGTCGTGGGTCCATCCTGGTAAGAGAGGCGATCGCCATGCGTACCGGTAATGAACCGACGACTGCCCGCAGTCCCCTGCGGCTGCGGCTCTGCCTGAGTCTATGGGGGCTGGTCTGGGCCGTGTTCGGCCTGGCCGCCTTCACGCTGACCGGCCGCCCGGGATGGGCCGCCGCCTGCGGTCTGCTGCTCCTGCTGGTCCTCGTGGACATCGCGGTGATCGTGCACCACATCCACCAGGGCCCGCACTACCAGCCGGGCCGCAACATCCCGCCGTACGAGCCCGACCACGGCGGACACGGCAGGTACGGGCACTGACCCGGGCAGCGGATACCCCCTGCGGCAAGACCGCCGCCGCCCGCAGGGACCAGCAGGCCCTGCGGGCGGGATCCGGCCGGTTCTGCTTACGGGAAACGGTCGGTCCTGCGTACGGGACCGGGACCGATCAGTCCTGCGCGTCAGTCCTGCGCGTCAGTCCTGCGCGTCAGTCCTGCGCGGGGAAGCGGGCCGCCTTCAGGTACTCGGGGTTCGGGTCGAGTGCGGCGGCCAGCCGGAAGTGGCGGGCGGCCCGGTCGGAGCGGCCGGAGCGCTCGAAGGTGCGGGCGAGTGCGAAGTGCGCGAAGGCATTGTCCGGCTCGCGCTCCAGGACGAGTTCGAATTCCAGCTCGGCGGGGCGCAGTTGCGCGGCTGCAAAGAAGGCACGGGCCCGCAGGAGCCGGGCAGCCGTGTTCTCCGGATGGGACGCGATCACCGAGTCCAGCAGCTTGACCGCGCCCCGGGGGTCGCGTGCCGCCAGCAGCCGTTCGGCCGCGCGGAAGTCGATGACGTCGGTTTCCGGGGTCCTCTCGCGCACGATCGCATCCTTCCCTTCGCTACCGCGTTCCCAACCTCCGGCCGCTGTCCGGTATTCCGGTCCGGAGTCCGGAGGTCAGCCGGCCGCCGCCCGCCGGGTCAGCTCCGACCAGACCTTGCGGACCTGGGGTTCCAGTTCTTCCAGCGGCCCGTCGTTGTCGACGATCAGATCGGCCACGGCACGCCGCTGCTCCCGGGTGGCCTGCGCGGCCATCCGGGCGCGGGCCTCGGACTCGGTCATGCCGCGCAGCCGTACGAGCCGGTCGAGCTGGGTCTCGGGAGTGGCGTCCACGACGACGACCAGGTCGTAGAACGGGGCGAGGCCGTTCTCCGTGAGGAGGGGCACATCGTGGACGACCACCGAGTCGGGTCCTGCGGCCCGCTCCAGCTCGGCGGAGCGGGCACCGACCAGCGGGTGGACGATCGCGTTGAGGGTGGCGAGCCGGTCGGCGTCCGAGAAGACGATCGCGCCGATCTTCGGCCGGTCCAGGGTGCCGTCGGCGTTGAGGATGCCGGCTCCGAACGCCTCGACGACGGCCGCGAGCCCGGGGGTACCCGGCTCGACGACCTCCCGGGCGATCCGGTCCGCGTCGATCAGCACGGCCCCGTATCCGACGAGCAGCCGGGACACTTCACTCTTGCCGGCGCCGATCCCACCGGTCAGGCCCACTTTCAGCATGCTGGGCAGCCTAGCGCCCCTCCGGGCCCTGTTCGCCCCGTCGCGCCACCCGGCCCGCACGCTCGCCGCAGGGCGAACGTAGCAGGTCAGGCCACTGGTACGAGGAGCGACGGGGCTGCCCGGGACGGCTGATCAGGCGTCTCCCTCGCGTTCCGCGAGGAACCGCTCGAATTCGAGACCGATCTCGTCGGCGGACGGCAGGTCGACCGGTTCGGCGACCAGATTGCCCCGGGTCTCGGAGCCCGCGACCGCGTCGTACTGGTGCTCCAGGCCCTCCACGAGCGATACGAGCTCCTCGTCCCCCTCGCCGATCTGCCGCTCGATCTCCGTCTGCGTGCGGTGGGCCTCCGTGCGCAGCGCGTGGGCGACGGTCGGCAGGACCAGGCCGGTCGCGGCCGTGATCGATTCGAGGGCGGTGAGCGCCGCGTCCGGGTAGGAGGAGCGGGCGACGTAGTGCGGCACGTGGGCGGCGACACCGAGGACGTCGTGTCCCGCTTCCATCAGCCGGTACTCCACCAGCGCCTCGGCGGAGCCGGGCACCTGCGCCTCGTCGAACGGGCTGCGGTGGCCGGGCATGAGGTCCGTGCGGTTGCCGTGCGGGGTGATGCCGACGGGGCGGGTGTGCGGAACGCCCATCGGGATGCCGTGGAAGTTCACCGCGAGGCGGACGCCGAGCCGCTCGACGATCTGCTCGACGGCGGCGGCGAAGCGCTCCCACTCCACATCCGGCTCAGGCCCGGAGAGCAGCAGGAAGGGCGCTCCGGTGGCGTCCTGCACGACCCGTACGTCGATCGTCGGTGTCTCGTAGGCCGACCAGCGGTCGCGTCGGAAGGTCAGCAGGGGGCGGCGGGCGCGGTAGTCGACGAGCCGGTCGTGGTCGAAGCTGGCGACGACCTGGTGCGGGAGGGTTTCGAGCAGGCCGTCGACGATCTGCTCTCCGGTCTCGCCCGCGTCGATGTATCCGTCGAAGTGGTAGAGCATGACCAGGCCGGCCGACTCCTGGGCGAGCGCCATGTCGACGACGGCCAGTCCCTTCGGCTCCCATTCGTACAAACTCTGCGGATCAGGCACGGTTACCGCTCCTCCTCGTGTTCTTGGAGAAGAACGCCCGACGGGGCACGGGCATTCCCGGACCGTGCCCCTTCGCCGGGCGTTTCATGCATGCCGCAACGCACGCGAGGACGCGTATGCGCGGCGCCGTCACCGTCTTCCGGGCCGAGGCGGACGCGCCGTGCTGCCACGTGTCCGCTCAGCCGCGCCAGGGGTTCCTGTGCAGTCGAGCGTGTCGCCGATGTCGCCGAAGTCCTTGAGGAACTCCAGGAGTCGCTCCTGGCCCTCGGCCGTGATCTGCCGGTCGAGGGCACCCTTGTCGGTTCTCCCGGAGAGGAGTGCGGCGACGTAGCCGTACAGGTCGGCCTGGGCGGTCCGGTAGCGCACCGGAGCCTTCATGCCCGCCTTCTCGTTAAAGATAGCGGCGTTGACGTTCACGTTGGTGAACACCTCGGTGGAGAAGCCGAGTTCACGACCGCAGTCGGGGGTGACCATCCCCTGCGGAATCCGGCCGGTTCCGAAACCGAGGGCCCTCACCGTCGCGGACATCGCACCCTTACCCCCCTCACCCTTCTCGCCCCGTGAGCCCCACGTCGCGCAGAAGCGTGCGGCGGCTCGCGCCCGGCACCGCTGACGGGTCGCGCAAAGTGCGTGTGTCATGCACCGGCCCCCCTTCCGCTCTTTGAGGTTGCCGGGATCCCGGCAAGGGCTTGTTACGGGCCCTCAGCTATTCGTGAATCCCGCACGATTCCCTGCGTTCACCCCATCCGCCGCCGGCGCACCTATTGGTCCAGACCTTGACACGCCTCTGTGGCACCCCTACCGTCACCAGGCGGCACGTTCAGAGACTCGCCCCACATTCACGTACGAGAACTCTTGAACTTCTTCGACGGGAAGGCACCCATGCGCACCCGCTCACTGCTCCCCGCCCTGCTGGCCACCGCGCTCACCACCGGCGGCCTCGCCCTCACCACCTCCCCCGCCTCCGCCTCCGCCTCCGCCTCCGCCATGAACGTGAACGCGAATGCGATCGCGGTGTCGGTTGTCGAGGTGAGCACCGCCGCCCAGCTCAAGGCCGCGCTCACCGCCGCGACCCCGGGCGACACGATCCACCTGGCCGACGGCACGTACACCGGCAACTTCAAGGCGACCGCCGCCGCCACCGCGTCCGCCCGGATCACCCTCACCGGCTCCGCCGACGCGGTCCTCACGGCCGGCGGCGGATACGGGCTGCACCTCAACGGCGCCTCCTACTGGACCGTCCGGGGCATCACCGTCACCGGCGGTCAGAAGGGCATCGTGACCGACGCCGCGACCGGTGTCGTCATCGATTCGGTGACCGTGCACGACCTGGACATGGAAGGCGTCCACTTCCGCACGTCCAGCAGTGACGGCGTCATCAAGAACTCGCGGATCCACGACACCGGGCACGACGGCCGCGGCATGGGCGAGGGCGTCTATGTCGGCACGGCAGGCGATCTGTCCGACAGGAGCGACCGGGTCCAGATCCTGAACAACACGATCGGTCCGGGGGTCGGCGGCGAGAACGTCGACATCAAGGAGGGCACCACCGGGACGCAGATCATCGGCAACACCTTCGACGGCAGCGGGCTGACCGGTGCCAACTACGACGACTCCTGGGTCGATGTGAAGGGCAACGACGTCCTGGTGCAGGGCAACCGGGGCTCTCGTACGACCAACAACGGCTATGAGACCCACACCCAGCAGAGCGGCTGGGGCTGCGGCACGGTGTTCCGCGACAACACCTCGGACCTGACCGGCTCCACGGGTGACAAGCAGATCGCGTTCAACATCACCAACTACGGCGCGAGCTGTCCGACCACCGTCTACAGCGGCAACACGGTGACGGGCGGCAAGGGCCTGACCAACATCGCCGTCACGCCATGACTCCGTGACCGCGCCGCACATACGGGCGAGGCCCGCCCCCCGAAGGGAGCGGGCCTCACTCGTCGCGCTTTGTGCAGCCGATCAGCGGCCGGAGGGGCGGAGCGTCAGCTCTGGCCGCCCGCCAGCTTCTCGCGCAGGGCAGCCAGGGCCTCGTCCGACGCCAGGGCGCCGGAGTTGTCCGCGGACTCCGAGGAGTACGAGCCGCCACCGCTGCCGCCGGAGGCAGCCGGGGCGCCACCGGCCGGGGCGGCAGCGCCCTCGGCAGCAGCGGCCTCGTCGGCCTCGCGGGACTTGATGACCTGGGCCTGGTGCTGCTCGAAGCGCTGCTGCGCCTCGGCGTACTGCGTCTCCCACGCCTCGCGCTGGGTCTCGTAGCCCTCGAGCCAGTCGTTGGTCTCGGGGTCGAAGCCCTCGGGGTAGATGTAGTTGCCCTGGTCGTCGTAGGACGCGGCCATGCCGTACAGGGTCGGGTCGAACTCGACCGAGGCCGGGTCGGCACCGAAGGACTCGTTGGCCTGCTTCAGCGAGAGGCTGATGCGGCGACGCTCCAGGTCGATGTCGATGACCTTGACGAAGATCTCGTCGTTGACCTGGACGACCTGCTCCGGGATCTCCACGTGGCGCTCGGCCAGCTCGGAGATGTGGACCAGACCCTCGATGCCCTCGTCGACGCGCACGAACGCACCGAACGGAACGAGCTTGGTGACCTTACCGGGAACAACCTGCCCGATCTGGTGCGTACGGGCGAACTGCTGCCACGGGTCTTCCTGCGTCGCCTTGAGGGACAGCGAGACGCGCTCGCGGTCCATGTCGACGTCGAGAACCTCGACGGTGACCTCCTGGCCGACCTCGACAACCTCGGAGGGGTGGTCGATGTGCTTCCAGGACAGCTCGGAGACGTGCACGAGACCGTCGACGCCGCCGAGGTCCACGAACGCACCGAAGTTGACGATCGAGGAGACGACGCCGGAGCGGACCTGACCCTTCTGCAGGGTCGTGAGGAACGTCTGGCGAACCTCGCTCTGGGTCTGCTCCAGCCAGGCACGGCGGGACAGGACCACGTTGTTGCGGTTCTTGTCCAGCTCGATGATCTTGGCCTCGAGCTCCTTGCCCACGTAGGGCTGGAGGTCGCGGACGCGGCGCATCTCGACAAGGGAGGCCGGCAGGAAGCCACGGAGGCCGATGTCGAGGATGAGACCACCCTTGACGACCTCGATGACGGTACCGGTGACGATGCCGTCCTCTTCCTTGATCTTCTCGATCGTGCCCCAGGCACGCTCGTACTGAGCGCGCTTCTTGGACAGGATGAGGCGGCCTTCCTTGTCCTCCTTCTGGAGAACCAGGGCCTCGATCTCGTCGCCGACCTTGACGACCTCGTTCGGGTCGACGTCGTGCTTGATCGAAAGCTCGCGGGAAGGGATGACGCCTTCGGTCTTGTAACCGATGTCGAGCAGGACCTCGTCCCGGTCGACCTTCACGATGACGCCGTCGACGATGTCGCCGTCGTTGAAGTACTTGATCGTCTCGTCGATCGCGGCGAGGAAGGCTTCCTCGTTACCGATGTCGTTGACCGCTACCTGCGGGGTGGTGGCGGTGGTCTCGGTGCTGCTCGTCATGTGGGAAAGGGCTCCGGTACGGACAGTGAGTCGTAGGTACTGCTACGCCGGGAGCCCGTATCGCCTCTGAAGAAGCCGGACAGCCCGGGAAGCACCGGCCCCGTCGGACGGGAGGCGCCTCGTGAACCGAGGGGACATACAACAGACGCGAGCGCGGCCTGCTAGGTCTGAGGCGCGCAGGCTCGCAGCGCAACTTGTAGCATACGGGGGCAGCCGGGCACGGTCAATGCGCGAAGGCGCACACCGGGGGGTCAACGCCCCATATCCGGCACAATTCGTGTTCTCCGAGGCCACGTCGGCCCCGGGAGACAATCCGTGGGAACGGAGCCGTACTCACGGGTACCTACCGCGTGCGGCGGGGTGAAGGCAAACTACAGCGACGGACACGATGAGCCAAGAGATCTACGCGGCCGAACCCGAAGCGACCCGCCGCGGCGCGTCGGAGGCCGAGAGCGGCCGGGCCAGTCGCGGCTGGTGGGACCGGAACGCCGACGAGTACCAGAGCGACCACGGCGCCTTCCTCGGCGACGACCGGTTCGTCTGGGGCCCGGAGGGGCTCGACGAGGCCGAGGCCGGTCTGCTCGGCCCCACGGAATCGCTGAGGGGCCTGGACGTCCTGGAGATCGGTGCGGGCGCCGCGCAGTGCTCGCGCTGGCTGGCCTCCCGGGGCGCCCGCCCGGTGGCGCTGGACCTCTCCCACCGGCAACTGCAGCACGCGCTGCGGATCGGCGGCGAGGTCCCCCTGGTGGAGGCGGACGCCGGAGCCCTGCCGTTCCGGGACGGCTCCTTCGACCTGGCGTGCTCGGCCTACGGCGCGGTGCCGTTCGTCGCCGATCCGGTCCGGGTGTTCCACGAGGTGCACCGGGTGCTGCGCCCCGGCGGTCGCTGGGTCTTCTCGGTGACCCATCCGATCCGCTGGGCGTTCCCGGACGAGCCGGGGCCCGAGGGGCTCTCGGTCGCCGCCTCGTACTTCGACCGCACTCCCTATGTCGAGCAGGACGAGCGGGGCGAGGCCGTGTACGTCGAGCACCACCGCACGCTGGGCGACCGGGTGCGCGACGTGGTGGCGGGCGGTTTCCGGCTGGTCGACCTCGTCGAACCGGAGTGGCCGGCCTGGAACGACCAGGAGTGGGGCGGCTGGTCCCCGCTGCGCGGGAATCTGATCCCCGGGACGGCGATCTTCGTCTGCGTGCGGGACTGAGTCGCGGGGCCGGGGACCGGCCTCGCGGTACGGGAGCCGCGGCGCCCCGTTGGAGACTGGGGGGCGTGATCCGTACCGACGCCCTGGACCAGTTGCCCGTACGCACCGCTGTGCCCGCCCTGGAGCGGGCGCTCGACGACCGCGGTGTCGCGGTGCTCTGCGCGCCGCCCGGCACCGGCAAGACGACCCTCGTGCCCCTGGTCCTGGCCGGTGTGACCGGCGGCGGCCCGGCGCGCAGGGTGGTGGTCGCCGAGCCGCGGCGGATCGCCGCACGGGCGGCGGCGCGGCGGATGGCGTGGCTCATCGGCGAGCAGGCCGGCGGGCGGGTCGGCTTCACGGTCCGCGGGGAGCGCGTGGTGGGGCGCGAGACCGTGGTGGAGGTGGTGACCACCGGGGTGCTGCTCCAGCGGCTCCAGCGCGACCAGGAGCTGACCGGTGTCGACGCGGTGATCATCGACGAATGCCATGAGCGTCATCTGGACGCGGACACGGTCGCCGCGTTCCTTCTCGACGTGCGGGAGACGATCCGGCCCGATCTGCGGCTGGTCGCCGCGTCCGCCACGACGGACGCGGCGGGCTGGGCACGGCTGCTGGGAGATGCGCCGGTGGTGGAGGCGCGGGGTGTCGCGCATCCGGTGGAGGTGGTCTGGGCGCCCCCCGCCGGGACGGTGCGGCCGCCGCACGGGATGAGGGTCGATCCGGCGCTGCTGACGCATGTCGCCGCGACGGTGCGCCGGGCGCTCGGCGAACGGGACGGTGACGTGTTGTGCTTCCTGCCCGGTGTCGGCGAGATCGGGCGGGTGGCGGGGCAGTTGGCGGGTGTGCCGGCCGAGGTGCTCCAGGTGCACGGGCGGGCTCCGGCCGCGGTGCAGGACGCGGTACTGGCCGGGTCGTCCGGCGGCCGGCGGGTGGTGCTGGCGACCTCGGTGGCGGAGTCGTCCCTGACGGTGCCGGGCGTGCGGGTCGTCGTCGACTCGGGGCTGGCCAGGGAGCCGCGTACCGATCACGCACGGGGGCTGAGCGCGCTGACGACGGTACGGGCGTCGCAGGCGGCGGGGAGGCAGCGGGCGGGCCGGGCCGGGCGCGAGGCGCCGGGGACGGTGTACCGGTGCTGGGAGCAGGCGGAGGACGGACGGCTGGCGCGGTTCCCGTCTCCGGAGATCAAGGTCGCGGATCTGGCGGCGTTCGCGTTGCAGGCGGCGTGCTGGGGCGACCCGGACGCGTCGGGGCTGGCACTGCTCGATCCGCCGCCCGCGGGTGCGATGGGCGCGGCGCGCGAGGTGCTGAGCGCGGTCGGCGCGGTGGACGCGGAGGGGCGGGTGACCGACCGCGGCGTACGGATGTCGCGGCTCGGCCTGCATCCGCGGCTGGCGCGGGCCCTGCTGGACGGCGCCGCCGAGGTGGGCGGGCGGCGGGCGGCCGAGGTGGTGGCGCTGCTGAGCGAGGAACCGCCGCAGGCGTACGGGGACGATCTGGCGGCCGTGCTGCGCACCGCGCGGCGGGGCGGGGACGGCTATGCCGCGCGGTGGCGGCAGGAGGTCCGGCGGCTGTCCTCGTCGGTCAGGGATGTGGGCGGGGGTTCCGGTCCGGACGACGCCGCTGTCGGTCTGGTGGCTGCGCTGGCGTTCCCGGAGCGGGTGGCGCGGGCCCGGGGCGAGGGCGCTTTCCTGATGGTGTCGGGGACGGGTGCGGAGCTGCGGGACGGGTCCGGGCTGCGCAGCGCGCCGTGGCTGGCGGTCGCGGTCGCCGACCGGCCCGCGCACGCGGCGTCCGCGCGGGTACGGCTCGCCGCCGTCATCGACGAGGACACGGCACGGACGGCCGCCGGGCATCTGCGGTGTACGGGCGAGGAGGTCCGCTGGGCCGGCGGCGATGTGGTGGCGCGCGGGGTGGAGCGGCTGGGTGCCGTGGAGCTGTCGGTGCGTCCGCTGAAGGAGCCGGCGTCCGAACTGGTCCGTGAGGCGCTGGTCGAGGGGCTGCGGCGGGAAGGGCTCGGGCTGCTGCGCTGGACGCGTGAGAGCGAGCAGTTGCGGGAACGGCTCGCGTTTCTGCACCGGGAGTCGGGGGCGCCCTGGCCGGATGTGTCGGACGCGGCGCTGCTGGACCGTACCGAACAGTGGTTGGAGCCCGAGTTGTCACGGGCCCGGCGGCGCTCCGGTCTGGCGCGGATCGATGCGGGGCAGGCGCTGCGGCGGCTGCTGCCGTGGGCGACCGGTGAGGCGGCCCGGCTGGACGAGTTGGCGCCGGAACGGATCGAGGTGCCGAGCGGCTCCCGGATCAGGGTGGAGTACGGCGGGGCGCAGCCCGTACTCGCGGTGAAGCTCCAGGAGTTGTTCGGCCTGCGGGAGACCCCGAGGGTGGCCGGGGTGCCGGTTCTGGTCCATCTCCTCTCGCCGGCCGGCCGGCCCGCGGCGGTCACCGCGGATCTGGCGTCGTTCTGGCGGGACGGTTATCGGGCCGTGCGGGCGGAGCTGCGCGGTCGCTATCCGAAGCATCCGTGGCCGGAGGATCCCACGACGGTGGAGGCGACCCGGTTCACGAAGGCCCGGCTCAGGCGGGAGTAGGTTCCGGGTCCGGTTCGGGTGCCCGTGCCCCGGTGGGCAGTTCGCCGTCCGGGCGCCGGGAGCGGGCCTCCAGCCACAGGGCGAGGGCGAGCAGTGCGGTGCCGAGGGCGGCGAAGCCCCACGGCAGGTACGACGTGAGCAGCAGGACGAGCACGCGCTGGGACTTGACCATGGCGACGATCGAATCGACGTAGTCCTCGCGCATCTTCACGTGTCCGGCGAACGCGGTGACGGTGTCCTGCGACATGCCCATCGCTTTGGCGTTGCGCAGCTCCTCCTTGTGGATCTCCTCGCCGTTGACGGGCGCTCCGGTGACCGGGTCGACCCAGAACATCCGCTTGGTGGTGTACCAGCGGGTCAGGCCCGTCTTGGCGATCTGCTCCGCGGTGACGCCCTTGATGGGCATCTTCTTCGGCAGCGGGACCTTGGTCCAGGGGATGGTCTGCTCGAAGTAGTAGACCTCCATGCCGTGGAAGGTGCGGGTGCCCTTGTAGTGGATGGGCGAGCTCGTGCGGGTCTGGGCGTCGAAGTACTCGTAGTCGCGTTTCTGGGTGAGGAAGGGCCACTTGTACTCGATGCCCTCGCGTCTGACCGGGTCGCCGTCGACCATTTCGCCGGTGGCGTGGACGGGGGCCTGGCTGTGGGCGTCGAAGATGTAGCGTTCGGGGATCGCGGAGACCATCTTGCCGTTCGGGTCGACGACGTAGCTGAGGGAGTCCCAGACGACGACGTCGCGTCCGGCGCTGCGTTCGATCTTCTCGGACTCCTCCACGTTGCCCTTGAGTGTCTGCACGATGGTGACCTTGGGGACCTGTTTCACCTTCAGGTCGTCGTTGTAGTCGAGGAGGGTGGCGGGCTTCGCCTCCAGGACCGTCTCCTGGTACTGGCTGGGCGGGATCTTCGCCAGTCTCGGGAAGGCGTACCAGCGCAGCAGCGGCGACATGGCGGCGAAGAAGACGGCGAAGGCCAGGAGTACGAGGCTGGCTCGGCGGCGCATGACGGTGCCCTCCCTCAGCTTCTGTTGTTGCTTTCGCGGCACTAGTTCTTGGGGCCCGGGACGGTGGTCAGGAGGGGTTTGGGCGAGGTCTCTCCGGGCGGGGCACCGATCGTGGTGACGGCGAAGACGAGCGCGAGGGCTGCGGCCAGCCCGATGGCGGCGGCGACGAGAGCACGCATGCCGGTCCTCCCGGAGAGCACGGACCTGATGGTTCGTCAGGTTGGGGCACCGTAGCAATGCGGGCGCGAGATGAGAACACGTGCGGCAGCCCCTCTGCCGACGACGGCGGAGGGGCTGCTGCGACGGGTGGCCGGGCGGGTCAGGCGGCGGGCGTCCGAGGGGCCTCGACCTTCAGCTCGATGACGAGCGTGGCGCCGCCCTCGGTGGTGAGGCGCAGCCGGTACGTTCCCTCGGTGTCGTCGGTGTAGACCGTCGGGAGCTTCAGGGTGCCGTCGGCCTCGGTGACGAGGTCCGTGAGGGTGCGGACCGTCTTGCCGTCCGCGTCCTTGAAGTACGGGCCCTTGTCGTTCTCGACCGGCTCCTCGTCGTCGGTGATCATCGTCGCGGTGACGGCGACACCGGCGGCGACCGCGTCCTGGTAGGTGGCCGTGACCTCGACGGGATCGGTGAACTCGGCGCCGGGCGCGGCGGTCAGTGCCGTCTCGTCGGTCCTGGCGATCGCGTCGGCCTGCCGGGCGGTGACGGTCGCGGTGTAGGTGACGGCGGGCAGCGAACTGCCGGTGGCGACGGCCCGCACCGTGAACGGTCCCGTCGTCTCGCCCGCCTCCAGCACGGGGGCGGTGACCGTGCCGTCGGCTCCGGTGAGCAGCGCGACGGTCTTCTTCCCGCCGGTGAACGCGGCGTCCGTGTCACCGGCGACGGTGAAGGTCACCGAAACCCTGGCGAGCACACCGCCGGCCTTGTTCCTGGCCCGTACCTTGATCCGCTCGGCGAACGCGTCGCCCGCGGTGGCGGTGAGCGTGCCGGTGCCGGCGTTCTCCACACCCGCGAGGGTCTGCGCCGGCGTGGGGGGCGGCGTGGTCGGGCTCGTCGTGCCGCCGTCACCCGGCTTCGTGGGATCCGGGCTCGGCGTCGGTGTGGCGGGGGCGGACGGTGAGGGGGACGGGCTCGGGGTGCTGGGGCTCGGGTCCGTGCCGCTGCCGAGGTCGGGCGGGACCACGCCGGTGCCGTCGGGGATCTCGTGGGTGCCGCGCTTGTAGTACTCGAACCAGGAGCGGACCGTACGGAGGTAGGCGTCCGAGTGGTTGTAGCTCAGGATCGCCCGGTCGAGATCCGCGGCGACGGACAGATCGCGGGAACCGGCGCAGAGGTAGCGTCCGGCGGCCAGCGCGGCGTCGTAGATGTTGTTCGGGTCCTTGCGGCCGTCGCCGTTGCCGTCCTGGCCCCAGGCCGCCCACGTGGACGGGATGAACTGCATCGGGCCGACGGCCCGGTCGTGCGTCGCGTCCCCGTCGTACGCCCCGTTGTCCGTGTCCTTGATCAGGGCGAAGCCCTGACCGTCGAGGACCGGGCCGAGGATCGGGGAGAGCGTGGTGCCGTTCGCGTCGACCCTGCCGCCGCGGGCCTGGCCGGACTCGACCTTGCCGATCGCGGCGAGCAGTTGCCACGGCAGGCGGCAGGCGGGGTCGCTGCCGGCGATGGTCTGCTCGGCCTTCTTGTACGCGGCCAGGACCGAAGCCGGTATGCCGGATTCCGTAGTACCGGTGTCGGGCAGGTCGACGGACGTTCCGGGCCTGTCGGGGGTGACCAGCGGGGGCAGATCGGTGTAGTACGGCGAATTACCGGTGGCCGCGCCGTCGTCGGACGACGGCGCCGTACCGGCGGTCGGCTGGTCACCGCCGCCGTCGGCCAGCGGTGTTCCGGGGGCTCCTGAGGCGGAGAGCGCCGCCACGGCAACGGCGGCCACAGCGGTCGTGGTCGCCCCCCTGCGAAGTCGGCGACCGAATTGCGCTGCCATACCTCTGGCCCCTCCCCTTCGACGACTGTCCGCGCTCCCCAGCGCCTGGACTCAGGCGACCCTACGGCAACTCGTGCTGCCGGAACACCGTGCACCGGCCGGTTCTTACCTGTTTTTCACGTTCCGGACAGCAAGATGTACGGCGGTGGTCAGGCGGGGCGAACGGGCTCGCGCATACTGCGGGCATGCCGTTCACACTCAGTCATGCCGCAGCCGTACTCCCGGGGATGCTACGGAACGGAACGGCGCGCGGCCCGCTGTTCGCCTCGGCTCTGGTGGCGGGCTCGTTCGCCCCCGACCTGACGTACTACGCGGACACCGCGATCCCCGGCGCCATGGAGTTCGGGCAGGTCACCCACTCGGTGTGGGGTGTGTTCACCGTCGACGTGCTGATCACCGCGATGGCCGCCGGACTGTGGCTGCTGCTGCGCGAACCGTTGGTGGCACTGCTGCCGACGGCCTGGCAGGGCCGGGTCCACACGTTCGTGCGAGGCCGGCCCCACCCACCCGTACGGGGTGCGCGGAAGGTCCGCGACGGTGCATGGTTCGCGCTGTCGGCGATCATCGGGGCCACCACCCATGTCGTCTGGGACGCGTTCACGCATCACGACCGGTGGGGTGTGCGGTGGGTACCGGTGCTCGACGGGAGCGCCGGAGGAATTCCCGTGTTCCAGTGGGTGCAGTACGGCAGTTCGGCCCTGGCCCTTTCCGTGCTCGCGGTGTTCACCGCATCGGGGCTGCGGCGGACCGGGGCACGCCCCGTCCCGCCGTCCGTGCCGGTGCTGGACCGCCGGGGGCGGTGGTCGGCGGGGGCGCTGCTGGGCGTGTGCGTACTGCTCGGCGTCGCACACCGGTGCGCACGCTGGTACGCCTACGTCGGGCACATCGACACGCCGCTGGACATCATCCCGACCATCTGCTTCGGCGCCGGGGCGGGACTCGCGGCGGGCCTGGTGCTCTACGGGGCATGGGTGCGGCTGCGACGGCCGCGCGCAGCCGCACCCACGGTCGCCGGACGGGCCTGAACGCTCCAGGGCCGTCCGAACCGCGCCGCCGGGCGTGCCACCGCGTCAGTGCGCGGCGGACTCCCAGTCCGTACCGACGCCCACCGAGACATCCAGCGGGGCACGCAACCGCACGGCCGTGGACATCTCGTGACGCACGATCTCCTCCACCTGTGCCCGCTCGCCCCGGGCGATCTCCAGAACGATTTCGTCATGGACCTGGAGAAGCATCCGGGACGTCAGCTTCGCCTCGGCCAGTGCCTGGTCGACCTTGAGCATGGCGACCTTGACGATGTCCGCGGCCGTGCCCTGGATCGGTGCGTTGAGCGCCATCCGCTCGGCCGTCTCACGGCGCTGGCGGTTGTCACTGTTGAGGTCGGGGAGATAGCGGCGGCGGCCGAAGACCGTCTCCGTGTAACCGGTGGCCCTGGCCTCCTCCACGACGCGGTGCAGGTAGTCACGCACACCGCCGAACCGCTCGAAGTAGGTGTCCATCAGGCCACGTGCCTCGCCCGCCTCGATGTTCAGCTGCTGGGAGAGACCGAACGCGGAAAGCCCGTACGCGAGTCCGTAACTCATGGCCTTGATCTTGCGGCGCATCTCCGGATCGACGGCCGACTTGTCGACGCCGAAGACCTGCGAAGCCACCGTCGTGTGCAGGTCCTCACCGGAGGTGAACGCCTCGATCAGGCCCGCGTCCTCGGAGAGATGGGCCATCACCCGCAGCTCGATCTGGC
The DNA here is from genome assembly GCF_042885475.1 of Streptomyces sp. NPDC058051. Lineage (NCBI taxonomy): Bacteria > Bacillati > Actinomycetota > Actinomycetes > Kitasatosporales > Streptomycetaceae > Streptomyces > Streptomyces sp. NPDC058051. The sequence continues at coordinate 235,956 of NZ_JBHVRW010000004.1, forward strand.
TGTAGTCGGCCGTCATCAGCGTGTCGAAGCCGTCACCGACGACGAAGCCACGGCGGATGGCCCGGCCCTCGTCCGTACGGACCGGGATGTTCTGCAGGTTGGGATCGGTGGAGGAGAGCCGGCCGGTCGCCGCCACCGTCTGGTTGAACGTGGTGTGGATGCGGCCGTCCGCCGCGACCGTCTTGATCAGACCCTCGACGGTGACCCGCAGCTTCGCCTGCTCACGGTGGCGCAGCATGATGACCGGCAGCTCGTGCTCGGTCTGCGCGGCGAGCCACGCCAGCGCGTCGGCGTCCGTCGTGTATCCGGTCTTCGTCTTCTTCGTCCTGGGCAGGCCCAGCTCGCCGAAGAGGACCTCCTGGAGCTGCTTGGGCGAACCGAGGTTGAACTCGCGGCCGACCGCCGCGTGCGCCTCCTTCACCGCCTCCTTCACCGCACCGGCGAACTGCTGCTCCATGCCCTCCAGATGGGCCCGGTCGGCGGCGATGCCGTGCCGCTCCAGCCGGGCCAGCAGCGCGGACGTCGGCAGCTCCATGTCGTGCAGCAGCCCGGTCGCGCCGACCTCCGCCAGCCGCGTGGTGAACGCCTCACCCAGGTCCAGGACGGCACGGGCCTGCATCATCAGGGCATCGGCCTCGGCCCGCTCGTCCGCGCCGAAGGCCAGCTGGCCGTCGGACGCCGCAGCGGGCGCCAGCTCCCGGCCCAGATACTCCACCGCGAGCGCGTCCAGCGCGAAGGAACGGCGGCCGGGCTTCACCAGGTAGGCCGCCAGCGCGGTGTCCATCGTGACGCCGTCGACCTGCCAGCCGTGCTCCGGGAAGACCCGCATGGCGCTCTTCGCGTTGTGCAGGGTCTTCGGCCGCCCCGCGTCGGCGATCCAGGCGGCGAACGCCCGCTCGTCGCCCTCGTCGATCTCCGCGGGGTCGAACCAGGCCGCCGCGCCGCCGGCCGCGGCGAGCGCGATCTCGGTGACGGTGCCACTGCCCAGCGCCCAGGTGTCGACGCTGGCGACACCGAGCGGCTGCCCGCCGTGCTCCGCGAGCCAGGGCGCCAGCTCACCCGCGCCCAGCACCGCGCCGTCCAGCTCGACGCCCGCCGCGGGAGCCGGCGGCTCGGCCTCGGCAGCGCCCGGGTCGACGGCCAGCAACCGCTCGCGCAGGCTCGGGTTACGGATCTCCAGGACATCGAGCACGCCCGTCACCGCGGTGCGGTCGTACGGAGCGCGCTCCAGATCCTGCGGGGTCTTCGGCAGCTCCACGTCACGGACCATCTCGGTCAGCCGGCGATTCAGCCGCACCGCGTCCAGATGGTCGCGGAAATTCTGCCCGGCCTTGCCCTTGACCTCCTCCGCGCGCTCCACCAGCTCGTCGAACGAACCGAACTGGTTGATCCACTTCGCGGCGGTCTTCTCCCCCACACCGGGAATACCCGGAAGGTTGTCCGACGGGTCACCACGCAGCGCCGCGAAGTCCGGGTACTGCTGCGGCGTGAGCCCGTACTTCTCCACGACCTTCGCCGGGGTGAAGCGCGTCAGCTCCGAGACGCCCTTCGTCGGGTACAGCACCGTGACATCGTCCGTGATCAGCTGGAACGAATCCCGGTCACCCGTGACGATCAGCACCTCGAAGCCCGCCGCCTCCGCCTGCGTGGCCAGCGTGGCGATGACGTCGTCCGCCTCGAAGCCGTCCACCGCGAAACGGTCGGCGTGCATCGCGTCGAGAAGCTCACCGATCAGCTCGACCTGACCCTTGAACTCGTCAGGGGTCTTCGAGCGGTTCGCCTTGTACTCCGGGAACTCCTGCGCACGCCACGTCTTGCGGGAGACGTCGAACGCCACCGCGAAATGCGTCGGCGCCTCATCACGCAGCGTGTTCGCGAGCATCGACGCGAAGCCGTACACCGCGTTCGTCGGCTGCCCCGCCCCTGTCGTGAAATTCTCCGCAGGCAGCGCAAAGAACGCCCGGTACGCCAGGGAGTGCCCGTCCATCAGGAGCAGGCGCGGTCGGTTGTCTGCCGTCTTCTTCGATGCTGTCTCAGCCACGCCCCCGATCCTGCCACGGACCACTGACAATCCCGACCGGGCACGGCTTCACCGGACCCCCCGCCGACACCACGTGTCAGGATCGAAGGAGGAGAACGGACCGCGGTGCACCCGTACGGCACACCGCACGGGTCCGCCGTCGGCCCGAAGGGGAGCGCACATGGCAACGAAGCCACCCGCAGATGACCCGGCCCAGGACACACCGCAGGTCGGGCCCGCCCGGCACGCCGCAGCCGGACTCCCGGCCGTCGCCCACAGCCTGCTCATCGCCCAACAGCAGATGGGCGTACGACGCACCGCGCAGACCCTCCTCAAGGTCAACCAGAAGAACGGCTTCGACTGCCCCGGCTGCGCCTGGCCCGAGGGCGACAAGCGGCACACCGCCGAATTCTGCGAGAACGGCGCCAAGGCCGTCGCCGAGGAAGCGACCCTGCGCCGCGTCACCCCCGACTTCTTCACCGCGCACCCGGTCTCCGACCTCGCCTCGCGCAGCGGCTACTGGCTCGGACAGCAGGGACGCATCACCGAGCCCATGTACCTCCCGGAGGGAGCCGACCACTACGAAGCGGTCACCTGGGAACGGGCCTTCGGCATCATCGCCGAAGAGCTCGGCGCGCTCGCCTCCCCCGACGAAGCCCTCTTCTACACCTCGGGACGCACCAGCAACGAGGCGGCGTTCCTGCTCCAGCTGTTCGCCCGCGAATTCGGCACCAACAACCTCCCCGACTGCTCGAACATGTGCCACGAGTCGTCCGGCTCGGCCCTGACGGAGACCATCGGCATCGGCAAGGGCAGCGTCTCCCTGGAAGACCTCCACCGCGCGGACCTGATCATCGTCGCCGGACAGAACCCCGGCACGAACCACCCCCGGATGCTCTCCGCCCTCGAAAAGGCCAAATCCGCGGGCGCAAAGATCATTTCGGTGAATCCGCTGCCCGAGGCCGGCCTGGAACGGTTCAAGAACCCCCAGACCCCCCTCGGCATGATCAAGGGCGCCGCACTCAACGACCTCTTCCTGCAGATCCGCATCGGCGGCGACCAGGCCCTCTTCCGCATCCTCAACCGAATGATCCTCCGGACCGAGGGCGCCGTCGACGAAGCCTTCGTACGGGACCACACCCACGGCTACGAGGAATTCGCCGCCGCAGCCCGCGAAGCGGACTGGGACCAGACCCTCGCCGCCACCGGCCTCGACCGCGACACCATCGAGGAAGCCCTCACGATGATCCTCGCCTCGAAACGCACCATCGTGTGCTGGGCGATGGGCCTCACCCAGCACAAGCACTCCGTGCCGACCATCCGCGAAGTCGTCAACTTCCTCCTGCTCCGCGGCAACATCGGCCGCCCCGGCGCCGGAGTCTGCCCCGTCCGCGGCCACTCCAACGTCCAGGGCGACCGCACCATGGGCATCTTCGAACGCCCCTCACCCGCGTTCCTCGACGCCCTCGACAAGGAATTCTCGATCACGTCACCGCGCCACCACGGCTACGACGTCGTCCGCTCCATCCAGGCCCTGCGCGACGGCGACGCCAAGGTCTTCTTCGCGATGGGCGGCAACTTCGTCGCGGCCACCCCCGACACGCACGTCACCGAGACCGCGATGCGCCGCGCCCGCCTCACCGTCCACGTCTCCACCAAACTCAACCGCTCGCACGCCGTCACCGGCACCCGCGCACTGATCCTGCCGACACTCGGCCGCACCGACAAGGACATCCAGGCGAGCGGCAGGCAGTTCGTCACCGTCGAGGACTCCATGAGCATGGTCCACGCCTCCCGCGGCAACCTCACCCCGGCCGGCCCCCACCTCCTCTCCGAGCCCGCCATCGTCGCCCGCCTCGCCCGCGCCGTCCTCGGCCCCGCCTCGAACACCCCCTGGGAGGAGTTCGAAAAGGACTACGCGACCATCCGCGACCGCATCGCACGCGTCATCCCCGGATTCGAGGACTTCAACACCCGCATCGCACACCCCGGCGGCTTCACCCTCCCGCACGCCCCACGCGACGAGCGCCGCTTCCCCACCACCACCGGCCGGGCCAACTTCACCGCCGCCCCCGTCGAATACCCCGAACTCCCCGAAGGCAGACTGCTCCTGCAGACCCTGCGCTCCCACGACCAGTACAACACCACCATCTACGGCCTCGACGACCGCTACCGCGGCATCAAGGGCGGCCGCCGCATCATCCTGGTCAACCCCGACGACGCCCACACCCTCGGCCTGCCCGACGGCTCCTGCACCGACCTCGTCGGCGAATGGAAGGACGGCGTGGAACGCCGCGCCCCCGGCTTCCGCATCGTCCACTACCCGACCGCCCGGGGCTGCGCCGCCGCCTACTACCCGGAGACCAACGTGCTGGTCCCCCTCGACTCCACCGCCGACACCAGCAACACCCCCGCCAGCAAGTCCGTCGTCGTGCGCTTCGAGAACACCCGGGGACACAGCGGCCAGGAGCCGGACACCCACGGCCGGACCACCCGGGAATGACCCTCGACACCACCCACTAAGCGTCCGCTCAGCCGTCTGATAAGAACGACGCACCACACCAGAGCCACGAACCACGCAGACGATCGGAGCCGGACCCCATGGGCGAGCACACCACACCCACGTTCCCCCAGGAGATCATCGACGAGTACGCCGCACTCGGCGTCGACCTGCCCGCACTCTTCTCCGCCGGCCACCTCGGCGAACGCATGGGCGTCACCATCGTCGAAGCCTCCGCGGACCGCGTGGTCGGCACCATGCCCGTCGAGGGCAACACCCAGCCCTACGGACTCCTCCACGGCGGCGCCTCCGCCGTCCTCGCCGAAACCCTCGGCTCGGTCGGCTCCATGCTCCACGGCGGCGCCACCAAACTCGCCGTCGGCGTCGACCTGAACTGCACCCACCACCGAGGAGTACGCAACGGCCTCGTCACCGGCGTCGCCACCCCCGTACACCGCGGCCGCTCCACCGCCACCTACGAAATCGTCATCACCGACGAACACGACAAGCGCGTCTGCACCGCCCGCCTCACCTGCCTGCTCCGCGACGCACCCCGAACCGACACCGCCTGAACCACACACCGCCACCGCACCACACCCCGCCACACCACCACCCGCCCGAACCACACACCCCACCGCACCACTGCCCGACCGGACCGCAAACCGGCCGGGCAGTGCCATTCCCACCCACAACCCCCCGCACACACAACACCATTGACCGACCTGTCGACCAACACCCTTGACCCCAGAGCCCGTTGTATGGCCAACTCAGCACCCGGCCACCCCGGCACACACCCCCACACACACAACACCGCGTCGACCACATCACCCCAGATGTAACACTGCGTAACAAGCGCGCAATGCGCACACACACCCACGCAGCACCCCCCACCCGGCCCCGCAGGCACCGGGCACCTCGTCGCGCCCCCAGGAGCCCCTCCCCGCACCTCCCCACGCGACAGCAGCAAGATCGACTCAAGCCCCTTAGCAGAGCTGCGCGTTCTCACCATGCGGTCACTTCACCCACCGGTAAAAAACCGTACATGTCCGCACAGCCACCTCAAGCCTTGCTCAAAGGCATAACAAGAAAGTCACATCCTGCGGCGGACCCATCCCGCACCCCCACACCTGCGCCTAGAGTCACGGCCAGTCACCGCGCCGCCGGGCGCGTCTACAGCACGGCCCTGTACCAACCAGTACGGCCCGGCGAACGACACGGCACCTCAGCAGAGGAGGCCGCGCCAGGGAAAGGACCAATTCGTGCGACACCGTTCGTTGCTCATACTCACCACAGTGCTCACGACAGGAGCACTGACGCTCACCGCCTGCGGGTCGCGCGACGACAGCAAGGACAGCGGCAGCGGCGACACCCAGACCGTCGTCATCGGCGTCGACGCACCCATCACGGGTGACCTGTCCGCCCTCGGCCTCGGCATCAAGAACTCGGCGGAACTCGCCGTCAAGACGGCCAACAAGGAAAAGACCGTCCCCGGCATCAAGTTCGAGATCAAGGCCCTCGACGACCAGGCCCAGCCCTCCGTCGGACAGCAGAACGCCCAGAAGTTCATCGACGACAAGACCGTCCTCGGCGTCGTCGGCCCCCTGAACTCCGGCGTCTCCCAGTCGATGCAGAAGCCCCTCAACGACGCCTCCCTCACCCAGATCTCCCCCGCCAACACGGGCACCGAGCTCACCCAGGGCGAGAACTGGAAGTCCGGCGACAAGAAGCGCCCCTTCAAGACCTACTTCCGCACCGCCACCACGGACCAGATCCAGGGCGCCTTCGCCGCGAAGTACCTCTTCAACAACGCGAGCGTCAAGCAGGTCTACCTCATCGACGACCAGAAGCCCTACGGCGCCGGTCTCGCAGCCTCCTTCAAGGCGACCTACACCGCCCTCGGCGGCAAGATCGTCGGCTCCGACCACGTCAACCCCGACGACCGCGACTTCAACGCCGTCGTCACCAAGGTCAAGAAGTCCGGCGCCAAAGCCGTCTACTACGGCGGCGAATACCCCGCCGGCGCACCCCTGAGCCAGCAGCTCAAGGACAGCGTCCAGATCCCCCTCATGGGCGGCGACGGCATGTACAGCGCCGACTTCATCAAGCTCAACAAGAAGGCCCAGGGCGACATCGCCACCTCCGTCGGCAAGCCCGTCGAAGAACTCGACTCCGCCAAGAAGTTCATCGCGGACTACAAGACCGCCGGATACAAGGACGCCTACGAGGCCTACGGCGGCGGCACCTACGACGCCACCTGGGCCATCATCGAGGCCATCAAGCTCGCCGTCTCCGAGAACGACGGCAAGCTCCCCGACAACGCCCGCGCCAAGGTGCTCGACGCCATGAGCAAGGTCAAGTTCGACGGCGTCACCGGCCCCGTCTCCTTCGACGAGTTCGGCGACACCACCAACACCATGATGACCGCCTACCAGGTCGACGGCGGCAAGTGGACATCCAAGCTCAGCGAGGTCTACAAGCCCTGACCTCAGCAGGCCCACCCGGGCACGCACTGAACTGAACCAGACCGCGCGGGGGCGCTACCAGCACTCCCGCGCGGTGCCATTTCCGAACCACTCCACGGAGGCCCTGCGGTGAACGAACTGCCGCAACAGCTGGCCAATGGACTCATCCTCGGCGCGATGTACGGACTCATCGCGATCGGCTACACGATGGTCTACGGAATCATCCAGCTCATCAACTTCGCCCACGGCGAGATCTTCATGATCGGAGGCTTCGGAGCTCTCACCGTGTACCTCTGGATGCCGGCCGGCGTCTCCCTCCTCGCAATCATCCCCGTCATGATCATCGGCGGCGTCATATGCTCCGTCGCCGTCAGCGCAGCCGCCGAACGCTTCGCCTACCGACCCCTGCGCAACGCACCCCGACTCGCCCCCCTGATCACCGCGATCGGACTCTCCCTCGCACTCCAGCAGGCCATCTGGAAGTGGTACCCCGACGCCAAGAAGGACCGCTCCTTCCCCCAGTTCAAGGGCGAAGCGATCGACATCTTCGGCGCCCACATCCAACGCGGTGACCTCTTCGTCCTCATCACCGCCCCCGTCTGCATGCTCGCCCTCGGCCTCTTCGTCTCCAAAACCCGCTCCGGCCGCGGCATGCAAGCCACCAGCCAAGACCCCGACACCGCAAAACTCATGGGCATCAACACCGACCGCATCATCGTCATGGCCTTCGCCATCGGTGCCGCGTTCGCCGCCGTCGCCGCCGTCGCCTACGGACTCAAAAACGGCCAGATCGGCTTCAAAATGGGCTTCATCATGGGCCTCAAAGCCTTCACCGCAGCCGTACTCGGCGGCATCGGCAACATCTACGGAGCCATGCTCGGCGGCGTCGTACTCGGCATCGCCGAATCCCTCGCCACCGGCTACATGAGCAACGTCCCCGGCATGGAACTCTTCGGCGGCGGCGCCTGGAAGGACGTATGGGCCTTCGTCCTCCTCATCATCGTCCTGCTGCTCCGCCCCCAGGGCCTGCTCGGCGAACGCGTCGCGGATCGGGCGTGATACGCATGACCACCAACCACACCACCACGCCCGGCACCACCCCCTTCCTCCCCATCCCCGCACCCGCGGCCCGACTCGGCACCCTCCTCGGCGCCACCGTCGCCCTCGCCGGAACCTTCCTCGCCTGGACCTGGACCAGCGAATTCCCCGGAGACCTCACCGTCACCGGCTACCCCGGCGGCCTCCAGGTCCTCACCCTCATCAGCGCAGCACTCACCCTGCTCCTCACCCTCTCCGCATACCGCATCCCGGGCCTCCGCTGGCTCACCCCCGGCGGCACCAACAGCCCCATCCGCCTCCTGGCACTCGGCACCCTCGGCACCACCGGCTACGCCATCGGTGCCATCGCCTACGACCTCGGCGGAGCCGTCAACCTCGAACCCGGCGCCTGGATCAGCGGCATCGGCGCACTCATCGCCGCCATCTGCGCACTCGGACTCCCCGGCGATCAGCCCCACCCCGACACCACCACGACCAGCGCCTGGCAACGCTTCCGCAACAGCCTCGGCGCCCCCCCGGCCCCCCGCCCCAAAGCACTCCCCGACTGGGCCGAAATCCTCATCATCGTCGGGTCGTTCGGCATCGGCCTCTATGTCTTCACCTACGGCATCGACACCGACTACACCGAACTCTTCGTCGGCTTCCTCATCACCGTCGGCTTCGCCTTCACCGCACTCCACCGCGCCGGACTCATCTCCCGCCTCACCGCGCTGACCACCAAACACCGCAACATCACCCTCGCCGCCGCCCTCGTCGCCGCCGTCTGCTTCCCCTTCACCCAGCAGAAAGAGGAATACGCGCTCATCGGCGCCAACATCCTCATCTTCGCCACCGTGGCACTCGGCCTCAACGTCGTCGTCGGCCTCGCCGGCCTCCTCGACCTCGGATACGTCGCCTTCCTCGGCGTCGGCGCCTACGCCGCCGCCCTCGTCTCCGGCTCCACCATGTCGGCCATCGGCGTCGAATTCCCCTTCTGGGCCGCCGTCCTCACCGGAGCAGGCGCCTCACTCGTCTTCGGCGTCCTCATCGGCGCACCCACCCTGAGACTGCGCGGCGACTACCTCGCCATCGTCACCCTCGGCTTCGGGGAAATCTTCCGCCTCACCGTGAACAACCTCAACGGCAACAGCGGACCCGACCTCACCAACGGCTCCCAGGGCATCCCCAGCATCCCCGACCTCAGATTCTTCGGATTCGACTTCGGCCTCAAGCACGACATCCTCGGCTTCACCCTCGGCAGGTCCGCCAACTACTACCTGCTGATGCTCGTCTTCACCGCCGTCGTCGTCCTCGTCTTCCGCCGCTCCGGAGAATCCCGCATCGGCCGCGCCTGGGTCGCCATCCGCGAGGACGAAACCGCAGCCACCGCCATGGGCATCAACGCCTTCCGGCTCAAGCTCATCGCCTTCGCCCTCGGCGCCACCCTCGCCGGACTCGCCGGAACCGTCCAGGCCCACGTCAACTACACCGTGACGCCCGAGCAGTACCAGTTCGCCGGCTCCGTACCCCCCAACTCCGCGTTCCTCCTCGCCGCCGTCATCCTCGGCGGCATGGGAACCCTCAGCGGACCCCTCGTCGGCGCCGCACTGCTCTACCTCATCCCGGCCAAACTGCAGTTCATGCAGGACTACCAGCTCTTCCTCTTCGGCGTCGCACTCATCCTCCTGATGCGCCTGCGCCCCGAAGGACTCGTCGCCGACCGCAGGAAGCAGCTCGAATTCCACGAGACCGACCAGCTCGACGTACCGGAACCACAGCAGTCCGCCAAGACCGACGCGGACATCGCCAAGGCGGGGGCGTGACCACCATGACCACCACCACGAAAACCGCCACCACCGTCCTCGACGCAAGCGGCGTCACCATGCGCTTCGGCGGCCTCACCGCCGTACGCGACGTCGACCTCACCGTCAACGCAGGCGAGATCGTCGGCCTCATCGGCCCCAACGGCGCCGGCAAGACCACCTTCTTCAACTGCCTCACCGGCCTCTACGTCCCCACCGAGGGCAAAGTCAGCTACAAAGGCACCGTCCTGCCCCCCAAGCCCCACCTCGTCACCCAGGCAGGCATCGCCCGCACCTTCCAGAACATCCGCCTCTTCGCCAACATGACCGTCCTGGAAAACGTCCTCGTCGGACGCCACACCAGGACCAAGGAAGGGCTCTGGTCCGCCCTCCTGCGACTCCCCGGCTTCACCAAAGCCGAAAACGCCAGCCGCGAACGCGCCATGGAACTCCTGCAGTTCATCGGCCTCCAGGACAAGGCCGACCACCTCGCGCGCAACCTCCCCTACGGAGACCAGCGCAAGCTGGAAATCGCCCGCGCACTCGCCAGCGACCCCGGACTCCTGCTCCTCGACGAGCCCACCGCCGGCATGAACCCGCAGGAAACCCGCGTCACCGAAGAACTCATCTTCGCCATCCGCGACCAGGGCATCGCCGTCCTCGTCATCGAGCACGACATGCGGTTCATCTTCAACCTCTGCGACCGCGTCGCCGTCCTCGTCCAGGGCGAAAAACTCGTCGAAGGCACCTCCGACATCGTCCAGAGCGACGAACGCGTCGTCGCCGCCTACCTCGGCACCCCCTTCGAAGGCGCCCCCGGCGCCGAAGAAGTCGCCGAGGTCGAGGCCGCCGAAGCGGGCGCGACCAAGACCGCCGACGCCCACAGCACCACCGACGCCAGTGAGCCCACCGACGCCACCGGCCCCACGGACACCGCGGACACCGCGGACGCTGCAGACGCCACAGACGCCACGAGCCCCGCCAGCACCGCCAGCACCGCCAGCACCGCCAGCACCGAAGAGGAGGACGCCCGATGACCGCACTGCTAGAGGTCAAGGACCTCCGCGTCGCCTACGGCAAGATCGAAGCCGTCAAAGGCATCTCCTTCACCGTCGAAGCCGGCCAGGTCGTCACCCTCATCGGCACCAACGGCGCCGGCAAGACCACCACCCTGCGCACCCTCTCCGGGCTCCTCAAGCCCGTCGGCGGCAGCATCCTCTTCGACGGCACACCACTCAACAACATCCCCGCCCACAAGATCGTCTCCCTGGGCCTCGCCCACTCCCCCGAGGGACGCCACATCTTCCCCCGGCTGACGATCACCGAGAACCTCCAGCTCGGCGCCTACCTCCGCAACGACAAGGCAGGCATCGAAAAGGACATCCAGCGCGCCTACGACCTCTTCCCCATCCTCGGAGAACGCCGCAAACAGGCCGCCGGAACGCTCTCGGGCGGCGAACAGCAAATGCTCGCCATGGGCCGCGCCCTCATGTGCCAGCCCAAGCTCCTGATGCTCGACGAACCCTCCATGGGCCTCTCCCCGATCATGATGCAGAAGATCATGGAGACCATCGACGAGCTCAAAGCACAAGGCACCACCATCCTGCTCGTCGAGCAGAACGCCCAGGCCGCACTCTCCCTCGCGGACCACGGCCACGTCATGGAAGTCGGCAAGATCGTCCTCTCCGGCACCGGAGCGGACCTCCTCCACGACGAATCCGTCCGCAAGGCCTACCTCGGCGAAGACTGACCCACGCGCCGCACGAACACGAGAGCACGAACACGAGAGGCCCCCACCCCGTTCCATCCGGGGTGCGGGCCTCTCGCGGCTGAGCGAACGACTACTGGTCGCCGTCCTTCGCCGCCCGCTTCTTCTCCTCGGCATCCTCGATCAACGCCTCAGCAAGCTGCTGCATCGACAGCCGACGATCCATCGACGTCTTCTGGATCCACCGGAACGCAGCCGGCTCCGACAGACCGTAATCCGTCTGCAGAATGCTCTTCGCCCGGTCCACCAACTTCCGCGTCTCCAGCCGCTGCGCGAGGTCGGCGACCTCCTTCTCCAACGCCTTCAGCTCCGTGAACCGCGACACCGCCATCTCGATGGCCGGCACCACGTCGCTCTTGCTGAACGGCTTCACCAGGTACGCCATCGCCCCGGCGTCCCGCGCCCGCTCGACCAGGTCCCGCTGCGAGAACGCGGTGAGCATCAGGACGGGCGCGATGGACTCCTCAGCGATCTTCTCCGCAGCGGAGATACCGTCGAGAATCGGCATCTTCACATCGAGGATGACCAGGTCCGGCCGGTGCTCACGGGCGAGCTCGACAGCCTTCTGGCCATCACCCGCCTCGCCGACGACCGCGTAGCCCTCTTCCTCCAGCATCTCTTTGAGGTCGAGACGGATGAGCGCCTCGTCCTCGGCGATGACGACGCGGGTCGTCAGCGGCGGAACGTGCGACTTGTCGTCGTCGGCGGCGGGCTGGGGCGACTCGGGGGCGGTCACTGGAGGCTCCTTGTTCAAGACAGGGGTACTGCTGCCAAGAGCCTACCTAGCTGCGGTAAGGTAGACGCTCAGCGGGTCAAGGGAAACCTTGGATTCAGCGAGCCCCGGTAGTCCAATTGGTCAGAGACAATGGATTCAAAACCCATCCAGTGTCGGTTCGAGTCCGACTCGGGGCACTTTCCTTCGATTCCAAGGCCACCAAGGAATTGTAGAACTTCACATGAACGTGTGAATGATGGCCTATCGCGCCTGTGAGTCGTCAAAGACTCAGACAGGCTCAGCTTCGTGTACGACCTTGATACGCGCAAGCGCGCTCTGGCACTCATCGCCCAAGGCTGGAGCCAAAACTCCGTAAGCAAGCAGACCGGCATTTCACGCGCCGCCATCCGTTCGTGGCAGACACGAATAGAACCCCTCGGCTGGAGCCGCGCCGCGGAATGCCCGAGGTGCGGCAACGTACCGAGTGATCCTGAAGACCCCGCTGCTTACGCTTACTTACTGGGCCTCTACCTCGGCGACGGGTGCATCAGCTCCGCCAGAAGGGGCGTGTACTTCCTCCGCATCGCCTGCGCCGATGCCTGGCCCGGCCTCATCGACGCCTGCGCCGAAGCCATGCAGATCACACGTCCCGGAAACAAGGTGTTTCGGGTTCAGCGTCAGGGCTGCCAGAACGTGACGTGCCACAGCAAGCACTGGCCCTGCCTCTTCCCCCAGCATGGTCCCGGCAAGAAGCACGACCGCAAGATCGCTCTGGAACCCTGGCAGCAGAGGCTTGTGGATGCCCACCCATGGGAGTTCGTCCGCGGCCTCATCCATTCCGACGGATGCCGCATCATCAACTGGACCACGAAGCTCATCGGCGGCGAACGAAAGCGCTACGAGTACCCTCGGTACTTCTTCACCAACAAGTCGGACGACATTCGCAAGCTGTTCAGCGACACGCTTACCGCTGTTGGAGTCGAGTGGGCCCACTGCACCCGTGCGGGCACGGGGTACAACATCTCCGTCGCCCGAAGGGCGTCCGTCGCTCTCATGGACGCCCATGTCGGGCCGAAGTACTGACGACCGGCCTACTTCGGGCTGTCGTCCTCACCGATGTGGTGCACCCGCACCAGGTTCGTCGAGCCCGCCACACCCGGCGGGGAGCCGGCCGTGATGATCACGACATCGCCCTTCTCGCAGCGGCCGATCTTCAGCAGCTCCTCGTCGACCTGGGCCACCATCGCGTCCGTCGACTCCACATGCGGACCGAGGAAGGTCTCGACGCCCCAGGTCAGGTTGAGCTGGGAGCGGGTGGCCGGGTCCGGGGTGAAGGCCAGGAGCGGGATGGGTGAGCGGTAGCGGGAGAGACGCCTGACGGTGTCGCCGCTCTGGGTGAAGGCGACCAGGAACTTGGCGCCCAGGAAGTCGCCCATCTCGGCTGCCGCGCGGGCCACGGCGCCGCCCTGGGTGCGGGGCTTGTTGCGGTCGGTCAGGGGTGTGAGGCCCTTGGCGAGGATGTCCTCCTCGGCTGCTTCGACGATGCGGGACATCGTGCGCACGGTCTCGATGGGGTATTTGCCGACGCTGGTCTCGCCGGAGAGCATCACCGCGTCCGTGCCGTCGATGACCGCGTTGGCGACGTCGGAGGCTTCGGCGCGGGTGGGGCGGGAGTTGTCGATCATCGAGTCGAGCATCTGGGTGGCGACGATGACCGGCTTGGCGTTGCGTTTGGCGAGTTTGATCGCGCGTTTCTGGACGATCGGCACCTGTTCCAGGGGCATTTCGACGCCGAGGTCGCCGCGGGCGACCATGATGCCGTCGAAGGCGGCGACGATGCCGTCGATGTTGTCGACGGCTTGGGGCTTCTCGACCTTGGCGATGACGGGGAGGCGTCGGCCTTCCTCGTCCATGATGCGGTGGACGTCTTCGATGTCGCGGCCGCTGCGTACGAAGGAGAGGGCGATGACGTCGGCGCCGGCGCGGAGGGCCCAGCGGAGGTCTTCGATGTCCTTGTCGGAGAGTGCGGGTACGGAGACGGCGACGCCGGGGAGGTTGAGGCCCTTGTGGTCGGAGACCATGCCGCCCTCGATGACGGTGGTGTGGACGCGTGGGCCGTCCACTTCGGTGACTTCGAGGGTGACGCGGCCGTCGTCGACGAGGATGTGTTCGCCGGTGGTGACGTCGGCGGCGAGGCCGTTGTAGGTGGTGCCGCAGGTGTGGCGGTCACCTTCCATGGGTTCGACGGTGATGGTGAAGCTGTCGCCGCGTTCGAGGAGTACGGGGCCTTCGCGGAAGCGTCCGAGGCGGATCTTCGGGCCTTGAAGGTCGACGAGGACGCCGACGCTGCGTCCGCTTTCGTCGGAGGCTTTGCGTACGTGGTTGTATCGCTCTTCGTGTTCGGCGTAGGTGCCGTGGCTGAGGTTGAGGCGGGCAATGTCCATTCCCGCTTCGACCAGTGCCTTGATCTGGTCGTATGTGTCGGTTGCGGGGCCCAGGGTGCAGACGATTTTTGCTCGGCGCATGGTTCGACCCTAGACCTTACCTACGGGTAGGTAATTGGCTGTGCGTGACTACCCAACAACCTTTCGATGAAAGGTTGTTGACAAGTGTTGAATTGTGCGCCGGGGTGCTCGGATGAGCATTCTCTTTATAGTTTTGGCGGGGCCATGGTGAAGCGGGCGTTGACCTGGGCGTAGACGGTCTGGCGTTGTGGTTCGAGGTCGAGGGCCGGGGCGGATTCGGGGGCTGGGGCTCCGTAGGAGACGGAGCCTCGGATGCCGCCGGGTGGGGCGGGTATGGGCAGGGCGGAGACGGCGTTCTCCGCGCCGAGGTCGGCGAGTTCGACGAGGGCGGCGAGGTGGGTGCCGAGGGCGTCGGCGTATTCGCGGGCGCGTTGGACTGCTTCGTGTACGGCTTGGCGTCGGGCGTTCGCGTGTGCGGGTGAGTCGATGCGCAGGCTCCACCAGGGGCCGTTGACGTGTGTCATGTCGAGGTCGGCGATGCGGGTGGTGAGTTCTCCGAGTGCAGTGAAGTCGTTGAGGACAGCGGTGACGTGGACGCGTCCGTGATAGGCGCGGATTTTTTCGTCGCGGCCGCGTTGGGTGAGTTCGGGGGTGATGGAGAATGCGCCGGTTTCCAGTTTTTCGACTGCTTGTCCGTATGTGCGTATGAGTTCGAGGACGGTGTTGTTGCGTCGGGTGAGGTCTTCGAGGGCGGCGCGGCGGTCTTTTCCGCGGGCGGTGACGGTGATGCCGATGCGTGCTGTCTCGGGGTCGACTTCGAGGCGGGCTTCGCCTCGGACGGCGACGCGGGGGTGGTCGGGGGTGCCGTAGGGCGGTGGGGTGTCTGTCATGGGTCCACTGTCGCATCCGGGCAGGACAGCGGCTGGTCATCAGATCGAAACCTGCTAGGGGTGTTGCCGGGTGAGGCTTCTGGGTCATTATCTACGCGCGTTGTGTGCGGCGGGGCCGGTCTGTGGGAGGGCTGGGCCGTGGGACGGTCGGCCTGTCTGAGGTCCGGCCGTGCGGGGGCCGGGTCGCGCGTGGCCCGAGCCGTACGAGAACCGAGCCGTACGAGAACCGAGTTGTACGGGAACTGAGATGTGGGAGAAGAAATGCCGCTGAACCGTAGGACGTTCCTGGGCACATCGGCGGCTGCCGGTGCCGGTGTGGCGATCGTGGGCGGTTCCGCCGTTCCTGCCGCTGCACAGGGGCAGGGTCATGGGCATGAGCAGGGGCGTCCGCCGAAGCGGTACTCGTTCACCGTGATGGGCACCACCGATCTGCACGGAAATGTGTTCAACTGGGACTATTTCACCGATCAGGAGTTCGACGACAAGGCGCACAACGATGTCGGTCTGGCGAAGATCTCCACGCTGGTGGACCAGGTGCGCGAGGAGAAGGGCCGCCGGAACACCCTGTTGATCGATGCGGGTGACACGATCCAGGGCACGCAGTTGTCGTACTACTACGCGAAGATCGATCCGATCACGGCGAAGCGCGGCCCGGTGCATCCGATGGCGCAGGCGATGAACGCGATCGGTTATGACGCCGCGGCGCTCGGTAACCACGAGTTCAACTACGGTATTCCGGTTCTGCGGAAGTTCGAGGAGCAGTGCGACTTTCCGCTGCTGGGTGCGAACGCGCTGGACGCGAAGACGTTGCGGCCGGCGTTCGCTCCGTATGTGATCAGGAAGATGCGCACTCCGCACGGTCCGGATGTGAAGGTGGCGATCCTGGGTCTGACCAATCCGGGGATCGCGATCTGGGACAAGGCGAATGTCAGCGGGAAGATGGTGTTTCCCGGTCTGGAGGAGCAGGCGGCGAAGTTCGTGCCGCGGCTGCGTTCCATGGGTGCGGATGTGGTGATTGTTTCGGCGCACTCGGGCAACAGTGGTACGTCGTCGTACGGGGATCAGATTCCGTATGTGGAGAACGCGGCCGGTCTGGTGGCCGAGCAGGTGCCGGGTATTGACGCGATCCTGGTCGGGCATGCGCATCTGGAGATCCCCGAGTATTTCGTGGAGAACAAGCAGACCGGCAAGAAGGTGGTGCTCTCCGAGCCGTTGAAGTGGGGGCAGCGGTTGACGTTGTTCGACTTCGACCTGGTGTGGGAGAAGGGCCGCTGGGTGGTGGAGAAGGCGGGCTCGCAGGTGTTGAACTCGAACACCGTGGCCGAGGACCCGAAGATCACGAAGCTGCTGGTCGATGAGCACGAGAAGGTCGTGGCGTACGTCAACCAGGTCATCGGTACGTCGACGGCGGCGATGACGACGGAGGAGGCGGCGTGGAAGGACGAGCCGATCATCGATCTGATCAACTTCGTGCAGGCGGAGACGGTGAAGGGGGCGCTCGCGGGTGGTGAGTACGCGGCGCTTCCCGTGCTGTCGCAGGCGTCCTGTTTCTCGCGTACGGCGCAGATCCCGGCCGGGAATGTGACGATCAAGGATGCGGCCGGTCTGTATCCGTTCGAGAACACGCTTGAGGCGCGGTTGCTGACCGGTGCGCAGATCAAGGAGTATCTGGAGTTCTCGGCCCGGTATTACGTGCAGACGGCGGTGGGTGCGCCGGTGGATCCGGCGGCGTTGACGAACGCGGACAACACTCCTGATTACAACTATGACGCGGTGTCGGGTCTGACGTACGAGATCGATATCGCGAAGCCGAATGGTTCGCGGATCGTGAATCTGTCGTTCGGGGGTGCGCCGATCGATCCGGCGGCGCAGTTCGTGCTGGCGGTGAACAACTATCGGGCGAGCGGTGGGGGGAACTTCCCGCACGTGGCCGGTGCGAAGCAGTTGTGGGCGAATTCTGAGGAGATCCGGAACACGATCATCGCTTGGGTGCAGGCGAAGGGGTCGGTGGACAGTGCGGAGTTCGCTTCGGTGGACTGGCGTCTGACGCGTGAGGGTGTGCCGGTGTTCTAGGGGTTTGTGGGGGGGGTGGTCGGAACGGGCACCTGCGCCCCTGTTCAGGAGGCGCGGGTGCCGGGCCCGGGTGCCGGGTGTGGGTGCCGGGCCCGAGTGTCGGGTGTGGGTGTGACGGTCGTCGGTGCCCGCTGGCATAGTGCCCGGCATGTTCGGACGGATAGGGATCATCAGATGTCTGGCCGCTCTGGCGGCTTGTCCTGCTGTCGTCCTCGCTTCGGCCCCGGTGCCCGCGGTGGCCGATGGTGCGGGTGGGGTTGTGCTTCGGTTGGAGGCTCCGGCGGCCTTCCGGATGTACGGCGCGGACGAGGGGGCGGGGGCGGCGAACAGTGACTTCGTTGTGCCGGTCGCCGTCGTGCGCGGCGGCGGTGGTCCGGCCCGCAATGTGAAGGTCGTTGTGGACGCGTCGGGGCTGGGGGGTGTCGCCCGGGCGGGGAAGGGTGGTTACGGGAACTGTACGGGCGAGGGTCCGGTGTTCACGTGCAGGTACGGCGACGTGCAGAACGGGGACGGGGAGTCGAATGCGCCGTTCACGCTCCATGGTGTGGCGGGCGTCGAGCCGGGTGACAGTGGGACGGTGACGTATACGGCGTCGGCTGACAACGCGGCTCCGGTCACCGGTACGACGCGGATGACGGTGGGTGGTCCCACGCTGCACGCGCCCGAGGAGGCGGTGGCGGTGAAGGGTGTGGTGCCGGGGAAGTCGGTGTCGTTCACTCCGCGGTTCGCCAATCGCAGCCGGTTCGCGGCGGGGCGGGGGGTCGCTCTGCGTATCCGTGCGGAGGACGGTCTGCTGTTGACGTCGCGTCCGAGCAACTGTTTCTTCGATGCCTCGTCCACGTCGGCGTGGTGTCTGTTCTCCACGAAGGCCGGTCCGGGCACCGCGTACCGTACGGGTTCGCCGATCGGTTTTACGGCTGCGGCGGGGAGTCTGACGGGCTCGCTGTCGTACAGCTGGTCGTCGGAGCCGGAGAGGCCCGGTGACCTCACCGTGCGTGGTGGGGGTGCCCCGTTGGTTCTGGTCGGGGCGGACGGTCGGGGGTTCACGGGTGGTGGTGGCCGTGTGAACGTCGAGACGACGGTGCAGGTGGACTACGAGCCGGTGGCGGCGGCTGTGCGGGGCCGGGTCGGTGACACGGTGAAGGTGCGGCTCGGGGTGCGTGACCACGGGCCCGGCCGGCTGCTGGGCTCGGAGGTGATGGGTGGTTTCGAGGTGGTTCCTCCGGAGGGGACCACGGTCACTTCCGTGCCGTTCACCTTTGAGGATTCGCAGGGCCGTTGGGCGTGCAAGCGGCCGGAGGAGCCGGGTGGGGCGTTTGTCTGCGACATCGGTTTCGATGACTTCTCCGAGGTGCGGCACGAGGGTGGTGTGACGGTGATCGATTTCCATGTCCGTATCGATCGGCAGGTGCCTGGCGCGGTGGGCTCCATTCGGACGTACAACCCTTTCGACCGGACGCCGGGGAATGACACGGCTGTCATTCCGCTCGATGCGTCGCCGGCTCTGCCTTACCGGTTCTCTCGGGATCCGGTGGTGTGGACGGTGGGTGGCGCGGGGGTGGTGGTGTTTGTGGTTCTGGTGGTCTGGTATCGGCGTCGGTGTCGGCGAGGGGTGTCCGGGGTGGGGTGAGTGTGTTGGCCGCTGTGGGGGTGGTGGTTGTGCGGCGGCCGGTGGGTTTCTTGTGTCCGGTGGGTTTCTCGTGTCCGGTGGGTTTCTCGTGTCCGGTGGCCGGGGGTGCGGTTGTCTGCTGTTGGGGGTGGGTGTCAGTTGCCGTGGGTGAGGGGGATGAGGTCGGGGTTCTGGGTGGGGATGGGTGGGGTGTGGGGGGTGAGGCCGAAGGTGGTGAAGGCGGTGCGTTGCGGGAGGGGGTAGGGATTGGTGCCGGTGAGGTCGTTGAGGATGGTGGCGCTGCGCCAGGCGGCGAGTCCGAGGTCGGGGGCGCCGACGCCGTGGGTGTGGCGTTCGGCGTTCTGGACGTAGACGTTGCCGGTGACGGTGGGGTCGAGGGCGAGGCGGAAGCGGTGGTCGATGCGGGGGCGTGCGGAGGCGTCGCGGCGCATGTAGGGGTCGAGGCCGGTGAGGATGCGGTCGAGGGAGCGTTCGCGGTAGCCGGTGGCGAGGATGACGGCGTCGGTGGTGAGGCTGGTGCGGGTGTTCTGCTGGGTGTGTTCGAGGTGGAGTTCGACGCGGTTGTTGGTGAGGCGTCCTGCGGTGCGTACGGAGACTCCGGGGGTGAGGGTGGTGTCGGGCCAGCCGCCGTGGAGGGTGCGGCGGTAGAGCTCGTCGTGGATGGCGGCGATGGTGTCGGCGTCGATGCCTTTGTGGAGTTGCCATTGGTGTGGGATGAGTTCGTCGCGGACGGTTTCGGGCAGGGCGTGGAAGTAGCGGCTGTAGTCGGGGGTGAAGTGTTCCAGGCCGAGTTTGGAGTACTCCATGGGTGCGAAGGCCTGGGTGCGGGCGAGCCAGTGGAGTTTTTCGTGGCCTGCGGGGCGGGCGCGGAGGAGGTCGAGGAAGATTTCGGCGCCTGATTGTCCGGATCCGATGACGGTGATGTGTTCGGCGCGGAGGAGTTCTTCTCGGTGGTGGAGGTAGTCGGCTGAGTGGATGACGGGGACGGGTTCGGCTTCGGCGAGGGGTTTGAGGGGTTCGGGGATGTGGGGTTCGGTGCCGACTCCGAGGGCGATGTGGCGGGTGTAGGCGCGGCCGAGTGCTTCGGCTTCGCCGTCGGCGTCGAGTCCGGTGAAGTCGACTTCGAAGAGGGCGCGTTCGTTGTTCCAGCGGACGGCGTCGACCTGGTGGCTGAAGTGGAGGCCGGGGAGTTGGTTGCTGACCCAGCGGCAGTAGGCGTCGTATTCGGCGCGTTGGATGTGGAAGCGTTCGGCGAAGTAGAAGGGGAAGAGTCGGTCGCGGGTGCGCAGGTAGTTGAGGAAGGTCCAGGGGCTCGCGGGGTCGGCGAGGGTGACGAGGTCGGCGAGGAAGGGGACTTGGAGGCTGGCTCCGTCGATGAGGAGGCCGGGGTGCCAGTGGAAGGCGGGGCGTTGTTCGTAGAAGGTGGCGGCGAGGGGGTGGGGGTTGCCGGGGATGCCGTGGGCGAGGGCGGCGAGGGAGAGGTTGAAGGGGCCGATGCCGATGCCGACGAGGTCGTGCGGGCGGTCGGTTTCGGGGGTGGGCAGGTCGGTCATCGGGGGGTGTTGCCTTCCGCGAGGTCGTGGGCGAGGTGGGTGACGAGGTCGAGGAGTGTGTGGAGGTCGTGGGGGGTGGTGTGGGGGTTGAGGAGGGTGGCTTTGAGCCAGAGGCGGTGGTCGGTGCGGGCGCGGCCGAGTACGGCGTGGCCGCGGGTGAGGAGGGTGCGGCGGATGGTGGCGACGGTGTTGTTGTCGGCGTTGGTGGGTCGGAAGAGGACGGTGCTGATGGTGGGGCGGTCGTAGAGGTCGAGGGTGGGGGTTTGGGCGATGAGGTCGGCGAGGTGGTGGGCGGTGGCGATGGTGCGGTCGATGAGGTCGGCGAGTCCGGTGCGGCCGAGGGCTTTGAGGGTGACGGCGATTTTGAGTGCGTCGGGGCGGCGGGTGGTGCGCAGGGAGCGTCCGAGGAGGTCGGGGAGGCCGGCTTCGGTGTCGTCGTCGGCGTTGAGGTAGGGGGCTTGGTGGTGGAGTGTGTGGAGGTGGGTGTGGTCGGGGACGGCGAGGATGCTTGCGGGTGCGGGTTGCCAGCCGAGTTTGTGGAGGTCGAGGGTGACGCTGTGGGCGCGGTCGAGTCCGTGGACTTTGCCTCGGTGGGTGGGGCTGAAGAGGAGGGGGCCGCCGTAGGCGGCGTCGATGTGGAGTTCGGCGTTGTGGGTGGTGCAGAGGTCGGCGATGTCGGCGAGGGGGTCGATCTGGCCGGTGTCGGTGGTGCCGGCGGTGGCGGTGACGAGGAGGGGGCGGTGGAGTTCGGTGAGGGCTTCGTCGAGTGCGGCGAGGTCCATGACGCCTGTGGGGGCGGGGATGGTGACGGGGGTGGGGAGTCCGAGGAGCCAGGCGGCGCGGGTGATGCTGTGGTGGGCGTTGGCGGCGCAGATGGTCTGGACGGGGCCGTTGCGTTCGCGGGCGAGGAGGAGGGCGAGTTGGTTGGCTTCGGTGCCGCCGGTGGTGAGGAGTGCGTCGGGTGTGGGGTGGTGGGGGTAGATCTCGGTGGCGAGTGCGGTGGTGATGTCGGCTTCGAGGGTGGAGGCGGCGGGGGCTTGGTCCCAGGAGTCCATGGAGGGGTTGAGGGCGGAGGCGGCGAGGTCCGCGGCGGTGGCGAGGGCGAGGGGTGGGGTGTGCAGGTGGGCTGTGCAGAGGGGGTGTGCGGGGTCTGCGGCGCCTTCGGTGAGGGCGGTGATGAGGGTGCGTAGGGCGTGGTGGGGGTCGGTGCCGTGGTCGGGGATGGTGGGGTGGGTGGCGGTGCGCGTGCGGGGGGTGATGGTGTCGGGTCCGCCGGCGGGGAGGGGGCCGTCGCGTCGGTGGGCGCCGTCGTGGAGTGCGGTGAGGACGGTGTCGATGAGGGGGCGGAGGGCGGCGGGTCCGGTGGTGTTTCCGGCGAGGGGTGGGGTGGTGGGGGTGGGCATGGTGGTGGGGCCCTTCGGGTGCGCTGGGTGGGGGTGGTGGGCATGGGTGGGCCTGTCAGCTTGTCCGGGTTTTCGGGTGCGCTGTCGGAGAGCTCGGTGATCTGAACTCGAAAGGGGGATGTGGGTGGGGTGTGGGGGGTGTTGTCGGGGGTTTTGGTGGTATGGGTGTGCCGCTGGATATGGGTGTGCCCGGCGCGTCCCTGTGTGGTGGGGGCGCCGGGCACGGTGGTTCCGGTGTGGGGTGGTGGGTCAGTGGGTGTCGCGTACGGCGAGGGCGCGGCGCAGGTCGTCGATCTGGTCGGTGAGTTTGCGGCGGAGTGCGGGGGTGAGGTCGTTGTTGTCGAGGGCTTGTTGGCCGAGGTGGAGGTGGTGGGTGTCGATGGTGTGGGCGGGGAAGGCGTAGCGGCCGGCGGCTTCGGCGATGGCGGGGCCGCGGCGGGCGGCGAGCTGGGTCGCTTCGGGGTAGTAGCGGGGTACGTAGTCGGCGACGAGGTCGGCTTGTTCGGGTTGCCAGAAGCCTTGGGCGGTGGCGGCGAAGAGGTAGTTGGAGAGGTTGTCGTCGTTGAACAGGGCGTGCCAGGCGGCGGCTTTGGTGTGGGGGGTGGGGAGGGCGGCGCGGCAGCGGGCGGCGCCTTCCTGGCCGGTGGCGCTGGGGTCCTGGTGGAGTTCGGTGGCGATGGTGGTTTCGTCGGTGGCGCCGAGGACGGCGAGGCGGGTGAGGATGCGCCAGCGGAGTTCGGGGTCGAGTTCGGGTCCGCCGGGGACGGTGCCGTTGGTGAGCCAGTCGTGGATGGTGTGGGGTTGGGTGGCGGCGTCGATGAGGTGGCGTACGGCGACGAGGCGCAGTCCGGGGTTGTGGCCGTCTTCGGTGCGGCGGATGAGGTCGCGGCAGAGGGTGGTGAGGGTGGCGAGGGCGGTGGGGCGGTTTTCGGGGGTGAGGTAGCGGTCGGTGATCTGGGTTCGGGCGAAGGCGAGTACGCCTTGGGTGAGGGCGAGGTCGGTTTCGTGCGGGAGGTGTGCGCGGGCGGCTTCGAGGTAGGTGGTGGGGGCGAGTTCGCCGTCGCGGACCATGTCGCGGGCGGTGTTCCAGATGACGGCGCGGGTCAGTGCGTCGGGGATGCCGGACAGGTCGCGCAGGACGGTGTCCCAGGAGGTGGGGTCGAGGCGGACCTTGGTGTAGCTGAGGTCGCCGTCGTTGAGGACGACGAGGGCGGGGCGGCGGCCGGGCAGTGTCGTGGGGGTGTCGTGGTGGGGGATGTCGATCTCGAACCGTTCGCGCAGGAGGAGGCGGTCGGGGCCGGAGTGGGCGTCGGGGGCGTGGTCGTAGGCGCCGACGGCGATGCGGTGGGGTCGGTTGCCGTGGTGGTCGACGGTGAGGGTCCAGGTGTTTTCGGACTCGTCGATGTGGGGGGTGAGGGTGTCGACTCCGGTGGTGCGCAGCCAGGTGTCGGCCCAGGCGTGGACGTCGCGGTCGGTGGCGGACGCGAGGTTGTCGATGAGGTCGGCGAGGGTGGCGTTGGCGAATTTGTGGCGGGTGAAGTGGGTGTTGATGCCGGCCAGGAAGTCTTTTTCGCCGATCCAGGTGACGAGTTGGCGCAGGGCGGATGCGCCTTTGGCGTAGGAGATGCCGTCGAAGTTGAGCATGGCGGAGGCGGTGTCGGGGACGGCGTCGGGGTCGGGGGCTACGGGGTGGGTGGAGGGGCGTTGGTCGGCGTCGTATCCCCAGCCTTTGCGGACGACGCCGAAGTCGACCCAGGTGTGGGTGAAGCGGGTGGCTTCGGCGAGGGTCTGGTAGCCCATGTATTCGGCGAAGGACTCGTTGAGCCAG
The DNA here is from genome assembly GCF_042885475.1 of Streptomyces sp. NPDC058051. Lineage (NCBI taxonomy): Bacteria > Bacillati > Actinomycetota > Actinomycetes > Kitasatosporales > Streptomycetaceae > Streptomyces > Streptomyces sp. NPDC058051. The sequence continues at coordinate 260,103 of NZ_JBHVRW010000004.1, forward strand.
ATGTCGTCCCACCAGGCGAGGGTGACGAGGTCGCCGAACCACATGTGGGCCATTTCGTGGGCGATGACCATGCCGCGGGTCTGGCGTTCGGTGTCGGTGACGGCGGAGCGGTAGATGAATTCGTCGCGGAAGGTGACGAGTCCGGGGTTCTCCATGGCGCCGGCGTTGAATTCGGGGACGAATGCCTGGTCGTAGGAGTCGAAGGGGTAGGGCTCGTCGAACTTTTTGTGGTAGCGGTCGAAGCAGGCGCGGGTGATGTCGAGGATTTCGTCGGCGTCGGTGTCGAGGTGGGGGGCGAGTGAGCGGCGGCAGTGGATGCCGAAGGGCAGTCCGGCGTGTTCGGTGGTCACGGAGTGCCAGGGGCCGGCGGCGACGGCGACGAGGTAGGTGGAGATCGGTGGGGTGGCGGCCAGGGCCCATCGGCCGTCGCCCCGGTGTTCGGCGATGCCGTTGCCGAGGACGGTCCAGTCTTCGGGTGCGGTGACGGTGAGTTCGAAGACGGACTTGAGGTCGGGCTGGTCGAAGGCGGCGAAGACGCGCTGGACGTCTTCCATGAACAGTTGGGTGTAGGTGTAGGTCTCGCCGTCGGTGGGGTCGGTGAAGCGGTGCATGCCTTCGCCGGTGCGGGAGTAGCGCATGGCGGCGTCGATGCGGAGTTCGTGTGCGCCGGTGGTGAGTGCGGTGAGCGGGAAGCGGTTCTCGGTGAGGTCGGCGGGGTCGAGGGGCTGTCCGTCGAGGCTGATCGAGCGCAGGGTGGCCGGCTTGAGTTCGACGAAGGTGTCTCCGGCCGCGGTCGCGGTGAACTGGATGACGGTTCGGGAGTCGAAGGTCTCCTCCCCCGCGGTCAGATCGAGGTCGATCGTGTAGCGGTGTACGTCGAGGAACTGGGCTCGGGTCTGCGCTTCGTCGCGCGTCAGTACGGACATGCGTCCATGCTGCCGTACGGGGTGGGCGGGGCGCAGGCGGGTTCTCCGGGAGCCGAACGGGGGTGTGCGGGTGGTCCTTGCGGTACAGGGCGGCGATTTGATCTCGGGCCGTCCGGTGGAGTGCAGGAGTTTGTCGATGGCTGGGTTCGACGTGCTGGCGGTGTTGCGGCGGGCAGGGGGGCCGTTTTGTCGTGGGGCGGGTGAGTGGGCGGGTTGGTGGGACGGCGCTGTCCGTCGCATCCGCGCCCGCCTGTGCAACCGTACGGACGGCCACCGCGTCCCGCGTTGCGACAGACGCGTGCCGGGCACTGCGGGCCGGTGCCGACGGGTGCCGGGTCGGTGGCGGTGGGGGTATCGAGGTGGGGGCTCGGAGTGTCCGAAGAGGTCATGAGGGGAGTCGGGCCGGACCGCGGGCGGACGTGGGGTTCCGGGCCGCGGTTCGTCGGTGTCGTGCCGTGGGGAGTCGGGGCGGGTGCGGTCGCCTGGTGTCTCGCCGGGGTCCGGCGTGCCGACGTCATGCGGAACTACCCCTGGAACGCGTGGACTCCGATCGGTTACGGGGCGGTCAGGGGGGTGTTCCTGGGGCTGTTGGCCGGCGGGTGTGCCGTGCTGTGTCTTCGGCTGGGGTCGACGGTCCGCAGGAACAGGAACAGGAACAGGAACAGGAAGGGGACGGGAGGGGAGACGGGGACGGGAGGGGAGACGGGGACGGGAGGGGAGACGGGGGCGGCGCGGTTCGCGGTCCTGGTCTTCGCCGGTGCGCTACTGGGCGGGCTCGTGCCCGGGTCTGTCCGGGACTTCATGGGCGCGCCGCAGCCGCGGACTCTGTACTACTTTGACGGGCCGAGGCCGGTGTCGGAGTGGTACTGGCGGCCGTTGCTGTCCGAATGGCTCACCTTCACGGTGCTGCCCGCGCTCGGCTGTGCGGCGCTTCTGGCGGTGGGCGCCCTGGTGACGGCCCGGTCCACGCGCCGCGAGAGCGTCCGCTGGGTGGTGCCCGCCCTGGTGGGGGTGGGTCTGCTGGTTCTTCCGCACTGCGCGGCCGCCGGGCTGCCCGCGCCCGAGGGCAATGGCGAACACGTCAATGAGTCGGCAACGGCCGGGCTCGCCGTCCTGTCCACGGGGTTCGGGCTGCTGGTGAGTGCCTGGGTGGCCTGGTCGAGGCGCAAGCGGGCGGACGGACGGCGCGTCCCGGATCCCTCACGGCAGGCGGACGAGTAGCTTCCGGCCCGATGACCGCGGGCGCACTCCCGCGCCGGGCCGGACGCGCCGAGCCGGACGCGCCGAACCGGACGCGCCGAACCGGACGCGCCGAGCCGGAGGCGCCGAGCCGGAGGCGCCGAGCCGGAGGCGCCGAGCCGGAGGCAGGCCCGCGGCGCTCACACCTCCCCGTTCACCGCCGACGCCTCGTCGTTCACCGCCGGCTTCTCCGCGGTCGCCGCCGACTCGTCCGCGATCCGCTCGTGGTGGCGGATGACCTCCGCCACGATGAAGTTGAGCAGCTTCTCCGCGAAGGCCGGATCCAGGTGCGCGCTCTCCGCCAGCTGCCTCAGGCGGGCGATCTGTCGGCTCTCGCGGGCCGGGTCGGCCGGCGGGAGGTGGTGGGCGGCCTTGAGATGGCCCACCTGCTGGGTGCACTTGAAGCGTTCGGCGAGCATGTGGACAACAGCGGCGTCAATGTTGTCGATGCTCTCGCGCAGCCGGTTCAGTTCCGCGCGTACGGACTCGTCGATGTCCCTCGTGGTCATGGTCGTCGAGCTTAGACGGCCGGGCCGGACGGGGTGATCGTCGGTGGGTCGTGCGGGTCCGGTACCTGGTCGCTCCAGCCGCCCGGGACACTGCGGCCCTGCTGATCGCGGAACCGGACCGGGGCGGTCCCGACCCGGCGGGCGAAGAGGCGTGAGAAGTACGCCGGGTCGTCGTAGCCGACGCGCCGGGCGACCGCGGCGACCGGCAGGTCGGTGGCGGCCAGTAGCTCCTTGGCGCGGCCGAGCCGGATACCGAGGAGGTAGTCCTTCGGACTGCATCCCGCGCCCCGCCGCACCGCCGTGCGCAGTTCGGCGGGTGTCATTCCGTGCCGGGCCGCGTGCTCGGCGACGGAGAGCGGTTGGAATGCGTCGCGGGCGAGAGCCCGCAGGACGGGGTCGCCCTCGGGGCTGACATCGGCGCGGGACCGGCGCAGAGCGACGAGGAGCTCGTGGACGGCGGCGCCCGTCTCGACCTCCAGCAGCGGGTTGCCGCGCCGCGCGGCCCGTACCATCCGCCCCACCGCCGCTCGCGGGCCTGCCGTGTCCGCGAGCGGGACGAGCGGACGGTCGGGCTCGATGTAGCCGAGCTCGGTGTACGTGGTGGTGGCGGGGCCGGTGAAGTCGACGAAGCTTTCGTCCCAGCCGGTGCCCGGGTCGGCGCCGTAGTGGTGCGGGGTGCCGGGAGTCAGCCAGATCAGGCTGGGTGCGACGACGGGCATCCGGCGGCCGTCCGAGCCGTTGTACCAGCCGCTGCCGGAGTGGATGACGACGGCGACATGGTGGTCCAGGGTGCGCGGGCCGACCGTCGGCAGGGCGCCGTGCTGCAACCCCACTCCCAGGCAGACGAGGCCCAGTCGGTGGTGCAGCGGGCCGGGAGTGAAGAAACGCATCCAGGTGTGGTACACCGGCCGGCTCCCTCCTTTGCCCGTCTCCGCCCGTTCTTGCGTGCCTCGGTCCGAACACGTTGCGTCCAAACAGCAGTGATCTTTGTCCATGGACCGGCCGCACGCCAGGGGGCGATGGTGGGTTGCGACATTCTTCCCGGGTTCGCCCGCTCCGTGGTGCGTGCCGTCCGTACGGCCCGGGGCGCGGCGGGGTCCTGGGCCCACACGCACAGGAGAGTACGAGCACGATGGCTGAATTCACCGTGGGGGACGATGACTTCCGGTTCGACGGGAAGCCCGTACGGCTGCTGTCGGGGGCCCTGCACTATTTCCGGGTCCACGAGGCGCAATGGGATCACCGGCTGTCGATGCTGCGTGCCATGGGGCTCAACTGCGTCGAGACGTACGTGCCGTGGAATCTCCATGAGCCGCGGCCCGGCCGGTTCCGGGACGTGGCGGCGCTGGGCCGCTTCCTGGACGCGGCTCAGCGGGCCGGGCTGTGGGCGATCGTCCGCCCCGGGCCGTACATCTGTGCCGAGTGGGAGAACGGCGGTCTGCCCGCCTGGGTGACGGGGCGGTTCGGCCGACGGGTGCGGACCCGTGACGCGGAGTACCTGGACGCCGTGGAGCGGTGGTTCACGGTGCTGCTGCCCCAGGTGGTGCGGCGGCAGATCGGACACGGCGGTCCGGTGATCATGGTCCAGGCCGAGAACGAGTACGGGAGCTACGGCACCGACCGGGTCCATCTGCGGCGGGTGACCGGGATACTGCGGGAGCGCGGGGTGACCGTGCCGCTGTTCACCTCCGACGGGCCGGAGGACCACATGCTCACCGGCGGCAGTGTGCCGGGACTGCTCGCCACGGTGAACTTCGGGTCGGGTGCGCGGGAGGCGTTCGAGGTGTTGCGCCGCCATCAGCCGAAGGGGCCGCTGATGTGCATGGAGTTCTGGTGCGGGTGGTTCGAGCACTGGGGTGCCGAGCCGGTCGTACGGGATCCGGCGCGGGCCGCCGACGCGCTGCGGGAGATCCTGGAGTGCGGGGCCTCGGTGAACATCTACATGGCGCACGGGGGGACGAGCTTCGCCGGGTGGGCGGGGGCCAACCGGTCCGGTCCGCTGCAGGACCAGGATCTGCTGCCGACGGTGACGTCGTACGACTACGACGCGCCGATCGACGAGTACGGCCGCCCCACGGAGAAGTTCTGGCGGTTCCGCAAGGTCCTCGCCGAGTACGCGGACGGGCCGCTCCCGGAGCTTCCGCCCGAGCCCGCCGGGCTCGCCGCGCCGGTGCGGGTGGAGCTGACGGACCGGGCGGCGCTGACCGCCGTGCTGGAGGCCCTGGGCGACGAGGAATCGGCGCCGTCGGGCGTTCCGCCGACCTTCGAGGAGCTGGGCGTCGACCGGGGACTGGTGCGCTACCGGGTCGGTGTTCCGGGCCCCCGCCGCCCGTACGCCCTGGGTGTGGTGGGGCTCCGGGACCGGGCCGTGGTGTACGTGGACGGTGTCCGGAGGGGTGTGCTGAGCGACGGGACCGACACCTTGGACGGGCCGGTGGGCGGGCCCGCGGAGGTCGAGCTGTGGGTGGAGTCGCTGGGCCGCGTGAACTACGGGCCGCGGCTCGGCGAGTCCAAGGGGATCACCGGCGGAGTGCTGCACGAGCGTCAGTTCCTGCACGGGGTACGGGCCCGGGCCCTGCGGCTCGAAGCGTTCGAGGAGCCGGACGCCCTGGCCGGGGTGGTGTTCGAGAGTGCCGGGGGGACCGGGCGCAGCGGCCTGTACCGGGGCTCGTTCGAGGTCGTGGGGGTGGACGGCACCGGGTACGCGGGCCTCGAACTGCCGGGCTGGACGCGCGGGTTCGTGTGGGTGAACGGTTTCTGCCTGGGACGCTACTGGTCGGCTGGTCCGCAGCGGACGCTGCACGTTCCGGGGCCGGTGCTGCGGGAGGGCACCAACGAGGTGTGGGTGCTGGAGCTGGAGGAGGCGGGCGCGCCGTATGCGGAGCTGGGCCCGGGGGTGCCCGTGCGGGCGGACGCCCCCGGGGATGTTCAGAGGTGAGTCACGCGCCGGCCGGTGCAGGCCCCGACGCGCGACGCGGGGGCCGACGCCCGGGCCGGTGCACGACGCAGGCCCCGACGCGGGACACGGGGGCCGACGCCGGGGCCGACGCCGGGGCCGGTGCGCGGCACGGGGCCCGGCGGGTGACGCGGGAGCAGGGTCAGAGCGTGGCCGCGGCGGCGGCGATGTCGGCGGCGAAGGTCGAGACCTCGGTGTACACGCCCGGGTAGCCGGGCTCGGCGCAGCCCTCGCCCCAGCTGACGATGCCCACCTGGATCCAGGCTCCGGCGCGGTCCCTGCGGAACATGGGGCCGCCGGAGTCGCCCTGGCAGGCGTCCACGCCGCCCGTCTCGATCAGCCCGGCGCAGATCTCCTCGTCGGGGAGGAGGTCGCCGCTGTACGCGGCCTGGCAGTCGGCGTCGGAGACGAACGGCACGGTGGCCTTCAGCAGATACCGCTGCTGGTCACCGTCCTCGGCGGCGGCGCCCCAGCCGGCGACGGTGAAGGTGCCCTTGTTGTACCTGGTGTTCGTGGCGATCTTCAGCGTCGGCAGGTGCAGGGGCCTGGCGAGTTTGATCAGCGCCCAGTCCTTGCCCAGGCCCGTGTAGCCGGGTGCCTGGAGGACCTTGGTGGACTGGACCTTGATCGCGTGGGGGGACTGGAGGTCGACGACGCCCGCGGTGGCGGTGATGGAGGTGTCGCCGGCCGTGCCGTCCACGCAGTGCGCGGCGGTGAGGACGATGTCCTTGGCGTAGAGGGCTCCGCCACAGCCCATCGACAGCCGCACCATGAAGGGGAACTCGCCCTGGGCGGCGCGTGTTCCGCCGACGATCGGGTTCGGGGCGGCGGACGCTCCGGCGGGCTGGAGGCTGACGGCCGCGAGGACCACGGCGGCTATGACGGAACATCTCTTCACGGCGCGCAGGAGCTGCTTCAACGGACTGCCTTCTTTCGTGGGGGGGGGTTCCCGTGGGGCCATGCCTTGCGCAGGGCCGACCACGGACAGCGAAGTCTATTTGGTCATGCCCCCGACAAGTGCGTGATGGGGATTATCGGGAAGTGATCACGGCCTCACAAGATTCGTTTTCCGGCCAAGATCACGTTTCTCGATGCGGCTACAGTGGGGATCGGTCGAGCGTCTCGGACGGGGGCGGGGGACGTGACGGACAACAGGCGGCACGGCGGTCGGGAGCAAGGCCGCGACGGCGGCGGTCCGGTCGTCCACGGCTTCCCCCATCTCGGCACCGTCCGCTCCGCGATCACGGCGCTGTACCGGAGGCTTTCGTACGACGGGGTCCGCGGTTACGCCACGAGCCTCGCCCCCGCCGACGCCGCCTTCTCCGACCAGGACGACCTCCATCTCGGAGCCCAGCGGGTGGCGCGGGCCATGGTCCGGCATCTGCATCTGCCGGACGCCCGCATGATCGTCGGCTTCCGGACGATGGAACACGCCGCCGGAGTCGAACTCGCCGCGGGGCCCGAGTACTTCATCGAACTCAACGACCGTTTCCGCACCCATCGCAGGGACATCGGCGCCGCACTCTCGCACGAGGTCATGCATGTGCTGCTGCACCGCCTCGGCCTGGAGTTCCCCGGTACGCGCGACAACGAGATCCTCACCGACACCGCGACGACGTACCTGGGCGCGGGCTGGCTGCTGCTGGACGCCTTCCGTGAGGACGCCGTGTCCAGCCAGAAACTCGGCTATCTCACCCCGGAGGAGTTCGGATACGTCCTCGCCAAGCGGGCGTTCGCCTTCGACGAGGACCCTTCTCCGTGGTTCACGAGTCCGCAGGCGTACACGGCGTACACGAAGGGGCGGGCGCGGGCTCTTCAGGACTCCCGTCAGCCGCCCCTCGCCGCCGCGGGCTGGGCGGGCCGCCACCGCTACGCCAAGGACCGGCGGTACGCCATGGACCACCCGGGTGCGGAGACGGCCCCGGGCGCCGGCGCCCCGTACGCCTTCGAGAGCGGACCGCAAGGGCTCCGGGTCTCCTTCGCCTGCCCCACCTGCCACCAGCGCATCCGCGTTCCGGTGCGCGGCCGGCTGCGGGCCCGGTGCGGACTGTGCCGCACGGTCCTCGACTGCGCCACCTGAGCGGGACGCGGGGTCAGGGACCGTCCGGCAGGGATGGGCCTCCCTCGCCGTCCTTGAGGTGCGGGCCGGGAGGTCCGGACAGGGGCCCGGCGAGGGGGCAGTGGGTGGCCGTGTAGATGGTCGGCATGCACTTGTTGCAGTGGACGCACAGGGACCGTACGCCGCGGTCCTTCGCCATGCGGCTCACCAGGTCCGGTTCCCGCAGGAGTGCGCGGGCCATGGCGACGTACGCGAAGCCCTCCTCCATGGCCTGCTCGACGGTGGCCCGGCGGGTGATACCGCCGAGCAGGATCAGCGGGAGATCCAGCGCGGCCCTGAACTGACGGGCCGACGGGAGCAGGAACGCCTCCTCGTAGGGGTACGCGCGCAGGAACCTGCCTCCCGCGAGGCGGATTCCCGCACGCAACGGCCGGGGAAAGACCGCGGCGAACTCAAAGAGCGGCGCGTCGCCGCGGAACAGGTACATGGGGTTGAGCAGGGAGCTGCCGGCGGTCAGTTCGAGGGCGTCGACCGTCCCTTCGTCCTGGAGCCGGCGCGCGACCTGGAGACTCTCGTCGAGCCAGAAGCCGCCCGGCACACCGTCGTCCATGTTGAGCTTGGCGGTCACGGCGATCGTGTCGCCGACTTCGTCGCGCACGGCGCGGGCGATACCGAGGGCGACCTTCGCACGGTTGGCGAGGCTGCCCCCGTACGCGTCGTCGCGGTGGTTGAGGCGACGGCTGAGGAACGAGCTGGCCAGGTAGTTGTGGCCGAAGTGCAGCTCGACCGCGTCGAACCCGGACTCGACGGCGATCCGGGCGGCGGTGGCGTGGGCGCGGATGACCCGGGCGATGTCGTCGGGGGTGGCCGCCCTGGTCATCCGCATCCCGAGCGGGCTGAGGAACCGGCCGGGCGCCAGCGCCGGGAGCCGGTTGGAACGGGCGTCGGCGACCGGGCCCGCGTGACCGAGCTGGGCGCTGACGGCGGCACCCTCGCGGTGCACGGCGTCGGTGAGCCGGCGCAGCCCCGGTACGGCTTCGGGGCGCATCCAGATCTGACGGCGCTCGGTGCGGCCCTCGGGGGCAACGGCACAGTACGCGACGGTCGTCATCCCCACACCGCCGGCAGCGGGTCCGCGGTGGTAGTCGATCAGTTCGTCGGTCACCAGGCCCCGCGGGGTCGCGCCTTCGAAGGTGGCGGCCTTGATGAAACGGTTCCGGAGCGTGAGGGGGCCCAGACGAGCGGGCGCGAAGGGGTCCGGCGGAGCGGGGCGGGAGGGTGAGGGGGAGGAGGGGGAGGAGGGGGAGGGGGGAAGCTGACGGGTCATGCCGGTCTCCGATCGGGTAAGTGACGGATACACAAGCGAACTGGTCCTCCACGGCCCCTCGGCCCCACGAGCCCTCGGCCCCACGGCCTCACGACCCCACGGGCCCTCGACCCCTGGGCCCCACGGCCGTGAGGGGGAGCAGGGGTCCGGCGACGGCCCCCGCGACGGAAACGGCACCGTGCGGCGGCGAGGCGCGGGCATCCCCCGGCGCGGCACTCGGCGGCATCGCGCCTCTTACCGCGCCCCGTACACCGGCTGTACGGGCTCCGCCTGCGCCAGCAGTTTCCTCGCCGCCTCCCCCGCCTCCGCCGGCGCCCACCGCGCCCCCCGGTCCGCGGTGGGGCCGGGACGCCAGCCCTCCATGACCGTGATCCGCCCGGCCTCCGCCTCGAAGACCCGCCCGGTCACCCCGTCGCTCGCGGCCGAGCCGAGCCACACCACCAGCGGGGACACGTTCTCGGGTGCCATCGCGTCGAACTCCCCCTCCCCCGGCGCCGCCATCGTTGCGGCGAACGTCCGCTCGGTCATCCGGGTCCGGGCCGCCGGCGCGATCGCGTTGACCTGGATCCCGTACCGGCCCATCTCCGCCGCCGCGACGAGCGTCAGGCCCACGATGCCCGCCTTGGCGGCGGAGTAGTTGCCCTGTCCGACGCTCCCGAGCAGCCCCGCGCCGGAACTGGTGTTGACCACCCGGGCGACCGGCGTGCGCCCCGCCTTCGCCTCGGCCCGCCAGTGTGCGGCCGCGTGCTTCAGCGGCAGGAAGTGGCCTTTCAGATGGACCCGCATCACCGCGTCCCAGTCGTCCTCCTCCAGATTCACCAGCATCCGGTCGCGCAGGAATCCGGCGTTGTTGACCAGCGTGTCCAGCCGCCCGAAGGTCTCCAGCGCGGCAGTGACCAGCGACCCGGCCCCCTCGGTCGTCGTGATGTCTCCGCCGTGGGCGACCGCTTCGCCGCCCGCCGCCACGATCTCGTCGGCCACCCGACGCGCCGGTCCCGCCGAGGTCCCGCCCCCGTCCGCGCCCACACCGAGATCGTTGACCACGACCTTCGCTCCCTCGGCTGCGCAGGCGAGCGCGTGGGCGCGTCCGAGCCCGCGACCGGCACCCGTCACGATCACCACACGGCCCGCGCAGAGTCCCGTGCCGTGCTCGTCGCTGCTTGCCGTCATCTCACGTCTCCTTGTCGGCGATGCGGGGGCGGGTCCTTGCCGGTGACGTAGGGGCGGGCCACCGTCTTCCGCGCCCGGCGAACGAGCACCTAACAAACGTTTGATGGAAAGGTAGCCGATGTGCCCGTGGGTGTCTCCACCGCGCGCCCCGGCGAATCTTCTCCGCGGCGACGAAACCTGCCGCGCCGACGAGCCCGGTCCCCCGGCCCGTGACGGTGACGAACCGCGCCACGGTCCCCCGCCCCGGGCACGGTGGGCCCTCGGACCGGCGGGGGGGGCCGGACCCGCCGGGCTCCGCTTGACCCTGCCACTGGCGGCAGGGTTGAAGGATCACGGCATGGACACCAGCACCGCACCGCAGAGCGGCAGGGTCGTCGCCGTCACCGGGGCCGGCACCGGGATCGGCCGGGCCACGGCGCGGGCCTTCGCTGCCGAGGGCGCCCACGTACTCGCCGTCGGCCGGCGGGCCGAGCCCCTTCACGAGACCGCCGCCGGTCACGGCCGGATCACCCCGCTGACCGCGGACATCACCGCCACGGGAGAGCCCGAGCGCATCATCAGCACCGCGCGGGAGCTGCACGGCCGGTTGGACGTACTGGTCAACAACGCCGGCATCGTGCGCAGCGGCCCCCTCGGCACCCTCGCACCGGAGACGATCACTCCGCAGATCACCACCAACCTGATCGCCCCCATCCTGCTCGCCCAGGCGGCGCTCCCCCTCCTGGAGGCGACCGGCGGGGTGATCGTCAACGTGAGCACATCGGTGGGGCAGCGGGCCTGGCCCGGCAGCTCGGTCTACGCGGCGACCAAGACCGCGCTGGACCTGCTGACCCGCAGCTGGGCGGTCGAACTGGCCCCGCGCGGCATCCGCGTGGTCGCGGTCGCCCCGGGCGCCGTCGACACCCCGATCGGCGAACACCAGGGCCTGACGCCGGAGCGGCGCGCCGCGGTACGGAAGTGGCAGCTGGCCCACACCCCGCTGGGGCGTATCGGCCGGCCCGAGGAGGTGGCCTGGGCCATCACCGGGCTCGCCTCACCGGCTGCGTCGTTCGTCACCGGAGTCGTGCTCCCGGTCGACGGCGGGGCGGTGGTGGCGTGATAGGAGTGGCGGCGGGGGTGGAACGGGTGAGGATCGGCGAGCTGGCCAGGGCGACCGGGGCGACTCCCCGTGCGCTGCGGCACTACGAACAGGCCGGGCTGATCTCCTCCGAGCGGGCCCCCAACGGCTACCGCGTCTACGACGAACGGGCAGTGGTGCGGGTCCGCAACATCCGCTACCTGCTGGCCGCCGGACTCACCCTTGACGACGTGCAGGTGTTTCTGACCTGCCTGGACGGCGATGTGGCGGCCGCGCCACCGTCGGAGAAGGGGCTTCGGGTCGCGTGGGAACGGCTGGCGGTCCTCAACCGACGGATCGCCGCCCAGACCGAGGCCCGCGACCGGCTGGAAGCCGCGCTCCGGCAGCAGGCCGGCGGCCGGATCCGCCCGGTGCCCACCGGCCGCCGGTGATACGGAAGTCGGTGACCGGACGCATCCGGCCGCCGACCGCCCCCGACCGCTGTACGGCCCTGCCGCCCGCGCCCCGAAGCAGCGCCACCTCACAGCGTCCTCAGCGCCACACGGCCCTGCGGCCCGCGCCGTGAGGCAGAGCGCCGCCTCACAGCGTCCTCGGCGCTACGCGGCCCTGCGGCCACGCCCCGAGGCAGCGCCACCGCGCCCGGCCGCGGAACCGGCACGCCCGGCACCGCGGCCACCGCCGGAGCCCGAACCGGTGGTACCGCGGACCGCGCCGCCCGCACCGGCGCCACGGGCGGCGGAGCCGCCCGTCCCCCGGCTCTCGCCGCCACCGCCCTGCCCGGCGCCACCGCGCCGGCCCCGGCCGCGGCTGCCCGAGCGCAGGCCCGTACCACCGGCCGCGGCCCCGCCCGACCGCGTGCGCGGCTTCGGCGGGGTCGGCTGGGGGACCTCGATGACGATCGCGACACCGGACGGCTCTCGGGCCCCGGTGATCCGGGTGAGTTCCTCGTCGCTGGAGGTGATCCGGGTGGTCCGCGGCGCGATGCCCGCGGCGGCCATCAGCCGGGTCATCTCCCGCTTCTCCTCGGGCAGCACCAGGGTGACGACGCTGCCGGACTCCCCGGCGCGCGCCGTGCGCCCGCCGCGGTGGAGGTAGTCCTTGTGGTCGGTCGGCGGGTCCACGTTCACGACCAGGTCGAGGTCGTCGACGTGGATGCCGCGCGCCGCCACATTCGTCGCGACGAGCGCGGTGACCTGGCCGTTCTTGAACTGGTCCAGCGTCCGGTTGCGCTGCGGCTGCGAGCGTCCGCCGTGCAGGGCGGCAGCCCGTACACCGCTGGCGAGCAGTCGCTTGGCGAACCGGTCGGCGGCACGCTTGGTGTCCACGAACATGATCACCCGACCGTCGCGGGCGGCGATCCTGGTGGCGACGGCCTTCTTGTCGGTCTCGTCGGCCACGTGCAGCACGTGGTGCTCCATCGTGGTCACCGCGCCCGCGGACGGGTCGACCGAGTGCACGACGGGGTCGGTCAGGAACATCGTGACCAGCCGGTCGATGTTCTTGTCGAGCGTCGCGGAGAAGAGCATCCGCTGGCCGTCCGCCTCGACCTGCTTGAGCAGGGCGACGACCTGCGGCATGAAGCCCATGTCTGCCATCTGGTCGGCCTCGTCGAGGACGGTGATGGCGACCTGGTCGAGGCGGCAGTCGCCACGCTCGATGAGGTCCTTCAGCCGGCCGGGGGTGGCGACGAGGACCTCGGCACCCCGGCGCAGAGTGCCGGACTGCTTGCTGATCGACATGCCGCCGACGACGGTGGCCAGGCGCAGGTTCACCGACGTCGCGTACGGCGTCAGCGCGTCGGTGACCTGCTGGGCGAGTTCGCGGGTCGGGACGAGGACCAGGGAGAGCGGGGCACGCGGCTCGGCGCGCCGTCCGGCGGTGCGGGCCAGCAGCGCGAGGCCGAAGGCGAGGGTCTTGCCGGAGCCGGTGCGGCCACGGCCGAGGATGTCCCGGCCGGCGAGCGAGTTCGGCAGGGTGGCGCCCTGGATCGGGAACGGTTCGGTGACGCCCTGCGCGGCAAGGGTCTTCAGCAGGGCCGCGGGCATGTCCAGCTCGGCGAACGCCTCGACGGCGGGCAGTGCGGGGGTCATGGTTTCGGGCAGGGCGAATTCGCCCTGTGGCGGCGTGGCCCTGCGACGGGCCGACGCCTTGCCGGATCCCTTGCCGGAACCCTTGGCGGTCGCCTTTGCCGGGGCCGTGCCTCGCCCCCTCGACGGGCGGTTGCGGGCGGGTCGGTCCTGGCGTTCGGAGCGGGTCATACGGAATTGCCCTTCTGGGGTATTCCTGAGGATTCCTGTGGGGATTCCTGGGAACTGCGTGGGACTGCTGGAAAGCGCTGCGGGACGGCGCGCTTCTTCGCCATGCCCCGGGGACAGCACAAGCCGGGACCCGCACCGTGAAGGTGCGGGCCCCGGCTGCGAGGTACGCGTCCGGCGATTAGGCCGGGACGATGTTCTCCGCCTGCGGGCCCTTCTGGCCCTGCGTGACGTCGAAGCTGACCTTCTGGCCCTCCTGGAGCTCACGGAAGCCCGAGGTGGCGATGTTCGAGTAGTGGGCGAAGACGTCGGCGCCGCCGCCGTCCTGCTCAATGAAGCCGAAGCCCTTTTCCGAGTTGAACCACTTCACGGTTCCAGTAGCCATGTCATTCTCCCTACAGAGGTGCAGTGCCGGAATTCCGCACTTTACGAATTCCGAGTCGCCGCATTGAGCCCCATCCGGAGAAAGCCGGAAAACAATAATGCGCCTGAGGAAGCATTCCCGTCAGGCGCACATAATGTTCATGGGTACCAAAACTGCAACGCGGCAACCTTAGCACGTCCTGCCGACGGGTGCGGGAACACGCCACGCCGCCGGCCTGCGGGATTTTTGCCTCGGCCCTTGGCGCAACCGGCCGGGGGCGGGCTGAAAAATCTGCCGCATCCGTTCCCGGAACCCTGGCCGCGATGGACTCGGTGTCCCGCCGATGTCGCGCTGGTGTCCCACTGGCGTTCCGCTGGTGTCGCGCTGGTGTTCCGCACTGTGGCCGGCCCCGGGGGCGGGGCCGTTCGGGGGCCGCTCCGTTCACCTGAGCGCCGCCCCGGCACAGGGTCCGCGTACCGCAACGGCCGCCGGTGCGCTGCGGCTCGCGCGGCGGCGCCGTCATCATTTCTGTGCCGGATTTCTGTGCGGGTTGCACCGCGCGGGTGACCCGGAGCGATCGCACCGCCGTTGACGTCGGCCGTGTCCGGCTCGGCTCCGCCTTCTTCCGGCTGGGCGGGACGGCCGCGTCGAAATGGCTCAATAGTTTCGGCCGGGTCGATGCCGCCGAGGGAAAATCCGGCAATTTCCAGCGCGCCCGTGGCCGGAAAAGGCGCCTGCCGGTACGTACGCCATGACAGGGGAGGCCGCCGGGGCAGGGGAGGCCGCCGGGGCAGCAGGCGGACCGGGGCCTCACCGCGCACCGGACGGTGGGGGCGTGGACGCGCTTCGCGTCTCCTCGGGTGGGTCAGGTGTCCAGGGCGATGCCGTCGAGAACCATCGAGAGGTACTGGCGGGCGATCTCCTCGGGGCTGTGCTGTCCGCCGGGCCGGTACCAGGACGCCGCGACCCAGACGGTGTCGCGGACGAAGCGGTAGGTGAGACGGATGTCGAGGTCGGCGCGGAAGGTCCGGTCGGCGACGCCCCGTTCCAGGGTGCCGAGCCATGCCTTCTCGAACTTCTGCTGGGAGTCGACGAGGTACTGGAACCGCGGCTGGGCGGCCAGGTGCCGGGACTCCTTCTGGTAGATGGCGACGGCGGCGCGGTGCCGGTCGATCTCGCGGAAGGACTCGGTGACAAGGGCCTCGATGGTCTCCCGGGGGCCGAGTCCGGCGGCGAGCACCGCGTCGTACCCCTCCCAGAGTTCGGTGAGGAAGGTCGAGAGGATCTCGTCGACCATCGATTCCTTGGAGTCGAAGTGGTAGTAGAGGCTGCCCGCGAGCATCCCGGCCTCGTCCGCGATCCTGCGGACGGTGGTGGCGTTGTATCCCTGCGCGGCGAACACCTCGGCGGCGGTGGCGAGCAGTTCGCGGCGGCGCTCGGGAGAGGGGGTCACCGGGGACTTCTTCTTGGTAGGCACCCGCCCATTCTCCGCCCGCCGCACGCTCTCGCGGACGCCGTGGCACGTGACCGTGGTCCGCACGCCCGCCACCGCACGCGCCGCCGCGGTCGCGCGGGGCACTCGGGGAAGGCGGGACCGTCCGGCGTACGAGGGGCGAGGAGCAAGGAGAGCGAAGGAGCGGGGGGAGCGAGGGGTCAGGTCTCGTACGGGGCGCCGTTGTCGGAGGCGCGGTGGATCGTGCGCAGCGGCTTCCCGCGTCGCCGGACCGGATTCCCTCGTCGCAGCCTTCCCGCGTCGCCGCCTTAACCGCGTCCCCGTGCTCCTGGATGCGCGTGTTCCCGGATGCGCGTCCGCCCGGCCACGCGGTCTGCGCGCCCGGCGGCCCGTGGCACCCGGGGCGTCACCTGACGATTCCCTGTGCCCGGGCCGCGGCCAGCCACTGCGGGAACTCGGCGACCAGCCGGTCGTACAGCTCGGTGTCCGGTACCCGGCGCGGGTCGAGTCCGGCGTGGAAGAAGCCCGCGTTGTCGATGGGGCGCTTGGCGGGCACGGCCAGTTCGTCGAGTCTGCGCAGGAAGTCGAACTGCGTGCTGCGCGTGTTGCCGAAGCCGATGAACTGCCAGAACAGCGGTAGTTTCGCCGCCTTGCACAGATAGCGTTCCGCCGCCTGCTTGCTGATCGGCCCGCCGTCCGTCTGGAAGACGACGAGCGCGGGGGCGGTCGAGCCGCTGTCGATGTAGTGGTCGATGACCGCGTCCATGGCCAGGTGGTAGCTGGTCTTCCCCATGTGCCCGAGGCCGGCCACGATCTCGTCGACCCGGCCGCGGTGGTTGTCCAGGGCTATGTCGGTGACGGCGTCGACATCCGTGGAGAAGAAGACGACCGGTACGCGGCCGTCGTCGTCCAGATGCGCCGAGAGGCCCAGCACCCGGTCGGCCAGGGCCTGGACGCTGCCGTCCTTGTAGTACTCCCTCATGGAGCCCGAGTAGTCGAGCACCAGATAGACCGCGGCGCGCTCGCCGCCCATGCCGTGCTTCGTCAGCGAGACCGCGGCGCTCCGGTAGAGGCCCGCCAGCGCGGGGGCGGTCTCCTCGACCTTGCGGAGGCTGATGGCCGGACCTGTGGTGGTGGACGAACCGGCCATGCGGATGCTCCGTTCCTCGGCGTGTCGGGTCATCGAGCCTAAGGCACCCGGGTGCACCGCGGGCGGCAATGTTCGCTATCTTGATCGCCGCCGCCCCCACCGGCCGCTCGTGTATGACCACCGTGAAGGAGCCTGCCGTGGACGCCGCGGCCACCACTTGTTACCGCCATCCGTCGTACGAGACGTATGTGAGCTGCACCCGCTGCGAACGGTTCATCTGCCCCGACTGCATGCGTGAGGCCGCTGTCGGCCATCACTGTGTGGGGTGCGTGAAGGAGGGGCAGCGCTCGATCCGGCAGGCCCGCACCGTGTTCGGCGGTGCGGTGTCGAGGACCGCGGTGCCGCTCGTCACCTATGTGCTGATGGGCCTCAACATCCTGGTGTATCTGGGCGAGTTGATCCGTCCGGGGATCGTCGACCGGTTCGCGATGCTCGGTGCGGGGCTGACCGGTCCGGACGGGGACCAGTACGTCTACCGGGCCGGCGGCTTCCCCGGCTTCGACGTGACCGGTGTGGTGGACGGCGAGTGGTACCGGCTGCTGACCGGGGCCTTCCTTCATCTCCCGCCGACCGGGGCGTCCTTCGGCGCGCTGCCGTTCGGGGTGCTGCACATCCTCTTCAACATGTACGCGCTGTGGAATCTGGGCCGCGTCGTCGAGGAGCAGCTGGGCCGGGCCCGCTACCTCGCGCTGTACCTGCTGTCCGCGCTGGGCGGTTCGGTCCTGGTGTATCTCATCGCGCCGTCCGATGCCACGGTGGGGGCCTCGGGGGCGATCTTCGGTCTCGGAGCGGCGTTCTACGTCATCCACCGCCGGCTGGGCCGCGACATGCAGGCGGTGAACCGCTTCATGGCCGGGTTCGTGATCTGGATGCTGATCTCGGCCGGATTCACCTCGTGGCAGGGCCATCTGGGCGGGCTGCTGACGGGTGGCATGGTCACGGTCGCGTACGCGTACGCCCCGGCGAAGCGGCGGACGAGGGTCCAGGCAGCCGCGTGCGTGGTGCTGTTCGCCGGACTGGTGCTGCTGGTGGTGCTCAAGACGTCCGCGCTGTCGGGCTGAGGGGCCGCCCGCTCCCCGGCCTGCCGGGACGGCTGAGACGCCGCCCGGCCCGGGCCGGCTGGGACGCCTCCCCGCCGGCCGCCCGCCCTCGTCACCGGCCCCGGGACGCGCCACGGCGCCTGCCGAGATCGTCCGGTCGGGGACGGGCAGGCGCCGCGTTCAGTTCCGTACGCCTTTGTACGGGACGTCTTTGTGTGCCGTGATCAGACCACCAGGGAGCGGTCCGTCGGGCGGATCGGGGCCGGCAGGGTGCTGGCTCCGGTCAGGAAGCGGTCCACACCGCGTGCCGCGGAGCGGCCCTCGGCGATGGCCCACACGATGAGGGACTGGCCGCGGCCCGCGTCACCGGCGACGAAGACACCGCCGACGTTGGTGGCGAAGTCCGCGTCGCGCGCGACGTTGCCGCGCGCGTCGAGCTCCAGGCCGAACTGCTCGACCAGGCCGTTGGACTGGTCGGTGCCCGTGAAGCCCATGGCCAGGGTGACGAGCTGGGCGGGGATCGTCCGCTCGGTGCCGGGCTTCTGCTCCAGCTTGCCGTCCTTGAACTCCACCTCGATCAGGTGCAGGGCCTGGACGTTGCCGTCCTCGTCGCCCTCGAAGTGGGTGGTGGAGACGGAGTAGACCCGCTCGCCGCCCTCCTCGTGCGCGGAGGTGACCTTGTAGAGCATCGGGAAGGTCGGCCAGGGCTGGTTGGCGTTACGCTCCTCGCCCGGCCGGGGCATGATCTCCAGCTGGGTGACGGAGAGCGCGCCCTGGCGGTGGGCCGTGCCGACGCAGTCGGCGCCGGTGTCGCCGCCGCCGATGACGACGACGTGCTTGCCCTCGGCGGTGATCGGGGAGACCGTCAGGTCGCCCTCCTGCACCTTGTTGGCGAGCGGCAGGTACTCCATGGCGAAGTGCACGCCGTTCAGCTCACGGCCCGGGACGGGCAGGTCGCGGGAGATGGTGGCGCCGGCCGCGATCACGACCGCGTCGTACCGGCGGCGGAGCTTGGCGGCGTCGATGTCCTTGCCGATCTCCACCTCCGTACGGAACTTGGTGCCTTCCGCGCGCATCTGCTCGATACGGCGATTGATGTGCGCCTTCTCCATCTTGAACGCGGGGATGCCGTACCGGAGAAGACCTCCGATGCGGTCCGCGCGCTCGAAGACGGCGACGGTGTGGCCGGCCCGGGTCAGCTGCTGGGCCGCGGCGAGACCCGCCGGGCCCGAACCGATGACCGCGACGGTCTTGCCGGAGAGCCGCTCGGGCGGCTGCGGGGTGACGTCACCGCTGTCCCACGCCTTGTCGATGATGGAGACTTCGACGTTCTTGATGGTGACGGCCGGCTGGCTGATGCCGAGCACGCACGCCGACTCGCACGGGGCCGGGCAGAGCCGGCCGGTGAACTCCGGGAAGTTGTTCGTGGCGTGCAGGCGCTCGGACGCGGCCGTCCAGTCCTCGCGGTAGGCGTAGTCGTTCCACTCGGGGATGAGGTTTCCGAGCGGACAGCCGTTGTGGCAGAACGGGATGCCGCAGTCCATGCAGCGGCCGGCCTGCTTGCTGATGATCGGGAGCAGCGAGCCCGGAACGTAGACCTCGTTCCAGTCCTTGACGCGCTCGCCGACGGGGCGGGTCCTGGCGACCTCGCGTCCGGTGGTCAGGAAGCCCTTGGGGTCAGCCATTGGTCGCCGCCTCCATCATCTTCTCGGTGGTCTCCTGTTCGGAGAGACCGGCGAGCTCAGCGGCGTCCTTGGCGGCGAGCACTGCCTTGTACGTGGACGGGATGATCTTGCTGAAGCGGGCCACCGCGGTGTCCCACTCGGCAAGCAGCTTCTCGGCGACCGTGGAACCGGTCTCCTCCTGGTGGCGGCGCACCACGTCGTGCAGCCACTGCTTGTCGGTGTCGGTCAGGGCCTCGATCGCGCCGAGGTTGCCGACGTTGACGTTGGCGCGGTCCAGGTCGACGACGTACGCGACCCCGCCGGACATTCCCGCGGCGAAGTTGCGTCCGGTCTCGCCGAGCACGACCGCGTGGCCGCCGGTCATGTACTCGCAGCCGTGGTCGCCCACGCCTTCCGAGACGACCGTCGCGCCGGAGTTGCGGACGCAGAACCGCTCGCCGGTCCGGCCGCGCAGGAACAGTTCGCCGCCGGTGGCGCCGTAGGCGATGGTGTTGCCCGCGATGGTGGAGTACTCGGCGAGGTGGTCGGCGCCGCGGTCCGGGCGGACGATGACGCGGCCGCCGGAGAGGCCCTTGCCGACGTAGTCGTTGGCGTCGCCCTCCAGGCGCAGCGTCACCCCGCTCGGCACGAACGCGCCGAAGGACTGGCCGGCGGAGCCGGTGAACGTGATGTCGATGGTGTCCTGCGGCAGGCCGGCGCCGCCGAACTTCTTCGTCACCTCGTGGCCGAGCATGGTGCCGACGGTCCGGTTGATGTTCCGGATCGCGATCTGGGCCCGGACCGGCTGGGCCGCCTCGGCGCTCTCCGCGCTCAGGGCGTCGGCGGCGAGCTTGATCAGCTCGTTGTCGAGGGCCTTGGCGAGGCCGTGGTCCTGCTCGGTCAGCTGGTGCCGGACGGCGCCTTCGGGCAGTTCGGGGACGTGGAACAGCGGCTCCAGGTCGAGGCCCTGTGCCTTCCAGTGCGTGATCGCCCGGTCGGTGTCGAGCAGTTCGGCGTGGCCGACGGCCTCTTCGATCGTACGGAAGCCCAGCTCGGCGAGGAGCTCGCGGACTTCCTGCGCGATGAACTCGAAGAAGTTGACGACGTGCTCGGCCTCGCCGGCGAACCGGCTCCGCAGGACCGGGTTCTGGGTGGCGATGCCGACCGGACAGGTGTCCAGGTGGCAGACGCGCATCATGACGCAGCCGGAGACGACGAGCGGCGCGGTCGCGAAACCGAACTCCTCGGCGCCCAGCAGCGCGGCGATGACGACGTCGCGGCCGGTCTTGAGCTGGCCGTCGGTCTGGACGACGATGCGGTCGCGCAGGCCGTTGAGCAGCAGGGTCTGCTGGGTCTCGGCGAGGCCCAGCTCCCAGGGGCCGCCCGCATGCTTCAGGGACGTGAGCGGGGAGGCGCCCGTTCCGCCGTCGTGTCCGGAGATCAGGACGACGTCCGCGTGTGCCTTGGAGACACCCGCGGCGACCGTGCCGACACCGACCTCGGAGACCAGCTTCACGTGGATGCGGGCCGCCGGGTTGGCGTTCTTGAGGTCGTGGATCAGCTGCGCCAGGTCCTCGATGGAGTAGATGTCGTGGTGCGGCGGCGGCGAGATCAGGCCGACACCCGGGGTGGAGTGCCGGGTCCTGGCGACCCACGGGTAGACCTTGTGGCCGGGCAGCTGGCCGCCCTCGCCGGGCTTGGCGCCCTGCGCCATCTTGATCTGGATGTCGTCCGCGTTGACCAGGTACTCGCTGGTCACACCGAAGCGGCCGGAGGCGACCTGCTTGATGGCCGAGCGGCGCGCCGGGTCGTAGAGCCGGTCGGCGTCCTCGCCGCCCTCACCCGTGTTGGACTTGCCGCCCAGCTGGTTCATGGCGATGGCGAGGGTCTCGTGGGCCTCGCGGGAGATCGAGCCGTACGACATGGCGCCGGTGGAGAAGCGCTTGACGATGTCGGAGACGGACTCGACCTCGTCGACCGGGATCGGCTCGCGGTCGCTCGTGAAGCCGAACAGGCCACGGAGCGTCATCAGGCGCTCGGACTGCTCGTTCACCCGGTCCGTGTACTTCTTGAAGATGTCGTACCGCTTGGTGCGTGTGGCGTGCTGGAGGCGGAAGACGGTCTCCGGGTCGAACAGGTGCGGCTCGCCCTCGCGGCGCCACTGGTACTCGCCGCCGATCTCCAGCGCGCGGTGCGAGGCGGAGATGCCGGAGGCCGGGTACGCCTTGGCGTGCCGGGCGGCGACCTCGCGGGCGACGACGTCGAGGCCCGCGCCGCCGATCTTGGTGGCGGTGCCGTGGAAGTACTTCGCGACGAAGTCCTGGTCGAGGCCGACGGCCTCGAAGACCTGGGCGCCGCGGTAGGAGGCGACCGTCGAGATGCCCATCTTGGACATGACCTTCAGGACGCCCTTGCCGAGGGCGTAGATCAGGTTGCGGATGGCCTTCTCGGGCTCGATGCCCTCGATGAACGTACCGGCGCGGACCAGGTCCTCGACGGACTCCATCGCCAGGTACGGGTTGACCGCTGCGGCGCCGAAACCGATCAGCAGGGCGACGTGGTGGACCTCGCGGACGTCTCCGGCCTCGACCAGCAGGCCCACCTGGAGGCGCTGCTTGGTGCGGATGAGGTGGTGGTGGACGGCCGAGGTGAGCAGCAGCGACGGGATCGGCGCGTGCTCGGCGTCGGAGTGCCGGTCGGACAGGACGACCAGGCGGGCACCGTCCTCTATGGCGGCGTCGACCTCGGCGCAGATCTTCTCGATCCGCGCCGCGAGGGCGTCTCCGCCGCCGCCGACCCGGTAGAGGCCGGAGAGCGTGGCGGCCTTCATGCCCGGCATGTCGCCGTCGGCGTTGATGTGTATCAGCTTGGCCAGCTCGTCGTTGTCGATCACCGGGAACGGCAGCGTGACGCTGCGGCACGACGCGGCGGTCGGCTCCAGGACGTTGCCCTGAGTGCCGAGCGAGGAGCGCAGCGAGGTGACGAGCTCCTCGCGGATGGCGTCCAGCGGCGGGTTGGTGACCTGCGCGAACAGCTGGGTGAAGTAGTCGAAGAGCAGCCGGGGGCGCTCGGACAGCGCGGCGATCGGCGAGTCCGTGCCCATGGAGCCGAGCGGCTCGCCGGCGGTGCGGGCCATCGGCGCGAGGATGACGCGGAGCTCTTCCTCCGTGTAGCCGAAGGTCTGCTGGCGGCGGGTGACGGAGGCGTGCGTGTGCACGATGTGCTCCCGCTCGGGGAGGTCCTCCAGCTCGATCTCGCCGGCTTCCAGCCAGTCCTGGTAGGGCTGCTCGGTGGCGAGGGCGGCCTTGATCTCGTCGTCCTCGATGATGCGGCCCTCGGCCGTGTCGACGAGGAACATCCTGCCGGGCTGGAGGCGGCCCTTGCGGACGACCTTCGCCGGGTCGATGTCCAGGACACCGACCTCGGAGGAGAGCACGACGAGGCCGTCGTCGGTGACCCAGTAGCGGCCGGGGCGCAGACCGTTGCGGTCCAGGACCGCGCCGACCTGGGTGCCGTCGGTGAAGGTGACGCAGGCCGGGCCGTCCCAGGGCTCCATCATCGTGGCGTGGTACTGGTAGAAGGCGCGCCGGGCCGGGTCCATGGAGCTGTGGTTCTCCCACGCCTCGGGGACCATCATCAGCACCGAGTGGGGCAGCGAACGGCCGCCGAGGTGGAGCAGCTCCAGGACCTCGTCGAAGGAGGCCGAGTCGGAGGCGTCCGGGGTGCAGACGGGGAAGATCCGGTCGAGCTGGGCCTCACCGAAGAGGCGGGAGGCGAGCTGGGACTCGCGGGCCTTCATCCAGTTGCGGTTGCCCTTGACCGTGTTGATCTCGCCGTTGTGCGCGACGAAGCGGTACGGGTGGGCGAGCGGCCAGCTCGGGAAGGTGTTCGTGGAGAAGCGCGAGTGCACCAGGGCGACCGCGGTGGCGAAGCGGCGGTCGGAGAGGTCCGGGAAGAACGGCTCCAGCTGCCCCGTGGTGAGCATGCCCTTGTAGACGATCGTGCGTGCGGAGAGTGAGGGGAAGTACACCCCGGCCTCCCGCTCGGCGCGCTTGCGCAGCACGAAGGCCTTGCGGTCGAGCGCGATGCCGGTGCTCTCGCCGTCCGAGACGAAGAGCTGGCGGAACTCGGGCATGGTGGCGCGGGCGCCCTTGCCGAGGATGTCCGGGGTGACCGGGACCTCGCGCCAGCCGTTGACCTTGAGGCCCTCCTCGGCGGAGATCTTCTCCAGCTTGCGGACGGCCTCGGTGGGGTCGTCCGCGGGCAGGAAGGCGATTCCGACGGCGTAGCCACCGGCCTCGGGAAGGTCGAAGGCGGCCTCGTCGCGGAGGAAGGCGTCCGGAACCTGGAGCAGGATTCCGGCGCCGTCGCCGGAGTCGGGCTCGGATCCGGTGGCACCGCGGTGTTCGAGGTTGCGCAGTACCGTCAGCGCCTGCTCGACCAGCTCATGGCTGGCCACACCGGTCAGAGTGGCCACGAACCCGACGCCGCAGGCGTCGTGCTCGTTACGGGGGTCGTACATCCCCTGCTGGGCGGGGCGACCGTCCATGGGCGACCAGGCGTCGGTGCGCATCGGCTCTCCCGTCGTCGTCGTGGCATATGCAGTGCCGAGGGACGACGTTGGCCCTCTGCGAAATTTCGTGCAGGTTACATGATGGGGCGCTTCTCAAGAAGCGGATAGTTCGTTCCAACATACGGACATCGCATCGGTGTCAGGCGATGAGCGGGTCGCTGTCGGAGGATCGGCGCCCGGGGGACCACAGAGAGCAGGCGTCGTTGCCCGCGGTGTCTACGGCTCATGCCCGGCGGCAATGGAATCGAAACCGCCAGGTAATGGCTACTTATGTGTAGCCCTGCATAGAGACTCATTTTACGTGGAGGCAGCCCCTCCGCCCAGAGGCGGATGCCAAGACGTACGTCACACGGATGGCGGACATGTTACGGGCCGCGGCCCTGACCTGCCCGGTCGCCGACGCGTCAGCCCCCGACCGCCACACCGAACAGAGTGCCCAGCCCGTAGGTGAGGGCCGCCGCTGCCCCGCCCAGCGCCAGCTGACGCAGTCCGCTGTACAGCCAGTTGCGTGCCGTCACCCTGGCCACCACCGCACCGCAGGCGAACAGCCCGAGCAGCGCGAGCAGCACGGCCGGCCACATCGCACTGGCCCCGAGCAGATACGGCAGCACGGGCAGCAGGGCTCCGATGGCGAACGCGCCGAACGACGAGACGGCGGCGACGAGCGGCGAGGGCAGATCGCCCGGGTCTATGCCGAGCTCCTCGCGGGCGTGGATCTCCAGGGCCTGCTCCGGATCGCGCGACAGCTGCCGCGCGACCTCGCGGGCGAGCTCGGGTTCGACGCCGCGGGCCTCGTAGAGCGCGGCGAGCTCCCGCTCCTCGTCCTGGGGATGCTTGCGCAATTCGCGCCGCTCGACGTCGAGTTCCGCCTCGACGAGCTCGCGCTGCGAGGCGACGGAGGTGTATTCGCCGGCCGCCATGGAGAACGCACCGGCGGCCAGCCCTGCCAGCCCGGTGATCACTATCGTCTGCTGGGAGACGGCACCGCCCGCGACGCCGGTCATCAGCGCGAGGTTGGAGACCAGCCCGTCCATCGCGCCGAACACCGCGGGACGCAGCCAGCCGCCGTTCACATCGCGGTGGGTGTGGTTGTCGCGGTGCGCCTCGTGCAGCACGGCGTCGGTCTCGATGATGGACACAGTTCTCCCTTCTCCGGCAGCGGGTGCCACCCGCTCCCCCCTGCTCGGCACCATCGAAACTACGCACGAAAAACGCCCCCCGCCAGCAAGGCAGGCCGTACTTACCTGCCCTGTGACCAGGTAAGTACGGCCTGCCTCACCACTTCTGAGCCGTCATCCGACTGGCCCTTTTGTTGCGATGATCGGCCTTTGGCGGCGCTCCGCGTGGGACAGATCGAGCAGGCACGAGAACTGACTCGGTGTGGGCGAAGGGTCGACGCGATGGAGCTGACTGCAGGAAATCCGGCGGAGCCGCGGAACGGCGGTACGCGGCAGGCGGCGGAGCACGGCACACAGGCGGCGGCCGGGGGCGACGCGAACCAGGGCGCCGTGGTGGGGGGAGACCTGGGCGACCGGGCCCGGGGGGCGCTGCTCGGCCTCGCGGTCGGTGACGCGCTGGGCGCACCCGCGGAGAATCTGCGGCCGTCCGAGATCCGCCGTCGCTGGGGCCGGATCGAGGGCTTCGTGAGCGACGACCCCGCGGGGACGGACGACACGGAGTACGCGATCTTCTCCGGGCTGCTGCTCGCGCGGCACGGTTCGGCGCTGACCGTCACCCAGGTCGAACGGGCCTGGCACCTGTGGATCGCCGACCTGGACGAGGGACCGTTCCGCGGCGCCGGGTTCAGTGAGCGGGGCACGCTGGAGAATCTGCGCCGGGGCCTCGCCGCCCCGATCTCCGCCCAGCACCGGCACGCCTGGAGCGACGGCCTGGCGATGCGGGCGGCACCGTTCGGCGTCTTCGCGGCGGGCCGCCCCGACGAGGCAGCCCGGCTGGTCGCGGTGGACGGGCAGGTCAGCCATGACGGGGAGGGCATCTACGGGGGCCAGGCGGTGGCGGCCGGGGTGGCCGCCGCGATGGTGGGTGCCGGGGTCGCGGGGGTGATCGCCGCCGCGCTGTCCGTCGTTCCCATGGATTCCTGGACGGCGCGCTCGCTGCGGCGCGCGGTGGCCGCCGCCCAGCGCACGTACCCCGACCGGCTCACCGGGGAACGCGCGGTGCGCTCCGCGGTGGTCGTCGGCGGCTACCCGTGGACGGACCTGGCGCCCGAGGCGGTCGGCCTGGCCTTCGGCGCGTTCACGGCGGCACGCGGCGACTTCCGTACGGCGGTGCTCACCGCGGTCAACATGGGCCGCGACGCGGACACGACGGCCGCGGTGGCGGGGGCCCTGGCCGGCGCCCTGCACGGAGCGTCCGCGATTCCCCGGCACTGGGGGGAGGCGATCGGCCCCGTCCGGGGCAGCTGCCTGCCGTCGATGCGGGGCTATCACGTCCTGGACATCGCGGAGCTGCTCACCCCGGACGACGCGGACGAGGTGCGCGGGGGCGCACGGGACGACGCCGGTACGCGGGAGAGCACCTCGGAGGACCCCCTCGACGCCCCCACGTCTCCTGCCTCCTCTTCCTCTCCTGCGCCCCCCGCCTTCCCCGTCTCCCCCGCCTCTCCCACCTCCCCCGCCTCCCCCGCCTCCCCCGCCTCCTCTGCCTCCTCTGCCTCCTCTGCCTCTCCCGCCTCCTCTGCCTCTCCTGCCTCTTTCGCCTCTCCCACCTCCGCTGCCTCCCCCGCCTCCCCTGCCTCTCCCGCCGTTCGGCTCCGTGCCCGTCCCGCCCCGGGGCATCGGGCCCGGATCGAGGGGCTGCTGATCGGGCTGGCCGCCGGGGACGCCGCCGGGTGGCCGGCGGCGCGGCACAGGGCCGCCCGGATGCCCGAGTGGACCCGGCGCCTCACCCGGGAACTCGACACCTTCGCGGAGCAGAACGCCACGACCACGCTGCCCGTCCCCATCGCGCTCAACCAGCCGCCCGAACCCCTGCGGCTCGGGCCGTCCGACGACGCCGAATGGGCGGCGTTCGCTGCCGGAACCGTGCTCACCTCGGCGGCCGGTCCGCTGCACGGGCTGTCCCGCGAACGACGGATGCGCGCCGCCGTCGACGTCGCCTGGAACGCGCTGGCCGCCGAGGTCGCCGCGGCTGCCGCCCGCGCCCCCGAGGTCGAGTCCGCGGTGCTGCCCCTGCGTGCCCGGATCTCCGTGCGGGCCGGGCTCGGCAATCTCGCCGCCGGGTTGTGCCCGCCCGCCACCGGCCACGACAACCCGCACTACTTCGACGACGCGGCCTGCGTACGGGCCGCCGTGCTCGCGGTGGTCCACCCGGCGGACCCCGCCGCCGCCGCAGACCTCGCCGAGTTCGACGCCCGCTACACCCAGGACGGCGACGGTGTGCACGGAGCCCGCGCGATGGCGGCCGCGATCGCCGAGGCACTGGGCGGTGCCGACGTGGACACCGCGGTGGACGCCGCGCTCGCCCAGCTCCCCGACGGCACGGAGATCGCCCGCAACGCCCACCACGCCGTCCGGATCGCCCGCGCCTTCGTCGGCGAGGCGGCGGGCGCGTTCGCCGTCGTCCCGGTGCTGGAGCATCAGATCGTCGACCACGTCTACAGCTACGGAATCGCCGCAGCCGAGACCGTCCCGGTCGCCCTCGCCCTGGCCACCGCGGCCCGCGGCCGGATCGCCCAGACCGTTCCCGCGGCGGCGTGCCTGTCGCGGGTGGCCGACTCGGCACCCGCCCTGGCCGGCGCGCTGACCGGCGCGCTCGGCGGGATCGGCGCCGTCCCCGACAGCTGGCGCGAGGCCTGCCGCACCCTGGCAGGATGTGCGCTGCCCCGTCTCGCGGGGACCGATCTCATCGAACTCGCCGGGCTGCTGGCAGACACGGAACAGAAGCCCACGGGTAGACAATTCGGGCATGACATCCACGACTCCCCTGCGGTCCGAGGCGAGGACCACGACACTCACACTCGATGAACGGATCACCGGAGCGCTCGTCGGCGCCGCGGTCGGCGACGCGCTCGGCGGTCCGGTCGAGGGCCGGTCCCCCGAACAGATCGCGGCCCGCCACGACGGGCGGATCAGCGGCATCGTCGGCCCGTGGGACGGCGACGACTGGCGTACGGCCCGCCCCATCGCCCCGTACCACAAGGGCGACGGACACGTCACCGACGACACCTTGATGACCCATGCGCTGGTACGGGTGTACGACACCGTGCGCGACCATCTCGACGCGTACGCGGTCGCCGACCATCTCGTGCCCGAGCTGATCTCCGCCCCTCGCTGGATCCCGGAACTGGAGGCCGACGCACTGCCGCTCCAGCGGATCTTCCTCGCCGAGAAGTGGATCGTCGCCCGGCTGCACTACGGCCACGTCGATCCGCGCGAGGCGGGCTCCGGAAACATCGTCAACTGCGGTGCGGCCATGTACATGGCGCCGGTCGGCCTGGTCAACGCCGCCCACCCGCAGGCCGCGTACGCCGAGGCGCTGGATGTCGCCGGCGCCCATCAGTCCTCCTACGGCCGGGAGGCGGCCGGAGTCCTCGCGGCGGCCGTCGCCGCCGCCTGCGCCCCGGACGCGACGCCCGCCTCCGTCGTCGACACCTGTCTGTCGCTCGCCAAGGACGGCACCCGGTCCGCCATCGAGGCGGTCTGCGACGTGGCCGTCCGGTACAGCGACTTCGAGTCCGCGCTGGCCCCGCTGCGGGCCGCCGTCGCTCCCTTCGACACCGTCGGCCCCGACTACCGCGCGCCCTCCCTCGGCGCCCGTCGGCCGTCACGACTGCACTCCATCGAGGAGCTCCCGATCGCGCTCGGCATGCTGATCGTCGCGGACGGCGACTTCCGGCACGCGGTCCTCGGGTCGGTCAACTACGGCCGGGACTGCGACTCGATCGCCACGATGAGCGGTGCTGTCGCGGGCGCGCTCCACGGCGCACAGGCCATCCCCGCCCCTTGGGCGAAGACGGTCGCCGAGGCCAGCCGGCTCGATCTGCACGCCCCCGCGCGGACCCTGTCGGACGTCGCCCGCGAGGTGTTCGCACGCGACACGGCCCGACGCCGCGCGCACGAGTCCGCGTTCGCCGCACTGGTGGGTTCGCCGTGAACGTACGGGTGACGTGGGTGCAGCCCGAGGACCTGGTCGGGCACGAGCTGCGCCAGGCGGCCGAGGACGGACGGGACGCGCGAGCCGTCGCACGCCGCTGGTACGAGGCGGGCGGTGCCCCCGCACCGGAACGCGCGGGCGCGTCGGCTTCCCCGGCACCCGAGCTGCGCGTGCTCGCCGGGCACCTGCTCGACGAACTCGCCCGGCTGGAATCACCGTTGGCGGCCGACGAGCCGACGGAGCTGACCGCGATCCGGGCCGCCTGCCCCCACTGGCCGGTCCCGCGCGCCGACCCGCCCGCGGTGAGTCAGGACCGGCTGCACGCCGCCTGGCTGGGCCGGGCCGCCGGCTGCCTGCTCGGCAAACCCGTCGAGAAACTGCCGCTCGCCGGCATCCGCGCACTGGCCCGCGCCACCGGCAACTGGCCGCTGACCACCTGGTTCACGGCCAAGGGGGTGCCCACCGAACTGGCCGCCACCTACCCCTGGAACCGTCGCTCCGCAGCCACCTCCCTGGCCGAGAACATCGACGGCATGCCGGAGGACGACGACCTCAACCACCCTTTGCTGACCGTGCTGTTGCTCCAGCGCCGCGGCACGTCCTTCACCACCTGCGATCTCGCCCGGCTCTGGCTCGACGAACTCCCGGCGGGCCGGACGTTCACCGCCGAGCGGGTCGCGTACCGCAATCTGCTCGACGGGATCGAGCCCCCGCACACCGCCCGGTACCGCAATCCGTTCCGGGAGTGGATCGGCGCGCAGATCCGGGCCGATGTGCACGGCTGGACGCATCCGGGCGACCCGTCGGCCGCGGCGGAGCAGGCGCATCGGGACGCGGTCCTCACTCATACCGCCAACGGGGTGTACGGGGCGATGTTCACCGCCGCGGCGCTCGCCGAGGCGGCCGGCGGCGAGAGCGACGTGCACGGGTGCCTGGCTGCCGGGCTGCGGGTCGTCCCGCCGCGTTCACGGTTCGCGCACGCGGTCCGCCTCGGCATCGGGGCGGCCCGCGGCGGGGGTGGCTTCGACACGGTGGTCGACCGGCTGCACGCCGAGTACGGCTCGTACCACTGGGTCCATGTGCTGCCCAACGCCGCGCTGCTGGCGGCGGCCCTCACACACGCGGACGGTGACTTCTCCGCCTCCATCTGCCGTGCGGTCTCCGGTGGCCTGGACACCGACTCGAACGGCGCGACCGCCGGTTCGCTCGCCGGTCTGCTGGCCGGGGCCCCGGAGCGGCTGCCCGACCGCTGGACCGCACCGCTGAAGAACCGCCTCGCCACGTCCGTCCCCGGTTTCGACTCCATCGGCTTCGACGCACTCGCCGAACAGACCCACCGGCTCACCCACAAGGAGGCACTCCGCCCATGACCGGCATCGCGGTGCTCGGCAGCACCAATATGGACCTTGTCGCATACGCCGCACGGGCTCCGGGGCGCGGAGAGACCGTCACCGGACGGGAGTTCCGCACCGTCCCCGGCGGCAAGGGCGCCAACCAGGCCGTCGCCGCCGCCCGCGCGGGCGGCAACGTCCTGATGATCGGCGCGGTCGGCGACGACGAGTACGGCACCCTGCTGCGGGCCGGCCTGGAGCACTCCGGCGTCGACACCGATCTGCTGCACACCGCGGAAGGCCCGAGCGGCACCGCGCACATCGTGGTCGACGACGAAGGCTCCAACTCCATCGTGGTGGTGCCCGGCGCCAACGGAACCGTCACCTCGCTCGGCCCCGGGGAGATGGCCGCCATCGCCGGCGCCGATCTGCTGCTCCTGCAGCTGGAACTGCCGCTGTCCGCCGTGGCGGAGGGCGCGCGGGTGGCCCACGCCCAGGGCGTACGGACCATCCTCACCCCGTCCCCCGTACAACACCTGCCGGGTGAACTCCTCGACTGCGTCGACCTGTTGATCCCCAACGAGTACGAGGCCGCCGCACTCACCGGCTCCCCTGATCCCCACGCGGCGGCGCAGATCCTGCTCAGCCAGGTCCCGGCGGTCGTCGTCACACTCGGCTCCAGGGGCTGCCTGTACGCGGCCCGGGGCGGCGAGCCCG
The DNA here is from genome assembly GCF_042885475.1 of Streptomyces sp. NPDC058051. Lineage (NCBI taxonomy): Bacteria > Bacillati > Actinomycetota > Actinomycetes > Kitasatosporales > Streptomycetaceae > Streptomyces > Streptomyces sp. NPDC058051. Next base: position 291,029 of record NZ_JBHVRW010000004.1, read on the forward strand.
TCCTCTTCCCCGCCCCCGAGGTCACCGCCGTGGACACCACCGGGGCCGGGGACACCTTCGTCGGGACGCTCGCCGTGGCCCTCGGTGAGCGCCGGTCCGTGCCGGAGTCCCTGGCCTGGGCGTCGTCCGCCGCCGCGCTCTGCGTGCAGAGGCCGGGCGCCTCGACCTCCATGCCGTACCGCAACGAGATCGACGCCGCATGAACACGACCACGCAGGCACCGCTGACCGGACTGCGGGTCATCGACCTCGCCACGCTCTTCGCCGGTCCCCTCTCCGCCACCCTGCTCGGCGACTTCGGCGCCGAGGTCATCAAGGTCGAGCATCCCCGCCGCCCCGATCCGTCGCGCGGGCACGGCCCCACGAAGGACGGCGTCGGCCTGTGGTGGAAACTGCTCGGCCGCAACAAGCGCAATCTCACCCTCGATCTGTCCGCCCCCGGCGGGCGGGACATCCTGCTCCGGCTGGCCGCCGACACCGATGTGATCATCGAGAACTTCCGGCCGGGAACCCTGGAGCGCTGGGGCCTGGGCTGGGCGGAACTGCACGCCGTCAATCCGCGGCTGGTGCTGGCCAGGGTCACCGGCTTCGGTCAGCTGGGCCCGTACGCGCACCGTCCCGGCTTCGGCACCCTGGCCGAGGCGATGAGCGGATTCGCCGCGATCACCGGGGAGCCGGACGGACCGCCCACCCTGCCCCCGTTCGGGCTCGCCGACTCGATCGCGGCGCTGGCCACCGCGTACGCCGTGATGGCCGCACTGGCCGGACGCGACCGCACCGGGGAGGGGCAGATCGTCGACATGGCCATCATCGAGCCGATCCTGACCGTGCTCGGCCCGCAGCCGGTCTGGTACGACCAGCTCGGCTACGTACAACCGCGTACCGGCAACCGCTCCCGGAACAACGCCCCGCGCAACACGTACCGCACATCGGACGGGCACTGGGTGGCCGTCTCCACCTCCGCGCAGTCGATCGCCGAGCGGGTCATGCGTCTGGTCGGCCGGTCCGAGCTGATCGACGAGCCCTGGTTCGGCTCCGGCACCACCCGCGCCGATCACTCCGACGAGCTCGACGAGGCGGTCGGCAACTGGGTCGCCCGGCACACCCGGGAGGAATCGCTCCGCGCGTTCGAGAAGGCGGAGGCGGCGATCGCGCCCATCCACGACATCCGGGACGTGATGGAGGACCCGCAGTACCGGGCCCTGGGCTCCATCATCGAGATCGACGACCCGGAGCTGGGACCTCTGCGGATGCAGAACGTCCTGTTCCGGCTCTCCGGGACACCCGGCGCGATCCGCTGGGCGGGCCGTCCGCACGGTGCGGACACCGACGAGATCCTCGCCGGGATCGGTCTGTCGGGCCCGGAGATCACCGCGCTCCGGGCGGAGCGCGTCCTGTGACGGCCCGGGTTCCCCTCACCCTGCTGTACGTGCCCGGAGACCGGCCCGAGGTGGTGCGCAAGGCGCGCGACTCCGGGGCGGATGCGGTGATCGTCGATCTGGAGGACGCGGTCGCGCCGGACCGCAAGGAGTACGCGCGGTCCGCCACCGCCGAGCTCCTGTCCGAGCCGGCCGGCGGGGCGGGTGTGCCGATCCATGTCCGGGTCCACACCGAGGCGGACGTCCTCGCCCTGGCCGGGCTGCCGGGTCTCGCCGAACTCCGGCTGCCGAAGATCACGCACGCCGCGTCCGTCCATCACATCGCGGCGGTGGCACCGGGGGTCGCGCTCTGCCCGCTGCTGGAGTCGGCCTTCGGCATCGAACACGCGTACACGGTCGCCGCCTCCCATCCGCAGGTCCGCTCCATCGCCCTGGGCGAGGCGGACCTCCGGGCCGACCTGGGGGTACGGGAGGACGCCGGCCTCGACTGGTCGCGCAGCCGGGTCGTGGTCGCCGCGCGCGCGGCCGGGCTCGCGCCCCCCACCCAGTCGGTGTTCCCGGACGTACGGGACCTGGACGGCCTACGGGCGTCCTGTGCCCATGGCCGGGCGCTGGGCTTCCTGGGCCGGGCGGCGATCCATCCCCGCCAGCTCCCTGTCATCGAGCGGGCGTTCACCCCGACGGCGCGGGAGGTCGAGGCGGCACAGCAGATCGTGGAGGCCGCCGCCTCGGACGACGGTGCGCTGGCCCTCCCCGACGGCCGGTTCGTCGACGCGGCGGTCGTGGCATCGGCTCGCCGCACGCTGGCACTGGCACGGAAGGCGGGGTGACGGTGAGGGACCGGCCGGGCCGGGTGCGGTTCACCGGGCCCGGGCCGAGCCCGTCCGCCGCGGAGGGACGCGCACGTCCGCAGGCCGACGTCGAACGGGGGAGCCCCGAACCGTTCGGTTCGGGGCTCCCCCGCACAAGCACGGAGCACATCCGGCTCAGGCGTTCTTCGCGGCCTCCGCGGTCACGTTCGCGGTCACGTTCTGCGCCGCCTCCGCGGTGGCGTTCTTCTCCGGCGCCCCGGTCTCGGCGCTGTCCTCGGCACGACCGGCGTCACTGCCCGCGTCCGTGTCGGGCGCGGCATCACCGTCGGCGTCCCGCCCGGCGTCGTCGGCCGCCTCCGTGTCGGGCGCGGCGTCACCGCCGTCCCCGGTCTTACCGCGCTCGGTGTCTTCAGCCTTCTCGGCGGTCTCAGCCTTCTCGGCGGTCTCAGCCTTCTCGGCGGTCTCGGCGGTCTCGCCCTCGACGCCTTCGGCCGCGTCCACCGCGCCCGGTTCCACGATCTCCTCGCGCCCCGGCCGCACCCTCGCCGAGATCACGATGTACGTCACCGCCAGCAGGAACACGACCAGCGCGGTCCACACGTTCAGGCGCAGGCCAAGGATGTGGTGGGCCTCGTCGACCCGCATGTACTCGATCCACGCCCGGCCCGTGCAGTACGCGGCGACGTACAGCGCGAACGACCGTCCGTGCCCCAGCTTGAAGCGGCGGTCCGCCCAGATCACCAGAAGGGCGACACCGATGCACCACAGCGACTCGTACAGGAACGTCGGGTGGTACGTACCGGCGACCCGGTTGGGGCCCTCGCTGATCTTCAGGGCCCACGGCACGTCGGTCGGCTTGCCGTACAGCTCCTGGTTGAACCAGTTGCCCCAGCGGCCGATCGCCTGGGCGAAGGCGATGCCGGGGGCGAGCGCGTCGGCCCAGGCGGGCAGCGGGATCCCGCGGCGGCGGCAGCCGATCCAGGCGCCGACGGCACCGAGCGCGATCGCACCCCAGATACCGAGGCCGCCCTGCCAGATCTTGAAGGCGTCGACCCAGTCCTCACCGTCGCTGAAGTACAGCTGGTAATCGGTGATGACGTGGTAGAGCCGACCGCCGACCAGGCCGAAGGGCACGGCCCAGACGGCGATGTCGGCGACCGTGCCGGCTCTGCCGCCCCGGGCGATCCAGCGCTTGTTGCCGAACCAGACGGCGACGAAGACACCGATGATGATGCAGAACGCGTAGCCGCGGAGCGGGATCGGGCCGAGATCGATCACGCCGGTCGACGGGCTGGGAATGTAGGCAAGGTCCATGGCAGGGTCGACGCTACCCTGCCAGGTGGGGCATACGGCAACCCACCCGACAACGTCTGGGTAACGGGCGGGTCATCTCTTTCCCTGCCGGAGGCCGGTCAGGAGCCCGACGGCGACGGGGTCGCCGCGCCCGGTGTCCTGCCCTTGTCCGCCTCGGCGACCCACTTCTTCAGATTCGCCGCGGTGATCGGCTCGTTCCCCTTCTTCGGGAAGATCGACTCTCCGTTGAGCAGCGCGGTCGGCGTGCCCTGGAATCCGCTCTTGCCGAAGGCCGTGTTGGATTTCCGGACCCAGCTGTCATGCTTGCCGTCCTCCACACAGCTACGGAAGGCGGGGGTGTCGAGTCCCGTGACCTTCCCGGAGAGCTTGATCAGCTTGTCGTTGTCACCGAAGGCGTCGTCGGTCTCCGTCGGCTGGTTGCGGTAGAGGACGTCGTGGTACGCGGAGAACTTGCCGGCGCTCTGCGCGCAGGCGGCGGCGTTGGCCGCCCGCAGCGAGCCGCTGCCGCCCATATTGCCGTCGATGATCGTGGCGAGGTGGTACTCGACCTTGACCTGTCCGGAGCTCTCCAGCTGGTGGATGGTGTCCCGGAACGCGTTCTCGAACTGGGCGCAGACCGGGCAGCGGAAGTCCTCCCAGATGGTGAGCGTGGACGGGGCGCCGTCCTTGCCGACCTGGATGGCCAGGCTGTCCTTGCCCGTCGCACCGGACGGCGCGACGACGGGGCCTGCCGCCTTGCTCTTGCCGCCGTCGCCGCCCGCGTTCGCCGCGATCAGGCCGACGACGGCGGCCAGCGCCAGCACACCCACCAGGCCGCTGCTGACGATCAGCGTGCGCCTGCGGCGCTCGCGCGCCTTCTGGCGCTCCCGCTGCTGGACGAGCCGGTCTCGCGCGGCCCTTTTTCCCTGTTCGTTCTTCTCGCTCACACCCGCAGCAACGACCCGGGGAGGCACGTGCGTGCCTCCCCGGGTCCAGGTCCACCCGTTCGGATGACGCCCGATTCAGCGCTTTCGAACGCCTTCGGCGAGTTCACCCGCCAGGGAGCGGACCGCGGCCAGGCCGGCCTCCTCGTCGGGAGCGTCGAGGATGCTCTTGACGAAGGCGGAGCCGACGATCACCCCGTCGGCGAAACCCGCGACCTCGGCGGCCTGCCGGGCGTTGGAGACGCCGAGGCCGACGCAGACGGGGAGGGACGTGGTGGCCCGGGTGCGCGCGACCAGGTCCTGGGCCTGCTCGCCCACGGACTCGCGGGTGCCGGTGACACCCATCAGCGAGGCCGCGTAGACGAAGCCGGAGCCGGCCGCGGTGATGGTGGAGAGCCGCTCGTCCTTGCTGCTCGGCGCGACGACGAAGACGGTCGCGAGACCGTGCTTGTCGGCGTGCTCGCGCCACAGTTCGGACTCCTGGACCGGCAGGTCGGGCAGGATGCACCCGGCGCCGCCCGCCTCGGCGAGCTCGGCCGTGAAGCGCTCGACGCCGTACCGGTCGATCGGGTTCCAGTACGTCATGACGAGGATCGGGACACCGGTCGCCTCGTACGCCTCGCGGACCGTGCGCATCACGTCGGCGATCTTCACGCCGCCGCGCAGGGCGATGTCGTCGGCGGTCTGGATGACCGGGCCGTCGAGCACCGGGTCGCTGTGCGGCAACCCCACCTCGACAACGTCCGCACCGCCCGCCACGACCGCCTTCACGGCGGCGATCGCGCCGTCGACGGTCGGGAAGCCGGCCGGGAGGTACGCGATGAGCGCGGCCCTGTTCTCCGCCTTCGCCCGCGCGAGGGAGGAACTCAACAGCTCCACATTGCCGCTCACTTGGTGACCTCCTCTTCCTCGTCGGCCACATCGGCCTCGACGACCCCGTCGGCCTCGTCGTAGAGCCCGAAGTAGCGGGCCGCGGTGTCCATGTCCTTGTCGCCCCGGCCGGACAGATTGACCACGAGCAGTCCGTCCTTGCCGAGCTCCTTGCCGACCTCCAGGGCTCCGGCCAGCGCGTGGGCGCTCTCGATGGCCGGGATGATCCCTTCGGTGCGGGAGAGCAGACGCAGCGACTCCATGGCGGCGGCGTCGGTGACCGCGCGGTACTCGCCGCGGCCGATGTCCTTGAGGTACGCGTGCTCCGGTCCGATGCCCGGGTAGTCGAGACCGGCCGAGATGGAGTACGGCTCGGTGATCTGGCCCTCGTCGTCCTGGAGGACGTAGCTGCGCGAACCGTGCAGGATTCCGGGCTCGCCCGCGGTCAGGGTCGCCGCGTGCTCGCCGGTCTCCACACCGTGTCCGGCGGGCTCGCAGCCGATCAGCCGGACGTGGGCGTCCGGGATGAAGGCGTGGAAGAGTCCGATGGCGTTGGATCCGCCGCCGACACAGGCGATGGCGGCGTCCGGCAGCCGGCCGGTCCGCTCCAGGATCTGGCGGCGGGCCTCGACACCGATGACGCGGTGGAAGTCGCGGACCATGGCGGGGAAGGGGTGCGGTCCCGCGACGGTGCCGAAGAGGTAGTGCGTGCGGTCCACGTTGGCGACCCAGTCGCGGAACGCCTCGTTGATGGCGTCCTTCAGGGTCCTGGAGCCGGACTTCACGGCGATGACCTCGGCGCCGAGCATCCGCATCCGCGCCACGTTCAGCGCCTGCCGCTCGGTGTCGATCTCCCCCATGTAGATGGTGCAGTCGAGGCCGAAGAGCGCACAGGCGGTCGCGGTGGCGACGCCGTGCTGGCCGGCGCCGGTCTCGGCGATGACCCGGGTCTTGCCCATGCGCCGGGTGAGCAGCGCCTGGCCCAGCACGTTGTTGATCTTGTGCGAGCCGGTGTGGTTCAGGTCCTCGCGCTTGAGGAAGATCCGGGCTCCGCCCGCGTGCTCGGCGAAGCGCGGGACCTCGGTCAGGGCGCTGGGACGGCCGGTGTAGTTGACCATGAGCTCGTTGAGCTCGGCTGCGAAGGCCGGGTCGGCCTTCGCCTTTTCGTACTCGACGGCGACCTCGTCCACGGCGGCGACGAGCGCCTCCGGGATGAACTTGCCGCCGAACGCACCGAAGTACCCCTCGGCGCTGGGGATCAGACCCTCCGGGTCCGGGATGAAGAAGTCAGATGACATCCGACGTGCTCCTCGACATTGCAATGGGTGGGTTCACCGTATGCGCCGTGAGCGGAGCGCCACCTCGACCGGCGGGCGGTCGGGCGGTGCGGTCGTACGTACGGCATGTGTGGTGCGGGTACGCCGGCCGGGGCTCGCTACAGCGCGGGCCCCGTGCGCCATCGCATGCCGTTGACCTGGCCGGGTTCGTCACCGATCACGTACCGCACCCGTCGGCCGTGCACACGGCGCGCGGGGGCGCGGCAGCCGCGGTGCCAGAAGGGCGGCGCGCAGCGCCTGGGCTGCGGGTGGTGGCACGAGGCGCCCGGGAGGCAGCAGCGTGCGGGCGGCGCGTACCCGTCCCGGGCGGCCGTCACGCCGGCTGGGCGCGGGCCCGGCCGGTGACGGGACGCGGGACGGTCGGCGGACATGGCTGCGGTCAGCTCCGTCCGTGCCGGAGCGCCGGGTGGGCGCCGGCGGCGACCAGGTCGGCGACGGCGGCCCGCGGGTCACGGCCGGTGACCAGGGATTCGCCCACGAGTACCGCGTCGGCACCCGCGTTGGCGTACGCGATCAGGTCGTGCGGACCGCGGACGCCGGACTCGGCCACCTTGACGATGTGGTCCGGGATCTCGGGGGCGACGCGCTCGAAGGTGGAGCGGTCGACCTTGAGGTCCTTCAGGTTGCGCGCGTTGACACCGATGACCTTGGCCCCGGCGTCCACCGCGCGTTCCGCCTCCTCCTCGTCGTGTGCCTCGACCAGCGGCGTCAGGCCGATGGACTCGGCGCGCTCGATGAGGGAGACCAGGGCCTCCTGGTCGAGGGCGGCGACGATCAGCAGGGCGAGGTCGGCGCCGTAGGCGCGGGCCTCCCAGAGCTGGTACGAGGTGACGATGAAGTCCTTGCGCAGGACCGGGATGTCGACCTTGGCGCGGACGGCCTCCAGGTCGGCGAGGGAACCGCCGAAGCGGCGCTCCTCGGTGAGGACCGAGATGACGGACGCGCCACCGGCCTCGTAGTCCGCGGCGAGGGCTGCCGGGTCGGCGATCGCGGCGAGGGCCCCCTTGGAGGGGCTTGAGCGCTTGACCTCGCAGATGACGGTCACACCCTCGCTGCGCAGGGCGGCGGCTCCGTCCTTGGCCGCCGGAGCGCGCGCCGCGCGTTCCTTCAGCTCGTCGAGGCTGACACGCGCCTGCCGCTCTGCGAGGTCGGCGCGTACGCCATCGATGATCTCGTCGAGCACACTCACGCGAGCGGCCCCCTTCCGGGACGGTGATGAGGGAACAGGTTCAGCCATCTCCATGCTATCCGCAGGAGGGCCGAGTGCCCGAATCCGGCCGGCGAACGTCCCACTACCTGGGCGTTCAAGGCGCGAGGGCCGATCCGAACGCAAGATTCCGGACGATCGAGAAGATCAGCAGCACAGCCCCGATCCCCCACCAGACGACGGGCTTCGCGGCGATGCTCATGGGCCGTCCCCGGGCGGCGCGGGACACCCAGAGCACCCAGAGAACGGCGAAGACGCCGTAACCGGCGACGGCGAGCGCGTTGGAGCCGAGGGCGGTGGCGAGGTCGCCGTGCGCGACGGCGTGCGCGCTGCGCAGTCCGCCGCAGCCCGGGCAGTACAGCCCGGCGAACCGGAGCAGCGGGCAGACCGGGTAGTGGCCGGGCTGGTTGGGATCGACGGCGCCGACGTAGCCGAACGCCCCGACGACGGCGGCCATCACGCCCACCGGGGTGGCGAGCCGCCGGACGCGCGAGACGGGAACGGGTGCCGGGGGAAAGACCGGCGGGAGCGGCTGCCGGCCGGGCATCGGCGGGTGACCGGGGGCGGGCGGGGAGCCCGGCGCCGACGGTGCGGCGGCTGGAGTAGGCGATGCGTCCACGCGGTGATTGTCCCCGCTGACGCGGAAAGGCGCAGCCCGGGCCGGGCTGCGCCTCGTGTGCGTGCGTGCGGTGCGTGCGTCAGGAGATCTGGGCCTGCGCGGCACGGGCCCTGGCGCGGGCCATCTCCTCCGACTCCTTTGGCATGCCGAGGCCGGCGGCCTTCATCGCGAGGCCGACGATCCCGCCGATGAAGATGACGGCGATACCGCCCCAGAAGCCGATCGGGTTGGCCGCGACCATGAAGACGCCTGCGACGCAGAAGCCGATGAAGGAGATGATGACACCGGTCCAGGCGGCCGGGGTGTGTCCGTGGCTGCTGCCCGCCATGAGTTGCTCCTTGTTGGTGATGCGCTGTTGGTATCGCTGTACGCAAAGCTGGTGCCGCTGTTGGTGCCGCTGTGCTGAAAGCTCGGCTCCATTGTCCCGTACGTGCGGGTAGGGCGTGAGCTGGGGGGTCACGCCTCGCGCGTCGGGTCCTCGCCGCGGTCCAGGGCCTTCCACAGGTCCTCGGGCCGATCCGGGTCCGGGGCGGTGCGGGCGGCTTTGCGGGGGCGGGGGGTGCCGTCCCGTTCGTACCGTCCCGACATGGTGGGCCAGAGCTTTCCGTACCGCAGGGCGAGCAGCCCGGCGAGGAGGATCAGCAGGCCGCCTGCCGCGGTGACGTAGGGCCATGCGGTGTGGCTGAGGGCGTTGATGGTCGCCGAGGCGTCGCCGGTGGTCTGGGCGGCCTTCTCGTCGAGCGCTCCGCTGTCGGAGGCGCCGAGGTAGGCGCTCAGTCCGGCGCCGAGGCCGCTGAGGGCGAGGAGTCCGGCGACGACGAGCCGTCCGCCGCCGCGGACGGCGAAGACGGCGACGAGGGCGGCCAGGCCGACGATGGCGAGGGCCGCCGGGAGGCCGGTGACGTCCTGGCCGTCGGCGGTCAGGGGCAGCGAGCCGCCGCCGACGGCCGCCCGGCCCTCGGCCCAGGTCTGGCCGGAGGCGAGCAGGACGACGGTGGCGCCCGCTGCTCCGAGGAGCAGGCCGGCGGCCAGGACACGGCGGCTCCCCGCGGGGTCGGACGCGGTGGCGGCTCGGGTACGGGGCTGGGGTACGGGGACAGCACTCACGTACTCCACTATCCCCTACCGCCTCATGCTTCGCGGAGCCGGTTGGCCGTATGCACCGCGCGGAGCACCGCCGCGGCCTTGTTGCGGCACTCGGTGTCCTCGGCGACGGGATCGGAATCGGCGACGACGCCCGCCCCGGCCTGGACGTACGCCGTGCCGTCGCGGAGCAGGGCGGTACGGATCGCGATGGCCGTGTCGGAGTCCCCGGCGAAGTCGAGGTAGCCGACGCAGCCTCCGTACAGTCCGCGGCGGGTCGGTTCGAGCTCCTCGATGATCTGCATCGCCCGGGGCTTGGGGGCGCCGGAGAGGGTGCCCGCGGGGAAGCACGCGGTGAGGACGTCGAAGGCGGTGCGGCCCTCGGCGACGCGGCCGGTGACGGTGGAGACGATGTGCATCACGTGCGAGTACCGCTCGATCGACATGAAGTCGACGACCTCGACGCTGCCGGGCTCGCAGACCCGCCCCAGGTCGTTGCGGCCGAGGTCGACGAGCATCAGGTGCTCGGCGCGTTCCTTCGGGTCGGCGAGGAGTTCGTCGGCGAGGGCCTGGTCCTCCTGCGGGGTGGCGCCGCGGTGCCTGGTCCCGGCGATCGGGTGGACCATGGCGCGTCCGCCTTCGACCTTGACGAGGGCTTCCGGGCTGGAGCCCGCGACGTCGAAGCCGTCGAAGCGGAAGAGGTACATGTACGGCGACGGGTTGGTGGCGCGCAGCACCCGGTAGACGTCCAGGGCGCTTGCCGTGCACGGGGTCTCGAAGCGCTGGGAGGGGACGACCTGGAAGGCCTCGCCGGCCCTGATGCGTTCCTTCACGTCCTCGACGGCGTCCTGGTACGCCGTGCCGCCCCACAGCGCGGTGTACGGGGGGAGCTCGGACGGCGGGAGGGTGGCGGGGGCGTTCTCGACCGGGCGCGACAGGTCCCGCTCCATGGCGTCGAGACGGGCGACGGCGTCCGCGTACGCCTCGTCGACGCCGGTCGCGAGGTCGTTGTGGTTGATCGCGTTGGCGATGAGCAGGACGCTGCCGTCCCAGTGGTCGAGTACGGCCAGGTCCGAGGTGAGCAGCATCGTGAGCTCGGGGAGGTGGAGGTCGTCCTCGACGCTGTCGCCGATCTTCTCCAGGCGACGGACGATGTCGTAGCCCAGATAGCCGACCATGCCGCCGGTGAAGGGCGGCAGCCCGTCGTCGGCGACCAGGTCGTGGGGGGTGTGCAGGGTCTCGATGGTGGCGCGCAGGGCCTGGAGCGGGTCGCCGTCGACGGGGACGCCGACGGGCGGGGTGCCCAGCCAGTGGGCCTGTCCGTCGCGGGCGGTGAGAGTGGCCGCGCTGCGCACCCCGATGAAGGAGTAGCGCGACCAGGTGCGCCCGTTCTCCGCGGATTCGAGGAGGAAGGTGCCGGAGCGCTCGCCCGCGAGCTTGCGGTAGAGGCCGACCGGGGTGTCGCCGTCCGCGAGGAGCCGACGGCTGACGGGGATGACACGCCGGTCGACGGCCAGCTTGCGGAAGGTATCGAGATCCATGGCGGCTGACCCTACTGGGTGAGGGGGAGGACGTCGGCGTCGAAGCAGGTGCGGTCGCCGGTGTGGCAGGCGGCACCCGTCTGGTCGACCTTGACGAGGACGGTGTCGGCGTCGCAGTCGAGGGCGACGGACTTGACCTGCTGGATGTGGCCCGAGGTGTCGCCCTTGACCCAGTACTCCTGGCGGCTGCGGGACCAGTAGGTGCAGCGGCCGGTGGTGAGGGTGCGGTGCAGGGCCTCGTCGTCCATCCAGCCGAGCATCAGCACCTCACCGGTGTCGTACTGCTGGGCGATGGCCGGGACGAGCCCGTCGGCGCCGCGCTTGAGACGGGCGGCGATGGCCGGGTCGAGGTTCCCGGACGGCGGCGGGGTGGTGGGCGTGCTGGTCATGCGCCCATTGTGCCGTGGCCTTCGGGGCGGCTTCGTTCGGCGTCCACTGGGCGGACCGCGCGAGGCGGTCGTACGCTGGCGAGCATGTCGACCCATGCGAAGCGTGAACGCCTTCTGCTCGCCGACCTGTTGGAGGCGGTGGGACCGGAGGCCCCGACCTTGTGCCACGGCTGGACGACCCGGGATCTGGCCGCCCATGTGGTGGTGCGCGAGCGCCGTCCCGACGCGGCGGGCGGTGTGCTGCTGGGTGTCCTGAAGAACCGCCTCGAACGGGTGCAGGCGGAGTACGCCGCCAAACCGTACGAGGAGCTGATCCAGCTGATCCGTACGGGGCCGCCGCGGATGTCCCCGTTCGGCCTGAAACAGGTCGACGAGGCCGCCAACACCGTCGAGTTCTACATCCATACGGAGGACGTGCGCCGGGCCCAGCCGGACTGGTCGCGGCGCGAGCTGGACCCGGTCTTCGCCGGTGTGCTGTGGTCGCGCACCGAGAGGATGGCCCGGCTGCTGGGCCGCCGGTCCCCGGTGGGGCTGGTGCTGCGCCGCCCGGACGGCCAGACGGCGGTGGCGCACAAGGGCACCCCGGTGGTGACGGTCACCGGTGAGCCGGACGAGCTGCTGCTCTTCGTGTACGGCCGGCAGAACGCGGCGAAGGTGGATCTGGAGGGCGACAAGGAGGCGGTGGACCGGCTGCACACGGCGGAGCTGGGGATGTAGGGCGTACGGGTCCGGGTCAGCGCGGGAGTTCCGCGCGGCGGAGCCGGGTGAAGGCCAGACCGGCCGCCGCCCCCGCCGCGCTCACCGCCGCGCTGGTGACGAAGACCGGGCCCGTCCCCCAGGCGGCGACGGCTGCTCCCGTGACCGGGTAGCTGAGCGGGGCGATCGCGTGGGTGAAGAGCGTCGAGACCGAGGTGACCCGGCCCAGGTAGGCGGGGTCGGTGACGGTCTGGATGAGGGCGCCGCACAGGGCGCCGCCGAGTCCGGCGAAGAGCCCGACGCAGACGGCGACGGCGGCGGCGAGGCCCACCGAGGGGGCAAAGGCCAGGGCGGCTGTGGCGAGTGCGCCGACCAGTACCGTCAGGCACATGACGAGACCGGCACGTGGCACCCGGCCGCGCACCGCGAGCAGCAGCGCCGACGCACCGGCGCCGATCCCGAACGCGGCGACGACCCAGCCCATGCCGGACGCCCCCCAGCCGCGCTGTCCGGCGAGCAGGACCAGTCCGAGGTTGAACGGCCCGGTGAAGCCCAGCTCGCTGAGGGCCACGGCGAGCATCAGCGGCCCGAGCACCGGGTGGCGGCGGATGTGGCGCAGCCCGTCGGTCAGGTCGTGCCAGGCGGTACCGGGCGGTCCGTCGGCTTCCGCGGCGGGCAGCGGGCTGATCCGCAGGGCCAGGAGCAGGGGCAGGGACACGGCGAAGAGCACCCCGGCCGCGGCGAAGGCGAGCGTCGGGCCGCCGAAGGCCACGGCGGCGCCGCCGAGCGGGGCGCCGACGACATTGGCGGTACGGGCGGCGAGCCCGCGCAGCCCCTGGACGCGGGCCAGTTGTCCGGCGGCGGTGATCCGGGGCGGCAGGGCGCCGACGGCGGGCAGGAAGAGCGCGTCGACCACGCCGAAGACGAGCGCGACGGCGACCAGCATCCACACGGCGGGCGAGGTGAACAGCAGCGCGCCCGCCAGGCCCAGCACGACCAGGCAGCGGACGGCGTCGCTGCCGATGACGACGCGGCGCGGGCCGAGCCGGTCGGCGAGCACTCCCCCGCCGAGCATCAGCACGGCCCGGGGTATGGAGCCGACGGCGAGGACGAGTCCGGCCTGGGTGGCGCTGCCGGTGCGGGCGGCGGACCAGGCGAGGGCCATGTAGTAGACGCTGTCGCCGATCATCGACGCGGCGTAGGCGCCGAGCCAGCGCAGGACGTTGCCGTCGCGGTGGGCGGGGCGTTCCGGAGCTTTCACGGCCGTGACGGTGGCGGTCATGCGAGTGGTCCTCCAGGGTCGGCGCGTCAGGTGCGGAACGGGAATCCGTACAGGTGCAGGGCGACGTTCTCGCGCCCTTCCGTGTCTCCGGCCTCGTCACGGGCGCGGCCGGCCTCCTCGTACCGCCGGATCAGCTCGTGCATCTCGCGGTTGAGAGCGGCGAGCTCCTCGGCGGTGAGGCGGGCCAGGTACTCGGAGCTGGAGGCGGCGGCGCGCCACTCCTGCGGCCAGCCCTGGACCGAGTCGAGGTAGCGGCGGTACAGCTCGACGTGCTGATCGAAGGAGAGCCGGCCGACGGCGGCGTGCGTGGCGGCCTTCTCGGGCGCGTCCCTGAAGTCCTCGTCGTGGAAGGTCAGCCCCTTCGAGGCGGGCTGCCACCAGCGCTCGCGGCCGTCGGTGCCCTGCTGTTCGGCCTCCTCGATCAGGCCGTGGTCGGCGAGCTTGCGCAGGTGGTAGCTCACCAGCGAGACCGCCTCGTCGACCTGCTCGGCGAGCTGCGACGCGGTGGCCTGACGGGAGATGTAGAGCGCGCGGTAGAGCTTCATCCGCAGGGGGTGCCCGAACGCCTTGAGGGTCTCCAGGTCCGAGATCCGGCGCAATTCGTTGCTTGCCATGTCCCTCACCGTAGACAGGAAAGGAAACTTGCGCAATATTATTTGCGCAATAAAAGTTGTGGGATTCCGGTCGCTGCGGGGGTGCGGAAGCAGCGCGCGGAACGCCGATCGCCGGACGAGCCATCACGGCTCGTCCGGCGATCGATGGAGTACGGCGCTCAGCGGACCGGGTGTCCGGCCTCCCTGAGAGCGCCCTTGACCTCGGAGATCCGCAGATCGCCGAAGTGGAAGACGGACGCGGCGAGCACGGCGTCGGCGCCCGCCGCGATGGCCGGCGCGAAGTCCGCGAGCCGGCCCGCGCCGCCGGAGGCGATGACGGGGACGGTCACGTGCTCCCGGACCGCCGCGATCATCTCGGTGTCGTAGCCGTCCTTGGTGCCGTCCGCGTCCATCGAGTTGAGCAGGATCTCCCCCGCGCCCAGCTCGGCGGCCCGGTGCGCCCATTCGACGGCGTCGATTCCGGTGCCCTTGCGTCCGCCGTGCGTGGTGACCTCGAAGGTGCCCGCAGGGGTGCGACGGGCGTCCACGGAGAGCACCAGGACCTGCCGGCCGAAGCGTTCGGCGATCTCCCGGATGAGGTCGGGGCGGGCGATGGCCGCGGTGTTGACGCCGACCTTGTCCGCTCCGGCCCGCAGCAGCTTGTCGACGTCCTCGGTGGTACGGACGCCGCCGCCGACCGTGAGCGGGATGAAGACCTGCTCGGCGGTGCGGCGCACCACGTCGTAGGTGGTCTCCCGGTCCCCGCTGGACGCGGTGATGTCCAGGAAGGTCAGCTCGTCGGCGCCCTCGGCGTCGTACAGCTTCGCCATTTCGACGGGGTCGCCCGCGTCGCGCAGGTTCTGGAAGTTGACGCCCTTGACGACCCGGCCGTTGTCGACGTCCAGGCACGGGATGACACGTACCGCGAGAGTCATCGCGCACCTGCCCGGTACGCCTCGACCTCGACCTCGACGACCAGGCTCGGATCCACGAAACCCGACACGATGATCATCGACGCGGCGGGGCGCACGTCGCCGAACAGTTCCTTGTGGGCGCGGCCGACCTCGTCCACGTCCCGGGCGTGCGTGAGGTACATCCGGGTGCGGACGACGTCCTCGCGGCCCAGACCGAGCTGCTTCAGGGCGTCGATGGCGACCTTGAAGGAGGTGACGGTCTGCTCGTACGGGCCGCCGGCGGCGATCTGGCCGTTCTCCACCGAGGTGCAGCCGGCGACCAGGACGAGGCCGTTCGGCAGCTGGACCGCGCGCGAGTAGCCGAACTTCTCCTCCCAGGGGGCGCCGGAGGAGATGCGGTTGACGGAGTCGGTCATCCGGACACCACCTGCAACGCCTCTTCGAGGGTGAACGCCTTGGCGTACAGCGCCTTGCCGACGATCGCGCCCTCGACGCCGTCCGGGACGAGCGAGGCGATGGCCCGCAGGTCGTCCAGCGAGGAGACGCCGCCGGAAGCGACGACGGGCTTGTCGGTGGCGGCGCAGACGTTCTTCAGGAGCTCCAGATTGGGGCCCTGGAGCGTGCCGTCCTTGGCGATGTCGGTGACGACGTAACGGGCGCAGCCCTCGGAGTCGAGACGGGCGAGCGTCTCGTAGAGGTCTCCGCCGTCGCGGGTCCAGCCGCGGCCGCGCAGCGTCGTGCCGCGGACGTCGAGGCCGACGGCGATCTTGTCACCGTGCTCGGCGATGATCTTGGCGACCCATTCCGGGGTCTCCAGCGCGGCGGTGCCGAGGTTGACCCGGGTGCAGCCGGTGGCGAGGGCGGCGGCGAGCGAGGCATCGTCGCGGATGCCGCCGGAGAGCTCGACCTTGATGTCCATGGAACGGGCGACCTCGGCGATCTGCGCCCGGTTGTCGCCGGTGCCGAACGCGGCGTCCAGGTCGACGAGGTGCAGCCATTCGGCGCCCGCCTGCTGCCAGGCCAGGGCGGCCTGCAGCGGGTCACCGTAGGAGGTCTCGGAACCGGACTCGCCGTGGACGAGGCGGACGGCCTGGCCGTCGCGGACGTCGACGGCGGGGAGGAGTTCAAGCTTCGGCATTACAGCGTCTCAATCCAGTTGGTCAGCAGCTGGGCGCCGGCATCGCCGGACTTCTCGGGGTGGAACTGGGTGGCCCACAGGGCGCCGTTCTCCACGGCCGCGACGAACGGCTCGCCGTGGGTGGCCCAGGTGACCCGGGGAGCGCGGATATTGGCGTTGGTGACCTCCAGGCTCCACTCGTGCGCGGCGTAGGAGTGCACGAAGTAGAACCGGGCCTCGGGGTCGAGGCCCGCGAAGAGCTGGGAGTCCTCGGGGGACCGCACGGTGTTCCAGCCCATGTGCGGGACGATCGGGGCCTTCAGCGGGGTGACGGCGCCCGGCCATTCGTCCAGCCCCTCCGTCTCCACGCCGTGCTCGATGCCCCGCGCGAAGAGGATCTGCATACCGACGCAGATCCCCATGACGGGGCGGCCTCCGGAGAGCCTGCGGCCGATGATCCATTCACCCCGGGCCTTCTTCAGCCCTTCCATGCAGGCGGAGAACGCACCGACGCCGGGCACCAGCAGCCCGTCGGCGTTCATCGCCCTCTCGTAGTCGCGGGTGATCTCGACGTCCGCTCCGACATGGGCGAGGGCCCGCTCGGCCGACCGGACATTACCGAAGCCGTAGTCGAAGACGACGACCTTCTTCTTGCCGCTCTGCGTATCGCTCACAAGTCGTACCTCAGTCCCAGAGTCCCTGGATCCGCATGACACCTGCGACCAGGCACATCACGGACGCGAGCCCGAGCAGGACGATGACGCCCTTGGGCATCTTCTGCTTCGAGAAGGAGTACACACCGCCGGCCAGGAAGAGGCCGACGACTATCAGGACGGTGTTGAGGCCGGTCACAGCGCGCCCTTCGTGGAGGGGAGGATCCCGGCAGCGCGCGGGTCGTGCTCACTGGCGTAGCGCAGAGCGCGGGCGAGCGCCTTGAACTGGCACTCGACGATGTGGTGGGCGTTGCGCCCGTACGGCACGTGGACGTGCAGCGCGATCTGCGCCTGGGCGACGAAGGACTCCAGGATGTGCCGGGTCATCGTGGTGTCGTACTCGCCGATCATGGGCGCCATGTTCTCGGGCTCGGTGTGCACGAGGTACGGGCGGCCGGACAGGTCGACGGTGACCTGGGCCAGCGACTCGTCCAGCGGGACGGTGCAGTTGCCGAAGCGGTAGATGCCGACCTTGTCGCCGAGGGCCTGCTTGAACGCGGCGCCCAGCGCGAGGGCGGTGTCCTCGATGGTGTGGTGCGAGTCGATGTGCAGGTCGCCGTCGGTCTTGACCGTGAGGTCGAAGAGCCCGTGCCGGCCGAGCTGGTCGAGCATGTGGTCGTAGAAGCCGACCCCGGTCGACACGTCGACCTTGCCGGTGCCGTCGAGGTTGATCTCGACGAGGACCGAGGTCTCCTTGGTGGTGCGTTCGACTCTTCCTACGCGGGCCGCGCGAGTCATGCGTCGTGCTCCTTCTTCAGTTCGCGTACCGCATCGAGGAACGCGTCGTTCTCTGCCGGGGTGCCCGCGGAGACCCGCAGCCATCCCGGTACGCCGTTGTCCCGGACCAGGACGCCCCGGTCGAGGATCCGTTGCCAGGCGGTGTGGCTGTCGGCGAAGCGGCCGAACTGGACGAAGTTCGCGTCCGAGTCGGTGACGTCGTAGCCGAGAGCGCGCAGCTCGGTGACGATCCGGTCCCGCTCGCTCTTGAGCTGGGCGACGTATCCGAGCAGCGTGTCCGTGTGCTCCAGGGCGGCGAGCGCGGTGGCCTGGGTGAGGGAGGACAGGTGGTACGGCAGGCGCACCAGCTGGACGGCGTCGACGACGGCCGGGTCGGCGGCGAGGTAGCCGAGGCGCAGTCCGGCGGCGCCGAACGCCTTCGACATGGTGCGCGAGAGCACCATGGTCGGCCGTCCCTCGATCAGCGGGAGCAGCGAGGGGCGGTGGCTGAACTCGCCGTACGCCTCGTCGACGACGACCATCGACGGCTTGGCCGCCTGGGCCGCCTCGTAGAGCGCGAGGACGGTCTCGGCGTCGACGGCGGTGCCGGTGGGGTTGTTGGGCGAGGTGATGAAGACGACGTCGGGCCGGTGCTCGGCGATGGCCTTCCGGGCGGCCTCGACGTCGATGGTGAAGTCCTCGTTGCGCGGTCCGGAGATCCAGCCGGTGCCGGTGCCCCGGGCGATGAGGGCGTGCATGGAGTACGAGGGCTCGAAGCCGATCGCGGTGCGTCCCGGGCCGCCGAAGGTCTGCAGCAGTTGCTGGATGACCTCGTTGGAGCCGTTGGCCGCCCAGACGTTGGCGACGGTGACCTCGTGGCCGGCGGTGCGGCTGAGGTAGCGGGCGAGTTCCGTACGGAGCTCCACGGCTTCCCGGTCGGGATAGCGGTTGAGGTCGCGGGCGGCCTCGCGGACGCGCTCGGTGATCCGGTCGACGAGCGCGTCGGGCAGCGGGTAGGGGTTCTCGTTGGTGTTCAGCCGCACGGGCACGTCGATCTGCGGCGCTCCGTACGGGGACTTGCCGCGCAGTTCGTCGCGGACCGGGAGATCGTCGATGCGTGTCGTCGGCGGGGTGTTGCTGTGCGTCACTGCTGCGGAACCTTCCAGCCGAACCTGGCCTTGAGCGCGGCGCCGTGGGCGGGGAGGTCCTCCGCCTCGGCGAGGGTCACCACGTGGTGGGCGACCTCGGCGAGCGCGTCGCGCGTGTAGTCGACGATGTGGATGCCGCGCAGGAAGGACTGCACGGACAGGCCCGAGGAGTGGCAGGCGCAGCCACCGGTCGGCAGGACGTGGTTGGAGCCGGCGCAGTAGTCGCCGAGGGAGACCGGGGCCCAGGGGCCCACGAAGACCGCCCCGGCGTTGCGGACCCGGTCGGCGACGGCGGCGGCGTCCGCGGTCTGGATCTCCAGGTGCTCGGCGGCGTACGCGTCGACGACCTTGAGGCCGTCCTCCAGGTCGTCGACGAGGACGATCGCGGACTGGCGGCCGGCCAGCGCGGGCTCGATCCGGTCGGTGATGTGCTTGGTCGCGGCGATCTGCGGCTTCAGCTCGGCCTCGGTGGCGGCGGCCAGCTCCTCGGAGTCGGTGACGAGGACGGCGGCGGCCATCGGGTCGTGCTCGGCCTGGCTGATCAGGTCGGCGGCGACGTGCACCGGATCGGCGGTGGAGTCGGCGAGGATCGCGATCTCGGTGGGGCCCGCTTCGGCGTCGATGCCGATCCGGCCCTTGAGGAGGCGCTTGGCGGCGGCGACGTAGATGTTGCCGGGGCCGGTGACGAGGTTCACCGGAGGACATTCGGCCGTTCCGTACGCGAACATCGCGATGGCCTGGGCGCCACCGGCCGCGTAGACCTCGTCGACGCCGAGCAGGGCGCAGGCGGCGAGGATGGTCGGGTGCGGCAGGCCGTCGAAGTCCTTCTGCGGCGGGGACGCCACGGCGACGCCCTCGACGCCGGCCTCCTGGGCCGGTACGACGTTCATGACGACGGACGACGGGTAGACGGAGCGCCCGCCCGGCACGTACAGCCCGACGCGCTCGACCGGCACCCACTTCTCGGTGACGGTGCCGCCGGGGACGACCTGGGTGGTGTGCGTGGCGCGGCGCTGCTCGCGGTGGACGAGACGGGCGCGGCGGATCGACTCCTCCAGGGCGGCCCGTACGCCGGGGTCGAGCCCTTCCAGCGCCTCGGTGAGCGCGGTGGCCGGGACACGGGTCGAGTCGATCCGTACGCCGTCGAATTTCTCCCCCCACTCGATCACTGCCGCTGAGCCACGATGGCGTACGTCCTCGCAGATGGGGCGCACCGTCTCCAGCGCGGCTTCCACGTCGAACTCGGCACGGGGCAGCAGGTCGCGCAGGGCTCCGCCCTCGGGGAGGGTGTCGCCGCGCAGATCGATTCGAGAGATCACACCGCAATTCTCGCAGACCGTCTCCGGCGTCCGGTCGCCCGTATCACTGGCTGATACATGTCCTGCCCGTCATAGCTGACCAATAGCGTTCACGTCGTCACTCAGAGGGAAGAACAGCTCCGAGCGGAAGGGGCACCCGTGACGGAACCGCACGAAGGCGATTTCCCGGACGGTCTCAGCGCGGCCGAACTGGGCATGTGGCAGGCCTTCAGGAACGGCAGTACCTACGATCTGCGGACCCGTGATCCGGAGCAGGACGATCCGTTCGCGCCCCGCGTCTGGGGACCGGAACGCAGTGTGGACGGGCGGGTCGTCGCCCGGCTGCTGCTGTCCGGGCCGCCGCCGCGGCCCGGCCGGGTCGCCGCGCTGAAGCTCCGGGGCGTACGCGTCACCGGAACACTCGATCTCGCGGGCGGGCGCGTCGCACCGTACGTCGAGCTGACCGGCTGCCGCTTCGAGAGCGAGGTGGTGCTGCCGGAATGCCACTTCACCACGCTGCGGATCGTCGGCTGTGCGATGCCGCGGCTGGAGGCGGCCCGGCTGCGCACGGAGGGCGATCTGCATCTGCCGCGCTGCCGCGTCGCGCACGGGATCCGGCTCACCGACGCGCAGATCGGCACCGACCTGCTGATCAACCAGATCGAGATCGGCCCCGACCGGAACGGGCGCGCCCTGGCCGCCGACGGGCTGGCGGTCGCCCAGGACCTTCAGGCGGAACTCGTGGAGGCGCGCGGCGAGCTGAGCCTGCGCGGGGCGAAGGTCGGCGGTTCGCTGAGCCTGCGCGGCAGCCGGCTGCGGGGCAGGGAGGGCAGGCGCGCGCTGAACGCGCCGCAGCTCACAGTGGAGCGGACGCTGTACATGAGCGAGGCGTGGGTGAGCATCGACACCGGGAACCAGGGCACCACTCCGCCGTACGGCATCGTCATGGCCCCCACCCCGGCGCGCGGTACGCGTTCGCAGTTCTTCGAGTGCCGCGGCGGGGTGCGCCTGGACGACGGGCGCTTCGGCGACGCGGTCGATCTGCACAAGGCGCGGTTCGTCCTGGCCCGGCACGAGGAGCTGTCACTGCGCCGGATCGTCGCCCCGGAGCTGCGGTTCAACGCGGAGCGGCCTGAGGAGGGCCGGGTCGTGCTGAACGGCGCGAGGGTCGTCACGCTGATCGACGTGTCGACCAGCTGGCCGGGGCCCGGCGGTCTGGCGATGGGCGGTTTCGTGTACGAGAACCTCGTCCCGTACGGGCACTTCCCGCTCTCCCGGCGCCTGGAGTGGGTGGCGGCGGCGACCCCGGAGTACGTACCGGAACCGTACGAACGCCTCGCCACGGTGCTGCGCAACTGCGGGGAGGACGCGGACGCCCGCGAGGTGCTGCTGGCCAAGCAGCGGCGGCGCCGCGAGGCGCTGCCCCCGGCCGCGAAGCTCTGGGGCTTCCTCCAGGACTGGACGGTGGCGTACGGCTACCGGCCGGGGCGGGCCGCGGTGTGGATGGCGGTGCTGTGGGCGGCGGGCGCGCTGGCCTTCTCCCAGCACGACCCGGCGGCGATCAAAGGGGACGAGCACCCGTCGTGGAACGCGCCGCTGTACGCCCTGGACCTGCTGATTCCGGTGATCAATCTCGGCCAGGACGGCTACTGGCGGATGGAGGGCGGCTGGCAGTGGGCGGCGGCCGTGCTCGTCCTGCTGGGGTGGATCCTGGCCACGACCGTCGCGGCGGGCGCCTCGCGCCTGCTGCGCCGGGGGTGACCGGAATCCGGCCGCGGCGGGGCGGGAGACCGGGCGTGCCAGGCCCGGAACCCCTTCCGCTGAACGGCCCGCACGGCGTCCGGGGCCGCGGTCGAAAGGCCGGACGAGGCGCGGCCGAAGTACCGGATCCCGATGGCCGGAACCACAGGAACAAGCCAGATCCCCCGCATTCCTTTACCTTCTGTTGACTCTTCCCGGTACAACCAATCCACTCGGCACCAAAGCTTCACAGCGCCCCCCTGGCGCTGTCCCGACCAGCCTTTTTAATGGTCCACACCATGTCATTCCTTCGCGCTCTGCTCCGTACCGCGCGCACCGTCCGGCACTTCCCGCCAGGGTTCGCCGGAGTGCCCGCGGACAACGCGGTGCTGCTCGACGCCCCCGACGAGCGGCTCTCCCCGGCGCTCGTCGCCGCCGCCCTCGGGGAGTACGAACCGGCCTCGAAACTCCTCGCCACCACGCGGGACGGCGCCGAGTGGGAGAACCGGGACCGCTACCTCAGCCGGCTCGTCACGTTCGCCCGCAACCGCGACGGCTGGCTGACCGACTGGCTCGCCGCCGCGCCGCACGACCCGGACGCGCTCCTCGTCAAGGCCGAGCTGGCGGTCCGCCGGGCCTGGGAGTCCCCCGTCCGGGCGGAGCAGTTGCGCGAGGTGGCACCGCTGATCACCGCCGCCGCCGACAGCGACCCCCGCGACCCGGTGCCCTGGCGGCTCGCGCTCGACCACGCGCGCGGCACGCACGCCACGCACACCCTGTTCGGGGAGTTGTGGGCGCAGGCGATCCAGCGCTCCTCGCACCACTACGGCTGCCATGTCGCGGCGCTGCGGTACCTCTCCGCCGCCTGGTACGGCTCGCACCGCGAATGCTTCGACTTCGCCGAGCGGGCCGCCGAGGACGCGCTGCCCAGCTCGCTCGTGCAGGCGCTGCCGCTGCGGGCCGCCTTCGCCCTGCTGATCGAGGGTCCGGACGCACGGACCACCTCGGTGCAGGAGGAACGGATCGACGCGGCGGCGGATCTCGCGATCACGTTGTCCGCCTCGTTCGAACCCGGTGATCCGTGGCCCGCCGAGGTCCGCAACCTGCTGGCGTTCGTGCTGGTCGCCCGGGGCCGCTGGGACGAGGCGCTGGAACAGTTCCGGCGGATCGGCCCCCACGCGTCGTCGTTCCCGTGGTCGTCCGTCTCCGACGATCCGCTCGGCCGGTTCCTCGACGCGCGGGAGGAAGCACGGCTCCGGGTGGCCCGCGCGAGGCCCGTACCGGGCCGGACCGACCGGGGCCGGTCCCACGGCCATTACGCTTAACGGTTGTGACCACCGCTCGCCTGCCCCTGTTCCCGCTGAACGCGGTGCTGTTCCCCGGCCTCGTGCTGCCGCTGAACGTCTTCGAGGAGCGTTATCGCGCCATGATGCGCGAGTTGCTGAAGACCGACGCCGACGAGCCCCGCCGCTTCGCCGTGGTCGCGATCCGCGACGGCCGCGAGGTCGCCCCGACAGCCGCCGGAATGCCGGAGGCGACGCGTACCCCCGCCGAGCGAGGGCCCGCGGACGGCTTCGGCCCCGACCCGATCCAGACCTTCCACCGGGTCGGCTGCGTCGCCGACGCGGCGAAGATCCGGGAACGGCAGGACGGCAGCTTCGAGGTCCTCGCGACCGGCACCACCCGCGCCAAGCTGCTCTCCGTCGACGCGAGCGGCCCTTTTCTGACGGCCGAACTCGAAGAGCTGGACGAAGAACCCGGCGAGGAGGCCGGCGCGCTCGCCGAGGGCGTCCTGCGGGCCTTCCGCACCTACCAGAAGCGGCTGGCCGGGGCGAGCGAACGCTCCCTGACGACGGGCGCCGACCTGCCCGACGACCCCTCCGTCGTCTCCTACCTGGTCGCGGCGGCGGCCGTCCTGGACATCCCGTGCAAGCAGCGGCTGCTCCAGGCGCCCGACACCGCGACCAGGCTGCGCGAGGAACTGACGCTGCTGCGCGCCGAGACCGCCGTCATCCGGCATCTTCCGTCCCTGCCCGCGGTGGACCTGACGCGCGCCCCGACCCACCCCAACTGAAACCGACGACCGAGCGACCCGAGGACCCCGCCCCGTGGCGAAGAAGCCGAAGAAGCAGCAACAGTCCGGCGGCACCCCGGCAACGGTCGCGCTGAGTGCGGCCGGCACGGCGTTCACCGTCCACGCGTACGACCACGACCCGGCGGCGGCCTCCTACGGCGAAGAGGCCGCCGAGGCCCTGGGTGTCTCCCCCGACCGGGTCTTCAAGACCCTGGTCGCGGACGTCGACGGCACCCTCACCGTCGCGGTCGTCCCGGTGGCCGGCTCCCTGGACCTCAAGGCCCTGGCCTCCGCGGTGGGCGGCAAGCGCGCCGCGATGGCCGACCCGGCAGCCGCGGAACGCACCACCGGCTACGTGCGGGGCGGCATCTCCCCGCTGGGTCAGCGGAAGCGGCTGCGTACGGTGCTGGACGCCTCGGCGCGGTCCCACGAGACGATCTGCGTCTCGGCCGGCCGCCGCGGTCTGGAGGTCGAACTCTCCCCCGTGGATCTGGCGTCCCTGACAGGAGCGGTGTTCGCGGAGATCGGCCGGGGCTAGTGCCGCGGCAGGCACCGGCTCGCGACGCCCGGCACTGACTCGCGACGCCCGGCACTGAACGGCACTACGGCGCTGCACGGCACTGCGCTGCGCCGGAGGATCCCGTCCGAACCAGCCCGGATCCGCTACGACCCGGCCGGCGGCACCGGCGGCACGTCTCCGCCCGCACCTGTCCCCGCGCCCGACCCCGGGGCCGCACCCGGCACGGGCCCGCCCGCGGCCCACTGCGGGGAGACCCCCCACTCCGGCTCCGGATCGCGCGGCCCGAACAACGCGGTCAAGCCGAGATGAACGGCCATCGCCCCCAGCGGCCACGCCAGCAACGCTCCCTTGGCCCGCAACTGGAGCGGCGCGTCGAAGACCACGCCCTTGCCGACCGCTCGGGCGTGAGCGACCACGTCCTGGTCCGGCCCGAGCCACACCCCCAGCCGCCAGGCCAGCACGGAACCGAGCAGGCCGCCCAGCGCGAGCCCCACCACCAGGGCGATTCCGCCACGCCGGTGGAACAGGAAGACGGCAGCCGCACAGACGGCGCCGAAGGCCAGAGCCAGCAGCACGAACGTTCCGTCGGCGCCGATCGCCTCCTCGCCCTCGCTGTCGTTGAGGAAGACGGCCGTGCTGTCGGAGATCAGCGGAACCCGCGGAGCCAGCCACACCCAGAGGAGACCGAGCCCGACGCCCGCCACGGTCACGAGGGCGGTGACGACAGCCGCTCGCCGCAGATCCCCACGGAGATCCCGCTCCTCGGGCGAATCCGGCAGGCTGCCGGCAGGGTGACTCCCCGGGCCTCCGGGGCCACCCCATTGCGGCGAGGTCTGCCAGGGGCCGTCGGACGAGGGCTGGTGGGGCGGCGTCAGGGGTGCGGTCACTGTGCCATCGTGCCAGGCGTCCCTGTGGCGTGCCTCACCGGACCGCTGCCCTGCGATATGCCCAGGTGGCCGCCGCCAGCGAGAGGACGCCGACGACGGCACAGACCGCGAGATCCAGTACGACGATCTTCCAGTCGGGGTGGGCGTCGAAGGACCGGGAGAGCGCCTCGACGCCGTAGGTCGACGGCAGCAGATCGCGGGCCCAGACGACCGGCTCGGGCAGCCGGTCGGCCGGCAGGACGCCGAGCAGCAGCGCCGCCGACATGCCCAGCTGCCCGAGCAGCGTGGCCAGCTCCTGCCGGGGAGCGAGCAGCCCCATCGCGGCACCGAGCCCGGAGAGCGCCGCCCCGGAGAGCGGAATGACGGCGACGAGCACCCACAGATGTGTCAGCGGCAGCCCGAACAGCATGCTCCCCGCCACGGCTGTGACGATCGTGCCGGGCACCGTGAAGGAGGCGTACGCCCCGGCCGCACCGAGCACCACCGCGGCGGGCGGCACCGGCAGCGTGGCGTAGTGGTCGAGCCCGCCGCCGGCCCGCAGCTGCCCGAAGTACTGGGCGAGCAGATTGAGCGCGACGAACGCCACCACGAGGACGCTGGACCCGGCGACGACGGCACGCGCCTCGACGCCGCCGTCCACGACGCCGCGCATCAGCACCATGATCCCCACGGACTGGAAGGTCGCGACGAAGAGCAGCGGGATACGGGCGACCCTGGCCCGGGACAGCTGAGCCCGGTAGACCGCCGCGAGGGAGGGGAACAGCCGGGCCCGCGGCGCAAGCGGCACGGCAGCCGCCGGTCCCCCGCCGACCCGTCCGTCCTCGCCGGTCCGGACGGGTCCGGTCACCGCCTGCGCGGGAACGATGCTCGTCACCTGGCACTGCTCCTGTTCGCTCCCGGCCCGGCCACGCCTGTGCACCCGATCGCCCCGCTCATGACTTCACCAGCCCCTTGGCCCCGTCCCCGCCGAGGGCGAGGTAGACGTCCTCCAGGCTGGGCGTCGCCAGCGTGAAGTCGTCGAGCGCGGCGAAGGCCGCACCGCCGGTCACCGCGGCGACCGCCGCCCGCGCCTCGTCGGGGCAGAGCCGCAGCACCCAGCGCCGCCCGGACTCCTGCGCCGATCCGCGCAGCGCGGCGACCTCGGGCACGTCCAGCGGCGCCCGTTCACGCCACACCAGCTCGACCCGGACCTCGCCCGCGACCCGCTCCTTGAGCCCGGCAGGGGTGTCGCAGGCGATGACCCTGCCCCGTTCGATCACGGCGACCCGGTCGAGCACCGTCTCGGCCTCGATGACGTTGTGGGTGACGAGCAGCACCGTCGTGCCGCGCTCGGCCCGGCGCCGGTCCACGGCGGCCCAGACGGCGCGCCGTGCGACAGGGTCCATTCCGGTCGTCGGCTCGTCGAGCACCAGCACCGGCCGCTCGCCGACGAGCGCGGCGGCGAGGCAGGCGAGCCGCCGCTGCCCGCCGGAGAGCTTCCTCAACGGGCGGCCGGCGATCTCCGTGAGACCGAGTTCGTCGAGTACGGCGTCGCGCTCGGCGCGGGCGTCCCGTACCGCGAGGCCGCGCAGCCGTCCGGTGGTCTCGGCGGCGAGCGACACGGTCAGTTCGTCGAGGGCGGTGGACTCCTGCCCGAGGTATCCGATCAGCCGGGAGGCGCGCTCGGGATGGCGTACGAGATCGTGGCCGAGCAGCGTGACGCTGCCGGAGTCGGGTCGCATCAGCCCGGTGAGCTGCCGTACCAGGGTGGACTTTCCGGCGCCGTTGGGGCCGAGGAGTCCGAAGATCTCGCCGCGCCGGACATCCAGGCTGATCCCGTCGGTGGCGCGTACCTCGGGCGTGGCGGGCGCACCGCGGCGACCGCGGGCTGCGGGATAGGTCTTGACCAGATCACGCACCGCGCACACGGTCCCGGTCGCCGTCTGCGCCTGTGCTGTGCCCGTACTCACGAGGTACGAGAGTACGGGGTCGGATGCCCCTGATCGCGCGCGGGGCCGTGCCGGTGGGGCACCGGCGCCGCGAGCCGGCCGGCCGCGAGGCCGCTGTGCCCTCAGTCGCCGGACGGAGTCGTCCGCTCCTCCGCCGGGGCCTGCTCCGCCGCGGCCCGTACGTCGATCTCCCGCCAGAAGCCCGCCCGGATCGCGTAGCGGTCGTGTTCGTCGATCTGGTCGTCCTTGTGGGCGAGCAGGCCGAACCGTGCCGCGTACCGCAGCAGTTCTCCGTCGATGCGGTGCGGAATGCGCGGATACATGGTCGACAGCGTCTGGAGATGAGCGGTCTCCGGCAGGCGCTCCATCCAGCGGCGGGCGAAGACCTGACCCACCTCGAAGGGGTCACCGCCGACGGTCGTGATGTCCTCCTCGCGGTCCGCCCAGCGCTGCTCGGCGCTGGTGAGCTGGGCCAGGGTCGGGAGGGACGCGGTCTCGGCGGGCTCGCCCAGGGGCCCGCCGCGCTCCATCCAGCCCTTGTCGGAGGACCAGCGCAGGGTGGCGTTGGCGGGCGAGGGCTGGGCGGGCTGGACGCCGGGGCCGCGCAGGCTTCCCGCCAGGTCCTTCGGGGTGGGCACGCCCTTCGCACCGTGGCCGGGCCGGTCGGCGGGGCTCTCCCCGCGCACCGGCCCCGCGCCGTCGTCGGCGGCCGTCCGGGCCTGTGAGGCCCGCTCGGCGGAGGCGGCGAGGGCCGCCTCGGGCAGCGGCGCCGAGAGGATCGCGGCGATCTCCGGGCGGGGCGCGGGCGGCGGGGCGCAGACACCGCCGGTCTCCTTGGCCTGTACGGCCTGGGTGATCCAGGCCCGGTCGAGCACCCTTCGTTCGTCGGCCTCGGCGACCAGGTCCTCGGACTGGTTGTAGTCCCCGTCGGCGGCCTGGACGGCCCACAGGTGGACGGCGACGCCGTGTTCCTTGGCGGACATCAGGCCGGGCAGCAGATCGCCGTCACCGGTCACCAGCACCACATCGGAACAGGCCCGGTTCCTGGCCAGTTCGGTGAGTTCGGCGTGCATGGCGGCGTCGACGCCCTTCTGCGCCCAGCGCCCGTCGCTGCGGGTCAGGGCACCGAGTCGCACGGTCACCCGGGGCATCACCCGCAGCCTGCGGTGTTCGGGCTGCGGTACGCGGTCGGGGGCGCCGTCGAACCAGTAGATGCGCAGCAGCGGCAGCTGCGTATCGTCCTCGGCCAGCTCGCGCAGGCCCCGGATGAGGGCCGCGTGGTCGACGGTGATGCGGGAACGGGCGGGCTCCCCGGCCAGCAGGCTCGCGGCTGCGCCCAGCAGGTAGCCGGCGTCCACGAGGACGACGCAACGGTCCACGTGTTCCACCCCTCTTCCAGAAGTTCGGGTGTGGTCTTTGCCAAGGGTTTCCATCGAGTCTGCCCGACGGCACGGGGGTAGACGTCCGGAACTCGATCATCGGCGTGGCGGATCCGGAAAACGGCGCATAATACCCCACCGCTACGCACAGTAATGATCCAACATGCACCGTTTATTCCCTCATGTGAATCTGAACGCGGTCCTGGCCCCGAGAGTCCCCCAGGAGGAACACCATGGCCAAGAACAAGAACCGCAAGCAGAGCGGCCGGCAGAACCGCGCGTCCGGTCCCGAGCACGGTGCGCAAGAGGACAAGGCGACGACGTACGAATCGCAGATACAGCCTCAGTCGCAGGCCCAGGGCAGCCCTGGTGATGCCGCCCGTAAGCATCAGCGGCGCTTCGGCCACAACTGACCGGGCGGATTCTCCGGTCCGGCCGCAGGCCGGGTGGCCGAGAGGGGCGCCCCGCGGCCGCGGGGCGCCCCTCTTGTGCGTCTGCCGGTGCGGTGCCGCTCAGCCCGCCAGGCAGGACGGTCCGAGCAGCACCTTCAGGTCACCGAAGAGCGCCGGGTCGGGCTTCACCCGGTGCCGGTCGAGCCGGAGCACCGTGGTCTTGCGCGGGCCCTGGAGCCTGATCCGCACCTCGGTGTCCCCCCGGTGGTTGCTGAGGACCTCGCCGAGGCGGCTGACCATCGGCGGGGTGATCTTGACCGTGGGGATGGTCAGGACCACGGGGGCGTTGGTCCCGGCCGAGGAGATGTCGGGGACCTGCATCTCCATGGCGACGAGCCGGGGCACGTCCTCCCGCTTGTCGAGGCGTCCCTTGACGAAGACGACGGTGTCCTCGACGAGCTGGGTGGAGACCAGCTGATAGGTGGCGGGGAAGAACATGCACTCGATGGAACCGGCCAGGTCCTCGACGGTGGCGATGGCCCAGGCGTTGCCCTGCTTGGTCATCTTGCGCTGGAGGCCGGAGATGATGCCGCCGACGGTGACGATGGCGCCGTCGGCGTGTTCCCCGCCGGTGAGCTGGGAGACCGAGGCATCGGCCTTGTCGGACAGCACGTGCTCCAGGCCGAAGAGCGGGTGGTCGGAGACGTACAGGCCGAGCATCTCGCGCTCCTGCGCCAGCAGGTACGACTTCTCCCACTCGATGTCGGAGAACTCCACGTCGAGCCCGAAGCCCGGCTCGTCGCTCTCCTCCTCGCCCATGCCGCCGAAGAGGTCGAACTGCCCCTCGGCCTCCTTGCGCTTGACCTGCACCACGTTGTCGATCATCGGCTCGTGGTGGGCGACCAGGCCCTTGCGGGTGTGGCCCATCTCGTCGAAGGCGCCGGCCTTGATGAGTGATTCGACGGTGCGCTTGTTGCAGACGACCGCCTCGACCTTGTCCAGGAAGTCGGGGAAGCTGCTGTACTTCCCCTTCGCCTTGCGGGAGCGGATGATCGAGTCGACGACGTTCTGGCCCACGTTGCGGACGGCCGTGAGGCCGAAGAGGATCACGTCGTCGCCCTGTGCGGCGAAGTTCGACAGGGACTCGTTGACATTGGGCGGCAGCACCTTGATGCCCATGCGGCGGCACTCGTTGAGATAGACCGCCGACTTGTCCTTGTCGTCCTTGACCGAGGTCAGCAGCGCCGCCATGTACTCGGCGGGGTAGTTCGCCTTCAGGTACGCGGTCCAGTAGGTGACCAGGCCGTACGCGGAGGAGTGCGCCTTGTTGAACGCGTATCCGGCGAACGGGACCAGCACGTCCCACAGGGCCTGGATCGCGGCGTCGGAGTAGTCGTTCTTCTTGGCGCCCGCCTGGAAGAGGACGAAGTTCTTCGCCAGCTCGTCGGCCTTCTTCTTGCCCATCACGCGGCGCAGGATGTCGGCCTCGCCGAGCGAGTATCCGGCGACGATCTGGGCGGCCTTCTGCACCTGCTCCTGGTAGACGATCAGGCCGTAGGTCAGGCCGAGCGTCTCCTTGAGCGGCTCCTCCAGCTCCGGGTGGATCGGGGTGATCTCCTGGCGGCCGTTCTTGCGCTCGGCGTAGTTCGTGTGCGAGTTCATGCCCATCGGGCCCGGTCGGTACAGGGCCGAGACGGCGGAGATGTCCTCGAAGTTGTCGGGCTGCATCTGGCGCAGCAGGGAGCGCATCGGGCCGCCGTCGAACTGGAAGACGCCGAGCGTGTCACCGCGGCAGAGCATCTCGTACGTCTTCGGGTCGTCCAGCGGGAGGCCGAGCAGGTCCAGCTTGACGCCCTTGTTGCTCTCCACCATCTTGACGGCGTCGTCCATGATGGTGAGGTTGCGCAGGCCGAGGAAGTCCATCTTCAGCAGGCCGAGCGACTCGCACTGCGGGTAGTCCCACTGCGTGATGGTGACGCCGTCGGTGTGCCGCACCCAGACCGGGGCGTGGTCGACGATGGGCTCGCTGGACATGATCACGCCTGCGGCGTGCACGCCCATCTGCCGGACCAGGCCCTCGACGCCCTTCGCGGTGTCGATGACCTTCTTCACGTCCGGCTCGTTCTCGTACATCCCCCGGATCTCGCCCGCCTCGCTGTAGCGCGGGTGCTTCGGGTCGGTGATGCCGTTGAGGTCGATGCCCTTGCCGAGGACGTCGGCGGGCATGGCCTTGGTGAGCCGGTCGCCCATGGCGTACGGGTAGCCGAGGACGCGGGCGGAGTCCTTGATGGCGTTCTTCGCCTTGATCTTGCCGTACGTGCCGATCATGGCGACCTTGTCGGCGCCGTACTTCTCCGTCACGTACCTGATCACTTCGACGCGCCTGCGCTCGTCGAAGTCGATGTCGACGTCGGGCATGGAGACGCGCTCGGGGTTGAGGAACCGCTCGAAGATCAGTCCGTGCTCGATCGGGTCGAGGTCGGTGATGCCCATCGCGTACGCCACGATCGAGCCGGCCGCGGAGCCTCGGCCGGGGCCGACCGCGATGCCGTTGTTCTTCGCCCACATGATGAAGTCGGCGACCACCAGGAAGTATCCCGGGAACCCCATCTGGATGATGACGTCCATCTCGTACTCGGCCTGCTTCTGCCGGTCCTCGGGGACGCCGCCCGGGAAGCGGCGGTTCATGCCGACCCGGACCTCCTCCTGGAACCAGGTGATCTCCGTGTAGCCGTCCGGGATGTCGAACTTCGGCATCAGGTCGCGCTTCTCGAACATGCCGCTGGTGTCGATCTGCTGGGCGACCAGCAGCGTGTTGGCGCACCCCTCCTGCCAGGCGTCGGAGGAGTCGACGCCGTACATCTCCTCGGTCGTCTTGAGGTAGTAGCCGGTGCCGTCGAAGCGGAAGCGGTCCGGGTCGGAGAGGTTCTTGCCGGTCTGGATGCACAGCAGGGCGTCGTGCGCGGTGGCCTCGTGCGCGTAGGTGTAGTGCGAGTCGTTGGTCACCAGCGGCGGGATGTTCAGCTTCTTGCCGATTTCGAGGAGCCCGTCGCGGACCCGGCGCTCGATCTCGATGCCGTGGTCCATCAGCTCCAGGAAGTACTTGCCCTCGCCGAAGATGTCCTTGTAGTCGGAGGCCGCCTGGACCGCCTCGTCGAACTGGCCGAGCCGCAGGCGTGTCTGCACCTCGCCCGAGGGGCAGCCGGTGGAGGCGATCAGGCCCTCGGACCACTGGGCGATGGTCTCCTTGTCCATGCGCGGCCACTTCTGCAGCCAGCCCTCCGCGTACGCGTCCGAGGACAGCCGGAAGAGGTTGTGCAGGCCCGTCGCGTTCGCCGCCCAGATCGTCTTGTGGGTGTAACCACCCGAACCCGAGACGTCGTCACGCTTCTGGTGCGGCTGGCCCCACTGGATCTTCCGCTTGTGCTTGCGCGACTCCGGGGCGACGTACGCCTCGATGCCGATGATGGGCGTCACCTCCGCCTTCTTCGCCTGGTGGAAGAAGTCGTAGGCACCGTGCAGGTTGCCGTGGTCCGTCATCGCGATGTGCGACATGCCCATTTCGTTGCACGCGTCGAACATGTCCTTGAGCCGCGCGGCACCGTCCAGCAGCGAGTACTGGGTGTGGACGTGGAGGTGCGTAAAGGGCGGCTTGGTCACGGCGCTGTGCCTCCGGGAAAACGGGCGATGACGGACTGGGGGGACAGCGTGGAAGTCTACGTCTCCGAGGTGACAGCCGAGGGGCACTCCCGGGTACGGTCGCGCGTTGGAAGGGCTGAGAAGTCCGTCCTTTTTGTCATGCACGCCAGGTACCAGGAGAGGCAACCAGAGATGTCGGAAGCGCAGACCGGCGCAGCGCAGCGCGGGGAGCAGATTCTTGAGGTGTTCGACACCGCGTTCGGGGAGCTGCTGGCCGCCGATCCTGCCGCCTTCCGGGTCAAGTTCCGCAAGATGGCGGGATCGGCGTTCGCCTTCTACCGGGGCACGGCGTGCCTCTTCTACGGCGACCTGGCGCACGAGCGGCACGGCGGCCCGTATCTGGACGAGCGGACCGGAAGGGTGTGGATCCACGGCGATCTGCACGCGGAGAACTTCGGCACGTACATGGACGCCAACGGCCGGCTGGTCTTCAATGTGAACGACTTCGACGAGGCGTACGTCGGCCCGTTCACCTGGGACCTGAAGCGGTTCGCCGCCTCCGTCGCGCTGCTCGGGTACGCGAAGGCGCTGGGTGACGACCAGATCACCGAGCTGGTCCGGATCTACGCGGCGGCCTACCGCGAGCGGATCCACGCCCTGTCGACGGGCGCGAAGAACGACGAGGTGCCGCCCTTCACTCTCGACACGGCCGAGGGCCCGCTGCTGGACGCGCTGCGTGACGCCCGGTCGCTGACCCGCTTCGCGCTGCTGGACTCGATGACGGAGATCCGGGACTTCGAGCGCCGGTTCGCGCCGGGCGGCGGCTCGATCGATCTGGACGCGGCGACGCGCTACAAGGTGCTGGCCGCCTTCGACGGCTATCTGGAGACACTGCCGGAGTCGAGCCTGACCCGCCCCGACTCGTACCGCGTGAAGGATGTCGTCGGCCGTCGCGGCATCGGCATCGGTTCGGCCGGGCTGCCCTCGTACAACATCCTTCTGGAGGGCAACAGCGACGCCCTGGAGAACGATGTGGTGATCTATCTCAAGCAGGCACAGACCCCCGCGGTCTCCCGCCACGTCACCGACACGGCCGTGCGCGAGTACTTCCAGCACGAGGGCCATCGCACGGTGATCTCGCAGCGTGCCCTGCAGGCGCACGCCGACCCGTGGCTCGGCTGGACCGAGCTGGACGGGGCGGGTCATCTGGTCGCCGAGGTGTCTCCGTACGCGGTCGATCTGGACTGGTCCGACATCGACGAGCCGGAGGAGATCGCCGCGGTCGTCGCCGACCTCGGCCGGGCGACGGCGACGATGCACTCCGCGGCGGACGACGAGAGCGGCCACTCGCTGGTTCCGTTCTCCACGGAACGGGCGATCGACGCCGCGATCGCGGCGGACGAGGAGGGATTCGCCGGCCTGCTGGTGGACTTCGCCCACAGCTACGGCGCGCGGGCCCGCGCCGACCACCAGATCTTCGTGGACCTCTTCCGCAACGGCCGCATCCCGGGGCTGTAAGGCACCGCACACCGGCGACCCCTTTAGCGGTCGCTTACAGGTTCGCGTGCGACACTCCTCGGCGATGGACATATCCGGGACGCAGCTCAGAGTCGTTCGCGCGGCGCTTTTCACAGCGCTCGTCGTGACGCTCTCCGCCGCGTCCCACGTACTGCTCTCCCGGGTCGCGCTGCCGCTGACCGTCGTCGCCCTGCTGGCCGGCGCGGTGTTCGCCGTGGCGTACGCGCTGGCCGGCCGGGAGCGCGGTTTCGGGGCGATCGCCGGACTGCTGGTCCCGCTGGAGCTGGCCGCCGACACCGTCTTCACGACCGGCCAGCACCTCTGTTACGGCGCGGCGGGCGGCCCCATCGCGGGGCCGTTGCGCTCGGTCGGCGTCGACGTGCTCTGCGGCGGCGGCGACATCGGCGCCGGCGCGCCGAAGCTCGGCGGCGTCGGTGACGTCGGCACCCCGCTCACCTCGGTGACCGGCGGCGGGCACACGGCCGCCGCGCTGCTGGCCTCCCCGGGCCCGGCGGTGCCGTGGCTGCTGCTCGCCGCCCACGTGACGGTCGGGCTGCTCGCCGCGGCCTGGCTGCGGCGCGGCGAGGCCGCGCTCGCCGGCCTGCTGGGCGCGGTCGCCGTCCTGGCGTTCCGGCCGCTGCTGATCGCGGTCGCCGTGGCGGGTGGGGCCCGCCGCCCCGCACGCTGCGGGACGCACCCCGCCGGACGCGGCCCGCACCTGCCCGTACACGCCCGTCTGCTCGTGCACTCCGTGGGACGGAGGGGACCACCGCGCTCGGCCCTCGCCATCGCCTGAGCACATGGATCCCCGCCGACAGACCACCCACACCATGGAGAAACGAACATGAGCAAGCGCAACAGCCAGTCCAACAAGGCGGCGGCCCGCGAGCGGATGCGGGCCGAGCGCGAGCGCCAGGCCAAGAAGGACAAGGCCCGCCGGCAGATCGTCGTCGGCGCCTCCATCGTGGCCGTCCTGGCGGTCGTGGGCGCCGGTGCCTGGGGGATATCGGAGCTGAACAAGCCGTCCCACTGGGAAGCGGCCAAGGACGCGAAGGACGTCACGGTCCCCAAGAACACCTCGGGCGACAACGGCACGACCGTCGTCATCGGCGAGTCGACCGCGAAGAAGACCCTGGAACTGTACGAGGACTCGCGCTGCCCGATCTGCGCCTCGTTCGAGCAGACCGTCGGTGAGACGGTGCACAAGGACGTCGACGCGGGCAAGTACAAGATCAAGTACATCGGTGCCACGTTCATCGACACGAGTGACAACGGCGAGGGCTCGAAGAACGCGCTGAGCGCGCTCGGCGCGGCGCTCGACGTCAGCCCGCAGGCGTTCCTCGACTACAAGTACGCGCTCTACTCCGCGAAGTACCACCCGGAGGAGAGCGACGACAAGTTCAAGGACGACGCGTACCTGATCAAGGTCGCCGACACGGTCGACGCCCTGAAGGACAACAAGGCGTTCCAGAAGAACGTCGAGGACGGCACGTTCGACAGCTGGGCGATGAAGATGTCCGCGGCCTTCGACAAGAGCGGCGTGGAGGGCACTCCGACGCTGAAGATGGACGGCAAGGCGCTCACCGGCTCGGACGGCAAGGCCGCGCCGATGACGGTGGACGAGTTCAACACCGCGATCTCCGCCGCGCTGAAGGGCTAGCAGCGCGGCCGGGTCCGGCGCCGACCGGGCCGAGCCGGACCGTTCGAACGGCAAACCCCCGGCAGCGGCTCCCCGACGGGCAGGCGAACTTCCGTCATTCGCCTGCCCGTTCGCCGTACCCGTCAGTAGGGTGCTGCTCCGTGACCAGTCGACACGTAACCTCGCAGCTTTCCGCACCCAGCCGCCGCGCGGTCGTCAAGGCCGCTGCCGCCACCGCCGTCGTCGCGCCCGTGCTGGGCGCCGCCACCACCGCGCATGCCGCGGACGGGCCTGCCTTCCTGCACGGCGTCGCCTCCGGTGATCCCCTTCCCGACGGCGTACTTCTGTGGACCCGCGTCACCCCGACCCCCGACGCCGTGCCCGGATCGGGCCGCGGCGCCGATACGGCGGTGCGCTGGGAGGTGGCCGCGGACAAGGAGTTCGCCCGGGTCGTGGCCCGGGGCGCGGCCGTCGCGAAGGCCGCTTCCGACCACACCGTCAAGGCCGACGTGCGGGGGCTGAGCCCGGCCACCGCCTACTGGTTCCGCTTCTCGGCGGGCGACGGTACGGAGACCTTCTCGCCGGTGGGCCGCACCCGCACCGCGCCCGCGACCGGGACGGCCACGCCCGGCGTGCGCTTCGGAGTGGTGTCGTGCGCCAACTGGGAGGCCGGGTTCTTCTCCCCGTACCGGCATCTCGCCGCCCGCGCCGACCTCGACGCGGTCCTGCATCTCGGCGACTACATCTACGAGTACGCGTCGGGCAGTTACCCGGACGCGAAGTACGTCGTACGACCGCACGAGCCGCGGCACGAGATCCTCACCCTCGCCGACTACCGGACCCGGCACGGCCACTACAAGACGGACACCGACCTCCAGGCCCTGCACGCCACCCACCCGCTGATCGCGATCTGGGACGACCACGAGTTCGCCAACGACGCCTGGTCGGGCGGGGCCGGGAACCACACGCCGGAGACCGAGGGTTCCTGGGCCGAGCGGGCGGCGGGCGCGAAGCAGGCGTACTTCGAGTGGATGCCGGTGCGCGCCTCCACCGAGGGCACCGTCTACCGGCGGCTGCGCTTCGGCGACCTGGCCGATCTCCATCTGCTCGATCTGCGCACCTTCCGCTCCCAGCAGGCGACGATCGGCAGCGGCTCGGTCGACGACCCGGACCGCACGATCACCGGCCGGGCGCAGCTGGACTGGCTGAAGTCAGGCCTGGCCGGCTCGGACGCCACCTGGAGGCTGGTCGGTACATCGGTGATGATCTCGCCGGTGGCGTTCGGTTCCGTGCCCGCGCATCTGCTGGCGCCGCTGGCCGAGTTGCTGGGGCTGCCCACCGAGGGACTCGCCGTCAACGTCGACCAGTGGGACGGCTACACGGACGACCGCAAGGAGCTGATCGGGCATCTGCGGGACCGGTCGATCACCAACACGGTCTTCCTGACCGGCGACATCCACATGGCGTGGGCCAATGACGTGCCGGTGAAGGCGGCGACGTACCCGCTCTCGGCGTCGGCCGCCACCGAGTTCGTGGTGACGTCGGTGACCTCGGACAATCTCGACGACATCCTGCACGTCGCGCCGAAGACCGTCTCGGTGGTCGCCGCCGCGGCGGTCAAGGCCGCCAACCGCCATGTGAAGTGGGTGGACATGGACGCGCACGGCTACGGCGTCCTCGACGTGACCGCCGAGCGCGCGCAGATGGACTACTACGCGGTCTCCGACCGGACGAAGCGGGACGCGACCTCCGCCTGGACGCGTTCGTACCGAACGCTCAGCGGGACACAGAAGGTCGAGCGGGTGGACAACCCGGTGCTGTGAAGTCTGTTCTCGGCCAGACCGGTTCGTGTTGACGGTGCGTTACGTCGCTACGGCGGGTGGTGTCCGCCCTGCCCCAATGGGGACACACCACCCGCCGGGGTGACGCGCGACGTTACGTCCGCGTATCGAACTCCCGGGCCCGGAGCCCGACCACCCCACGTTCCTCCCCATCCGCCCGTGAGCGAATGGGCCTGATCGCCGCTCCCCAAGAGATGACATGCGCACGTAATCTTCGACGGCAGGCGAGGAAATCCCTCTCCCCCCACATCATTCGCGAGGAGTCCACGTGCGCACTCTTGCCCGCCTATCACCGCGTATGCGTCACCGTGCGATCGGCACCGCCGTCCTGGCCGGAACCCTGGCCCTGGCACCGCTCTCCGTCTCCACCGGCTCCGCCGCCGCGAAGGCGTCCGCTTCGTCGACGTCCGCCGCGTCGACGTCCGCGTCCGCCGCATCCGCCGAGAAGTGCGCGAGCGGGGCGGGCACCGACGCCACCGCGCGCGAGGCCCGCCCCTCGGGCACCGAGCACGCCGCGGAGCCCAACGAACTCACCGCGTCCCAGGCCAAGGCCATGGACACGCAGCTCAAGGAGAGACTCGCGGCCCGCCGGCTCAGCGGCTCCACGCTCACCGTCGCCGCGGCGACCATCCCGGTCTACTTCCACGTCATCCACTCCGGCACCACCGGCAAGCTCACCGCGGCCGACATCAGCAGCCAGATGAGCGTGCTGAACGCGGCCTACAGCGGCCAGGGCACCGGCAACACCAACACCGGCTTCCAGTTCTCGCTGGCCGGCACCGACTACACCGACAACGCCACCTGGTACAACGTCTCCTCGGGCTCGTCCACCGAGCGGACGATGAAGACGGCGCTGCGCAAGGGCGGCAAGAACGCGCTCAACGTCTACACCGCCAACCTCGGCGGCGGCCTGCTCGGCTGGGCCACCTTCCCCAGCTCGTACTCCTCCAGCCCGAGCATGGACGGCGTCGTCATCCTCGACGAATCACTGCCCGGCGGCTCCGCCACCAACTACGACGAGGGCGACACCGCCACCCACGAGGTCGGCCACTGGCTGGGGCTCTACCACACCTTCCAGGGCGGCTGCAGCGGCAACGGTGACTACGTCTCCGACACGCCCGCCGAGGGCAGCGCCGCGTTCGAGTGCCCGACCGGGCGCGACACCTGCACCAGCGCGGGGGTCGACCCGATCCACAACTTCATGGACTACACGTACGACGCCTGCATGTACCAGTTCACCGCGGGCCAGGTGCAGCGGATGAGCGACAGCTGGACCGCCTACCGGGCCTGATCCGCCCCGTCCGTCCGACGGGTTCCGCGCACGGAGCGGGGCCCTTCGGACGGCCACGGCGCGGCAAGTCGGTCACGGCGTGGCACGTCGGTCACAGCGCGGCACGTCGGTCACAGCGCGGCACGTCGGTCACAGCGCGGAAAGTCGGTCACGGTATGCCGAGTCGGTCACAGCGTGGCGAGGAAACCGAGTGCGACCTTCCAGGCCAGCTCGGCGGAGGCCGCGTCATGGTCGGGCAGTTCGGCGTCCGTGAAGAGATGGCCCGCGCCCGGATAGCGGTAGATCTCGACATCGGCACCTGTGCGCCGCATCTGTAGGTACCAGGAGTTCAGCCAGTCGTGCGTCTCGAACGGATCCGGGTCCGCGACATGCAGTTGTACGGGCAGGTCGTCCACCGAGGCGTTCTCGGCGATGTCCGAGGTGCCGTGGAAGAGCAGCAGTCCGCGCGCCTTCTCATCACCGAGCGCCAGGGTCTGCGCGGTGGACGCGCCGAAGGAGAAACCCGCGTACACCAGGCCCCGCTCGGAGTAGGGCGCGGCGGCCAGCACGGCCCGCCTGAGGAGTTCGTCCTTGCCCACCTCTTCCTTGAAGGCCAGGCCCTCCTCGACGGTTTCGAAGGTGCGTCCCTCGAAGAGGTCGGGCACCTGCACCTCGTGACCGGCGGCGCGCAGCCGCGCGGCGGCCGCGTGCACCGCGGGGCGCAGACCGTACGTCGAGTGGAAAAGCATGATGTTCATGGGGCCCATGGTGCCAGTTGCGGTCGCGGTCGGCGCAGTGTCACCGCAGGCTGCGTACGTCCAGCTGCCGCAGCACCCGGTCGACGACCTCCGGGTCCGCGCCCGCCTCGTTGCGGGCGGAGAGCACCGCGTGGCGGGCGGCCGACATCATCTCGCGCTGGACGCGATGGACCGCCTTGAAGCGCTCGGCACGCTTCGCGTACGCCTCCCGACGCTCCTCGTCGACCATCTCGGGGCTGATCCGCGCGCCCATGTCGTACGCGAGTCGCTGCAGCCGCTCCACGACCTCGTCGGGGAACTCCTCGACCTCCTGGATCTCCTTGAACCGCTGCTTCGCCGCCTTCGCGGCGCGGATCGCGAGGTCCTTCTCCAGCGCATCCTCGGCGTCCGTGTCCGCACGGACACGGAGCTTGCGGACCAGCCACGGCAGGGTGAGCCCCTGGACGACCAGCGTGGCCATGATCACGGCGAAGGCGATGAAGATGATCTCGTCACGGCCCGGGAACGGCTTCCCGTCGTCCGTCTTCAGCGGAATCGCGAGCGCCAGCGCGACCGAGGCCACTCCGCGCATCCCGGACCACCACATGACGACGGTCTCCCGCCAGCTGGTGGGGATGTCCTCGCTGACGTCACGCCGGGTGTGCAGTCGCTTGGTGAGCCAGGTCGCGGGCAGCAGATACAGCAGCCGTACGCCGACGACGACCGCGACGACGGCCAGGCCCCAGCCGAGCAGCTGGAGTTCGCGCCCGTCGGCCGTTCCGAAGACGTTGTGCAGTTCGAGGCCGATCAGCCCGAAGGCCACCCCGGTGACGAGGGTGTCGACGATCTCCCAGAAGGTGCGGCCGGTGAGACGCCCGAGGACGTCGTCGGCGTCGGCGGTGTGCTCGGCGAGGAACAGCGCGGTGGTGAGGACGGCGAGGACACCCGACCCCATCAACTCCTCCGCGAGCACATAACTCACGAACGGCACCAGCAGGGTGAGGCCGACCTGGAGCGTGGCATCACCGAGCAGCCCCATCAGCTTGATGGTGATCCAGCCGAGCGCGAGCCCCACCACCAGGGCGACGACCGCCGAGAGGACCAGCAGCCCGAACGCCTCCGGCACCGAGAACGTACCGCTCACCGCGGCGGCGACCGCCACGTGGTACAGCACGATCGCGGTCACATCGTTGAACAGCCCCTCGCCCTCCAGGATGGAGACGAGCCTGCGCGGCAGCCCGACCGAGCCCGCGACGGCCGTCGCCGCGACCGGGTCGGGCGGGGCGACGAGCGCGCCGAGCGCCACGGCGGCGGCGATGGGCAGCCCCGGGACGATCGCGTTGGCGACCACGGCGACAGCGGCCGTCGTGATGAAGACCAGCGCCACGGCGAGCAGAAAGATCGGTCGTTTATTGGCGGCGAACTGCCGCCAGGAGGTGCGCTGCACGGAGGCGTAGAGCAGCGGCGGCAGCAGCGCGGGAAGGATGATCTCGGGCGGAATGTTCACATTCGGCACGAAGCTGACGAACGCCAGGCCGACTCCGGCGAGCGTCATCAGTACGGGCGCGGGCAGTCCGAGACGCTCCCCCAGTGGCACCATGACCACAGCTCCGAGCAACAGCAGGAGGAGCAGTGCCATTTGGTCCACGAGGTGCCTTCCGAAACGCGGCGAGCCGACCTCCGCGGTCGGTGATCTGGACTTCAAGCGTGCCACGGAGGTCCTGCGAACCGGACAACGCCCCCTCTGCAGTGCCTACCTGACCGGCTATTCCTCCGATGTATCTCTGACGTCCCGTCGGCGGATCACCCCGTACGTCGAGGTGCGGGCGACGGACGCGTCCCGTCCGGCAGAAACGTTCCGCACGCCGAGGCCCACCGGCGCGCACCACGCGATCCGCTCTTCCGGGCGGACCAGGAGGAAGCCATGGCCGCCGCTGCCCCGGCCCGAAGCCAGTCGGCGAGCACGCCGGGCGTACGCGCGCGGTCGGCGACTCGCCACGGACCGGGGCGGACTCCGGCTCAGCACGGCCGGGGCGGGGTCCGTCGCCGCTACAGAGCCCTGCGCATCGCCCGGTGCGCAATCCCGGCGTCCGGGAATTCGGGACCGTACGCCACGTATCCGAGCCGCTCGTAGAAGCCGAGCGCATGCGTCTGGGCATGCAGGTCGACGGCGGCCAGACCGAGCCCGCGGGCCGCGTCCTCGATGGCGCGCACCAGCGCCGCTCCGACGCCGAGGCCGCGCGCCCGACCGGTCACCGCCAGCCGGCCGAGGGAACCCACGGCGAGGTCGCCGCCGGTCTTGGCCGCGGCGGCCGGGCCGTGCAGCAGGCGCCCGGTGCCGAGCGCGGAGCCGTTCGCCGCGACGGCGATCACATGCACCGCGTCGGCGTCGTAGGCGTCGTACTCGATCTCCTCGGGGACGTTCTGCTCACCGACGAAGACTTCCTTGCGAACCTGGAAGCAGGCGGCGCGGTCCTGCTCGTCGACGGCGGTACGAGTGGTGTACGAGGCAGGCGTGCCGGTCATTCGCTCTCCGCCGCGATCTTGTCCAGGGCGTTCTGAAGGTCGTCGGGGTAGCTGCTGGAGAACTCCACCCAGCTGCCGTCGGACGGGTGCTCGAAGCCGAGCCGGACGGCGTGCAGCCACTGCCTCGTCAGGCCGAGGCGCTTGGCCATCGTCGGATCGGCGCCGTAGGTGAGGTCTCCGACACAGGGGTGCCGATGGGCCGACATGTGCACGCGGATCTGGTGGGTGCGGCCCGTCTCCAGCTTGATGTCCAGGAGGCTGGCGGCGCGGTAGGCCTCGATGAGGTCGTAGTGGGTCACGGAGGGCTTGCCCTCGGCCGTGACGGCCCACTTGTAGTCGTGGTTGGGGTGGCGCCCGATGGGGGCGTCGATGGTGCCGCTCATCGGGTCCGGGTGGCCCTGCACCAGTGCGTGGTACTTCTTCTCGACGACCCGGTCGCGGAACTGCGCCTTCAGCAGGGTGTAGGCCCGCTCGGACTTGGCGACGACCATCAGACCGGAGGTGCCGACGTCGAGGCGGTGGACGATGCCCTGGCGCTCGGCGGCGCCGGACGTCGAGATCCGGTAGCCGGCCGCGGCGAGACCGCCGATCACCGTCGTGCCGGTCCAGCCGGGGCTCGGATGGGCGGCGACCCCGACCGGCTTCACGATCACGACGATGTCGTCGTCGTCGTGCACGATCTCCATGCCCTCGACGGGCTCGGCGACGATCTGCACCGGAGCGGGCGCCTGCGGCATCTCCACTTCCAGCCAGGCGCCGCCCCGTACCCTCTCGGACTTCCCGACCACCGCGCCGTCCACCTGCACCTTCCCGGCCGCGGCCAGA
This sequence comes from Streptomyces sp. NPDC058051, assembly GCF_042885475.1. Lineage (NCBI taxonomy): Bacteria > Bacillati > Actinomycetota > Actinomycetes > Kitasatosporales > Streptomycetaceae > Streptomyces > Streptomyces sp. NPDC058051. The sequence goes on from NZ_JBHVRW010000004.1 coordinate 333,895, forward strand.
TCGGCGGCCTTGGTGCGGGAGAAACCGAACATCCGGGAAATGGCGGCGTCGACACGCTCGCCCTCCAGACCGTCGGGTACGGGCAGGGTGCGGACCTCGGGATACGTACTCACCTGATCGAGTATGCCTTGCGCCCGCTAGTCCTTGTGCACGGTGCCGTCAGGGTCCAGACCCTTGAAGGAGAGGATCACGATCAGGATTCCGCCGCAGACGATCGCGGAGTCGGCCAGGTTGAAAACGGCGAAGTGCGCGGGCGAGATGAAGTCCACCACCGCTCCCCGGAAGACGCCGGGAGCACGGAAGAGGCGGTCGGTGAGGTTCCCGAGCGCTCCGCCGAGCAGCAGGCCCAGCGCGATGGCCCAGGGCAGGCTGTAGAGCTTGCGGGCGAGGCGGGCGATCACGACGATGACGCTCGCCGCGATGACGGTGAAGATGACCGTGTATGCCTCACCGAAGCTGAACGCGGCGCCCGAGTTGCGGATCACCTCGAACCTCAGCCAGTCACCGAAGACCTGGACCGGCTGGTGGTGCTCCAGCTTCGCGACCACGACGATCTTGCTGGACAGGTCGAGCAGAAAGGCGAAGACGGCGACCACGAAGAGAATGGCGATCCTCCGCCTGCCTCTGCCCGGGGCCGGCTCCTCGACCCGGTCCGCGGCCTCGTCCCCTTCGGCCCCCTCGGCATCGGGGATGTCCGGCGTACCGATGATGCGCTCCGCCTCTGCCACGTGAGTCCCTCAACCTAGGTTTCCGACTGAGGACGAGGGTACGACACACGACCGCGAATCAGCCGCGCCGCTCCTGCTTCTGTTTGTCCTCGACGCAGAGCGTGGCGCGGGGGAACGCCTGCATCCGCGCCTTGCCGATCGGATTGCCGCAGACCTCGCACAGTCCGTACGTCCCGGCGTCGAGACGGGCCAGTGCGCGTTCGGTCTGGTCGAGCATCTCCTGGGCGTTGGCGGCGAGCGACATCTCGTGCTCGCGCGTGATGTTCTTCGTGCCGGTGTCCGCCTCGTCGTCACCCGCCCCGTCGCCGGAGTCGCGCATCAACCCGGCGAGTGCGGCGCCCGCGGCCTCCAGCTCGCTGCGCAGCCGCATGATCTCGCTGCTCAGCAGGGCCCGTGCCTCGTCGACCTCTTCCGGTGTCCAGGGGTCCTCACCCGGCCGGACCGCCAGCTCGCCCGGGACTGTCGTGACGACTCCCCCGGTCGCCGGCACGGGCGCCGCGCCCTTGCCGGCCGTTCGGGTCCTGGCCGCGCTCTTCTTGGCTACCACCGTGTGGGCTCCCGTCTGCTCGGCGGCCTCGGCCGCCATCGTGGCCGCCTCAGCGGCCTTCTTCGAAGCCTTCTTCGCCGCGCTCTTCCTCGCAGGCGCCTTCTCGGCCTGTCCCGTGTGCTCGGCGGGCGCCGCCCGCTTGCGGGCCGCGGTCCTCTTCGCGGCGGACTTCTTCGCCGCCGCCTTCGTCGCCGCTGTCTTCTTCGCGGCTGTCTTCTTCGCCGCTTCCTTCTTCGCCGTGGACTTCTTCGCCGCGGACTTCTTCATGACCGACGCGCCCGGGCCGGCCGAGGGGGCCGTCTCCCCGGCCGCCGTCCCTCCGGCAGCCGTCTCCGCGTCCGTGCGCGAGCCGTCCTCCGGGCCCGCCTCTCCGCCCTTCCTCCCGGCCGCCGCACCCGTGGATCTCGCCGACTCCGACTTCTTCGCGGCGGTCTTCTTCGCCGTCATGGCCGCGGCCCCTTCACATATTGTGATCTTGCACGCGAATCGTGCTGGGACGATAAGTCGACCCCAGCCCCGCGGCAACGGGGCACGCCGCCGCATCGCCCCTCCCCGGCTCCGGACACCGACGCGCCTGAATCCGTTGTGCCCAGCTCCCCGCCGGGTAATCCGCCGCCCCGCCGTGCCGCCGCACCCCGCACAGGGGGGCCTGCCCATTCGGGTCACGCACCGCCCCACGGGTTGAACCGGTCGGCCGTCGCCCGTACGGGCCCGTACACTGGCGTCAGCGAGAGGCGTGGATGGGACGAGTAGCGTCGTACGCAGCCAGAAGCGACCCGGGGACGGTGTAAGCCCGGGGGCGAGCGCGTCGTGAAGATCACCCGGAGCCGTCGGAAGAAAGCCGCAGGGCGAGTAGAACCGGCATCGCGACCCCAATGAGGGGGCCACGGGCGCACACGCCCGGGGCCAAGGAGGGTGGTACCGCGGGAGTCGAGGAGGCTCTCGTCCCTCCGACGGAAGTGGAAAACGTCCGCCGGAGGAAGTCCGCCCATGACATCGCCGCAGTACCGCCAGGTACCCGCCCAGGTCGACCTGCCCGCGCTGGAGCACGCCGTGCTCGACTTCTGGCGCGAGAGCAAGGTCTTCGCCAAGAGCCTCGCCCAGTCCGAGGGCCGCCCCGAGTGGGTCTTCTACGAGGGCCCGCCCACCGCCAACGGCATGCCCGGCGCCCACCACATCGAGGCCCGCGTCTTCAAGGACGTCTTCCCGCGCTTCCGCACCATGCAGGGCTACCACGTCGGCCGCAAGGCCGGCTGGGACTGCCACGGACTGCCGGTCGAGCTCGCGGTCGAGAAGGAGCTGGGCTTCAACGGCAAGAAGGACATCGAGGCGTACGGCATCGCCGAGTTCAACGCCAAGTGCCGCGAGTCCGTGACCCGTCACACCGACGCGTTCACCGAGCTCACGACCCGCATGGGCTACTGGGTCGATCTCGACGACGCCTACCGCACGATGGACCCCGAGTACGTCGAGTCGGTGTGGTGGTCGCTGAAGGAGATCTTCAACAAGGACCTGCTGGTCCAGGACCACCGTGTCGCCCCCTGGTGCCCCCGCTGCGGCACGGGCCTGTCCGACCACGAGCTGGCCCAGGGCTACGAGACGGTCGTCGACCCGTCGGTCTTCGTGCGCTTCCCCCTCACCTCCGGCCCGCTGGCAGGCGACGCCTCCCTCCTCGTCTGGACGACCACCCCCTGGACCCTGGTCTCCAACACCGCCGTCGCCGCGCATCCCGACGTCACGTACGTCGTCGCGACCGACGGCGAGGAGAAACTCGTCGTCGCCCAGCCCCTCGTCGAGAAGGCGCTGGGCGAGGGCTGGGAGGCCACCGGTCAGACCTTCACCGGCCGCGAGATGGAGCGCTGGACGTACGAGCGGCCGTTCACCCTGGTGGACTTCCCGAGCACCGGCGAGGGAAGCGACGGACACCGCCCGGCCGAGGCGCATTACGTCGTCAACGCCGAGTACGTGACCACCGAGGACGGTACGGGTCTCGTCCACCAGTCCCCCGCCTTCGGCGCCGACGACCTTCTCGTCTGCCGCGCCTACGGACTCCCGGTCGTGAACCCGGTCCGCCCCGACGGCACCTTCGAGGAGAATCTGCCGCTGATCGGCGGCGTCTTCTTCAAGAAGGCCGACGAGGCACTCACCGCGGACCTGGCCGCCCGCGGCAAGCTCTTCCGGCACGTCCCGTACGAGCACAGCTACCCGCACTGCTGGCGCTGCCACACCGCGCTGCTCTACTACGCGCAGCCGTCGTGGTACATCCGCACGACCGCCATCAAGAACCGGCTGCTCGAAGAGAACGAGAAGACCAACTGGTTCCCCGACTCGGTCAAGAACGGCCGCTTCGGCGACTGGCTGAACAACAACGTCGACTGGGCGCTGTCCCGTAACCGCTACTGGGGCACCCCGCTGCCGATCTGGCGCTGCGAGGACAGCCACCTCACGTGCGTCGGCTCGCGTGCCGAGCTGAGCGAGCTCACCGGCACCGACCTCTCCGGTCTCGACCCGCACCGCCCGTTCATCGACGAGATCACCTTCACCTGCTCGCAGGAGAACTGCCAGCTGGAGGCGTACCGCGTCCCGGAGGTCATCGACGCCTGGTACGACTCGGGCTCGATGCCGTTCGCACAGTGGGGCTATCCCTACAAGAACAAGGAGCTCTTCGAGAGCCGCTATCCGGCACAGTTCATCTCGGAGGCCATCGACCAGACCCGCGGCTGGTTCTACACGCTGATGGCGGTCGGCACGCTGGTCTTCGACAAGTCGTCCTACGAGAACGTGGTCTGCCTGGGCCACATCCTGGCCGAGGACGGCCGCAAGATGTCCAAGCACCTCGGGAACATCCTTCAGCCGATCCCCCTCATGGACCAGCACGGCGCGGACGCGGTGCGCTGGTTCATGGCGGCGGGCGGCTCCCCGTGGGCGGCACGCCGGGTCGGCCACAACACCATCCAGGAGGTCGTCCGCAAGACCCTCCTGACGTACTGGAACACGGTCGCCTTCCAGGCCCTGTACGCCCGTACGTCCCACTGGGCGCCCTCGGCGGCCGACCCGGCCCCGGCGGAGCGCACGGTCCTGGACCGCTGGCTGCTGAGCGAGCTGAACGCACTGGTGGACCAGGTCACACAGGCCCTGGAGGGATACGACACCCAGCGCGCCGGCAAGCTCCTGTCATCGTTCGTCGACGACCTGTCCAACTGGTACGTACGCCGCTCGCGCCGCCGCTTCTGGCAGGGCGACAAGGCCGCGCTGCGCACCCTGCACGACGTCGTCGAGACCGTGACCCGGCTGATGGCCCCGCTCACCCCGTTCATCACCGAGCGGGTCTGGCAGGACCTGGTGGCTCCGGTCACGCCGGACGCCCCCGAGTCGGTCCACCTCTCCGCCTGGCCGAAGGCGGACCTCTCGGTCGTCGACCCGACGCTCTCCAGCCAGATGGCGCTGGTGCGCCGCCTGGTCGAGCTGGGCCGGGCCACCCGCGCCGAGTCGGGCGTCAAGACCCGTCAACCGCTCTCCCGGGCCCTCGTCGCGGCAGCGGGCTTCGAGTCCCTCTCGCCCGAGCTGCACGCCCAGATCACGGAAGAGCTGAACGTCTCCTCGCTGGCCTCCCTCTCCGAGGTGGGCGGGTCATTGGTCGACACCACGGCCAAGGCGAACTTCCGTGCGCTGGGCAAGCGGTTCGGCAAGGGTGTCCAGGCGGTGGCCAAGGCGGTCGCCGACGCCGACGCGGCAGCGCTCTCGCTGGCCCTGCGCGAAGGCACGGCATCGGTCGAGGTGGACGGTGAGACGATCTCCCTCTCCCCCGACGAGGTGATCATCACCGAGACACCGCGCGAAGGCTGGTCGGTGGCCTCCGACTCGGGCGCGACGGTCGCCCTGGACCTGGAGATCACCCCCGAGCTGCGGCGCGCGGGCCTCGCCCGTGACGCGATCCGGCTCATCCAGGAGGCCCGGAAGAACAGCGGCCTGGACGTCGCGGACCGCATCGCTGTCCGCTGGGCATCCGCCTCCCCCGCCACGGTGGAGGCCCTGACCACGCACGCGGCCCTGATCGCGGACGAGGTCCTGGCGCTGGACTACGCACAGGGCGAGGCGGACGACACCTACGGCACCCCGTTCGAGGACGAGGGCCTGTCCCTGACGTTCCGCCTCCGCAAGACGGAGCGGTAACGCCCACCCCGCTCGGAGGCCCGCCGGACGAACAGTCCGGCGGGCCTCCGGCTTCCCCTCCCCCGGCGAGCGAGGGATCCCCCTGACCGCCCCACAGCGACGCCGAGGGGGCCTGCTCTCCGCCGTCCCGGAGTCCGAGGCACGGTGGCCGAAGACGGAGCCCCGGATCGGGAACGTACGGGCAGGCGAACGCCCGGCGCATACGGCCCACGGCACCCCGCGCTCCCGCCGCCCATGGCAAAAGGGCCGGGCCCCGGGGAAACCCCGGGGCCCGGCCCTCAGCCTGCCGACGGCTACGCGCTCATCGCGCGCACCCGGCTCAGTTGTCGTCCTCGTCGATGAGGAACCCGCGCATCGGCGAAGGAGCCTGCTGCATGGGCTGCGGCGCCTGCGGCCGCACCGGCGCCATCGGCTGGGTCATCGCCGGCGTCATCTGCTGCTGGCCACCGTAGGACGGTCCGCCGCTCATGGACGGGTTGCCGCCCATCTGCTGGTTGCCGTGACCGCCGTGGTTGCCGCCCATGGTGTGCCCCATGGCACCCGCACCGGCCGGAGCCAGCGAGGGCGACGGCGGCAGCGAAGCGGTCGCCGGGGTCCGCGGCGGGGCCAGCGAGTCGTCGGCCTGGGTCTCCAGCTGACGGAGCTGGCTCTCCAGGTAGGACTTCAGCCGGGTCCGGTACTCGCGCTCGAAGCCGCGCAGGTCCTCGACCTTGCGCTCCAGCGTCGCGCGGGCCGACTCCAGCGAGCCCATCGCCACGCGGTGCTTCTCCTGGGCGTCCCGCTCCAGCGCGTCCGCCTTGGCACGCGCGTCCCGCTCCAGGCCCTCGGCGCGGCTGCGCGCCTCGCCGACGATCTTGTTGGCCTCGGAACGGGCCTCCGCGATCGCCTGGTCGGCGGTCTGCTGCGCGAGCGAGAGGACACGGGCGGCGCTGTCGCCGCCGGGGCCCTGCCCGGGCTGCTGCATCTGCGGCGGCTGCTGCATCTGCTGCATCTGCTGCTGCGGGGCGTGACCACCCATGGGACCACCCATGGGGCCACCCATGGGACCGCCCTGCATCGGACCGGGGCCGTGCGGGACCGGACCGTGCGGGCCCTGAGGACCAGGACCGTGACCGCTGGGACCGGCGGGCAGCTGCGGAGCACCACCGGGCAGCTGGGGCGGACCCATCTGCGGGGGCTGCTGCTGGACCGGCGGACCCGATATGGCGGCGGGCACGGGGGCCCCGGGCCGGTCCTGCGGCTCCGGCTTGCGCATTCCCTGCTGCTGGTTCTGCGCGGCGGCACGGGTGGCGGCGGCCAGCTTGGCGCGCAGGTCCTCGTTCTCACGAAGCAGACGGGTCAGCTCGCCCTCGACCTCGTCGAGGAAGGCATCGACCTCGTCCTCGTCATAGCCTTCTCGGAGGCGGACGGTCGTGAACTGCTTGTTCCGCACGTCCTCGGGGGTCAGCGGCATCTCTTCTTCACCTCTACGTAGTCGTCGGCAGTCGGCAAGACCGTATCGCTCACAGCCTGATCACGATCCTGATCAGGATGTAGACGATGATCATCAGAACGAAGAAGGACAGGTCGAGTGCCACGCCCCCGAGACGCAGCGGCGGAATGAACCGCCGCAGAAGCTTGAGCGGTGGATCCGTGACAGTGTAGGTGGCCTCAAGTATGACCACCATCGGCTTGCCGGGCTGCCATGAACGTGCGAACTGGAAGACATAGTCCATGACCAGCCGGAAGATCAGCACGATGAGGAAACACATCAGCGCGATATAGACAACCTGCACTGCGACGCCCATTTCGCGCTTCCCTCTCCCCTGGCTCTCGTGTAGCTCCGGCCTTGCGGGCCGGGTTGTTCCCGGTGTCGTGTTCTCAGCTCTGGTTGAAGAATCCGCCCTCAGCGATGCGGGCCTTGTCCTCCGCCGTGACATCGACGTTAGCAGGCGACAACAGGAACACCTTCTGCGTCACACGCTCAATGCTGCCATGGAGACCGAAGACGAGTCCTGCGGCAAAGTCGACAAGTCGCTTCGCGTCCGTATCGTCCATCTCCGTGAGATTCATGATCACCGGAGTGCCCTCACGGAAGTGTTCCCCGATGGTACGGGCCTCGTTGTAGGTCCTGGGGTGCAGTGTGGTGATGCGGTAGGGCTCCCGCTCGGACACGACCTTGGGCATGATCACCGGTGCGTTCTTCTCCATGTTCGGGCGTTCAGGTGTGATGGACGCCACGGGGGCGATTCGGGCGGGTCGCTCTCTCTCCGCCGGGATCTGAACCGGCTCCCGCTGCGCGGGAGGCTGCACCACTCGTACCGGTTCGTCCCTCTCCCGCTCCCGCTCCACCTGATGCGCGGGCTGATGCCGCCGCCGGTCGCGCTCGGGCTCGGGCTCGGGTTCGAATTCGTCGTCGGGGTCGAACCCCGGACCGTCGTACCCATCGTCCTCCACGAGGCCGAGGTAGACCGCCATCTTGCGCATCGCGCCGGCCATGCTCTGAGTCCTCCGCTCTGTGGTGGATCGGCATCTGTCACCAAGTGCCCCGCGATCCACTGAGGCCTGCCCGCCAAAGGCGGGAATGACCATATTTTCTGCTGTGGTCCGACTTGCTTGGCGACGTTACCCGAGCCTCGGTCGGACTCCGAGTACCGCCGTACCGACGCGCACATGTGTCGCTCCGGCCGCAACCGCGTCCTCAAGGTCCGCACTCATCCCTGCGGAGACCATGTTCGCAGCCGGATGGTTCCCGCGCAGGCGGGATGAGAATTCCATCAGCCGGTCGAAGGCGGCGCGCGGCCGTCCCGCGTACGGTCCGGCGAGCGGTGCGACGGTCATCAGACCCCCGAGCCGCAGCCCGGGCGAGGACGCGACCGCCGCGGCCAACTCCTCGATCCCGTCCGGCGCGACACCGCCCCGGTCACCACGCTCGCCGCTCTGCGCGTCGAGTGCGACCTGGATGAGGCAGCCGAGCTCTCGCCCCTCACGCACGGCCGCGGCCGAGAGCGCCGTGACCAATTTGAGCCGATCTACCGACTGCACGACATCGGCATAACTCGCCACAGAACGAACCTTATTGGTCTGCAATTGACCAACAAAGTGCCACGTGAGCGACAGATCCGCACATTCGGCCGCCTTGGGCGCCGCGTCCTGGTCACGATTCTCTGCGACATGACGCACACCGAGTTCATGCAGAATCCGCACATCGCTCGCGGGGTAGGTCTTGGTGACCGCGACGAGGGTCACTTCCTCCCGCTTGCGGCCCGCGGCGGCACAGGCGGAAGCGATACGTTCCTCCACCTGCGCCAGATTTGCGGCGAGTTGCTTCTTACGGTCCGTCATGCCCTACCCGTCCAACCAGACATATCCGGCGAGCCGCCCAGTGGTGCGGTCGCGGCGGTACGAGAAGTGGTCGCCCGATTCGAGGGTGCAGACGGGCGACGCCTGCCGGTCCTGGATCCCGAGGGCCTCCAGCTGGGCGTGGACCCCCGCGGTGACATCCACGGCCGGGGTACCCCAGCTGGTCTCGGACCATGAGGCCGGGACGCTCTCGGCGACCTCGGCGCGCATCCGGGCCGGGACTTCGTAGCACCGTCCGCAGACCGCCGGCCCGGTACGGGCGAGGATCCGGGAGGGCTCGGCTCCGAGACCGGTCATGGCCTCGACCACCGCGGGGACGACTCCGGCGACCAGACCGGGACGGCCCGCGTGCGCGGCCGCCACGACCCCGGCGACCGGGTCGGCGAGCAGTACGGGGGTGCAGTCGGCGGTGAGTACGGCGAGCGGGAGCCCGCGCCGTACGGTCACCACCGCGTCGACCGCGGGAATGTCCGAAGCGTCTCCCCACGGGCCGTCGACGATCGCGACGTCCCGTCCGTGCACCTGGTTCATCCAGACGACGCGCGCCGGGTCCAGGCCGAGGGCCCGTGCGGCGCGCTCCCGATTGGCGAGAACGGCGGCGGGGTCGTCACCGACCGCGCCACCGAGGTTGAGCTCCTCGTACGGAGCGGCGCTCACCCCGCCCCACCTGTCGGTGAAGGCGAAGTGCGCGCGACCCCCCGAGGTTACTGAAGACACTTCGGGCACTGCGTGGTGCGGAGCTATCACTTCAAGAAGTCCGGAACATCCAGCTCTTCGACCTGGGAGTCCTGGTAGGGACGGGCCGGCGGGATGTGCGGCGGAGAGACCGGGGGAAGGTGGCTCTCACCGGCCGCGGCCACGGGCTCGGACTGGACCGCGGGCTCCTCGCGCGGGGGCACGGAGCCCAGTCCGCCGCCCTGGCGCACGGGCTCGGCGCTGCGGACCGGCGGGACCGACTCCTCGCGCTTCGCGGAGTTCGCACCCAGGACGTTCTCGCGACGGGCCGGCGGCTGTCCGCCGTCGAAGCCCGCGGCGATCACCGTGACGCGCACCTCGTCGCCCAGCGCGTCGTCGATGACCGCACCGAAGATGATGTTCGCCTCGGGGTGCGCCGCCTCGCTCACCAGCTGGGCCGCCTCGTTGATCTCGAAGAGACCGAGGTCGCTGCCGCCGGAGATGGAGAGCAGGACACCACGGGCGCCGTCGATGGACGCCTCCAGGAGCGGCGAGGAGATCGCCATCTCCGCGGCGGCCACCGCGCGGTCGTCGCCGCGGGCGGAACCGATGCCCATGAGTGCGGATCCGGCCTCGGACATGACCGACTTCACGTCGGCGAAGTCGAGGTTGATCAGACCCGGGGTCGTGATGAGGTCGGTGATGCCCTGGACACCCGAGAGCAGCACCTGGTCGGCCGACTTGAACGCGTCGAGCACGCTGACCTGGCGGTCCGAGATGGACAGCAGCCGGTCGTTGGGGATGACGATGAGGGTGTCGACCTCTTCGCGGAGCTCGGCGATGCCGTCCTCCGCCTGGTTCGCGCGTCGCCGGCCCTCGAAGGTGAACGGGCGGGTGACCACGCCGATCGTCAGGGCGCCGAGCGATCGCGCGATGTTGGCGACGACGGGTGCGCCGCCGGTGCCGGTGCCGCCGCCCTCTCCGGCGGTGACGAAGACCATGTCGGCCCCCTTGAGGACCTCCTCGATCTCCTCACGGTGGTCCTCTGCCGCCTTGCGACCGACGGCCGGGTTGGCCCCGGCGCCGAGGCCGCGGGTGAGTTCACGGCCGACGTCGAGCTTGACGTCGGCGTCGCTCATCAACAGGGCTTGCGCATCCGTGTTGATCGCGATGAACTCGACGCCCTTGAGACCGACCTCGATCATTCGGTTGATGGCATTGACACCACCGCCGCCGACACCGATGACCTTGATGACTGCGAGGTAGTTCTGCGGTGCTGCCACGTCGAAGGCCTCTCGCCTCGATTTACGTGTCGTCGCTCTGCGGTAGTACCGCCGCGACGACGGATGCCGATTGGGGCGGTCCGAAACGCCGACCCAAACCCTAACGTTGAAGTTTAGGGTTACCAGTGTGTCTGCTTCATGGACTCTTCCGAACAGGACACTAAGTCGACAAGTGGCGCACGTTCAACGAACACGCCGAACCTCCCGTTTTTCTTTTCACCCTATGTGATCACCCGTAGCGCTGACCAACCAGGGTGCTGGCCAGGCGAAATGCGCGTCAACTACCCGATACGGCCGGGGCGGTGGGCGCACTGACGTCGAAGTGCCCCGCTTTGGGCGCGGTTTTCATGAGAGCGGTGAGGACCTTCGCCTTCACCGGCCCCCCTTCGGAGCTGCCCCAGACCACCGTTCGCTTCCGGGTGAGCTCCAGGGAGATCGAGTCGTACGAGGTGACCCGCAGGACCTTGGTGTCCTTGGCGACGCCGACCGGAAGGTCACCGGCGACGCGCACCGCCTCCCGCACCAGCCGGGCACTGCCGAAGCGACGCAGGCTCGCGGACTGATCGGGCATCAATTCGAGCAAAGGTACATGTCCGGGTGAGGTGTCCACCGTGGCGAAGCGCACGCCTTTCGCGTCCACTTCAATGAACTTTGCACCCTTTTTCACCAGCAGAACGGGTTGCCGTTCCGTCACCTTAAGTCTGATTCCGTGCGGCCATGACCGCACGACATCCACCGAATCGATACGAGGCAGCTTCTGGCGCAACCGGCCGGCGATGGCGTCGGTGTCCACGGAGATCAGCGGAGCACCGATCGGCACGTCCGCGGCGGCCTCCACCTCGGCCGGTGTCAGCACGTCGACCCCGGTGGTCCTGACCTGTTGGGTGCGCAGCCAGGAGGAGCCGTAGAGCGCCCAGACGGCGCCGGAGCCGAGCAGCAGCACGAGCACGCCGCTCACGGCCAGCTGCCTGCGGCTGGGCCGTCTGCGCCCCTCGGGGCGCGGGCGCGGCGGGCGGGCGGAGGAGTCCTGCTGCTGTTCTGCACCGCGCTGGGCGGTCGTCGGTCCGGCCACGCTCGCTCCTTCTGCCGGGTCCGGGGGCGGCTGCCCCCGGACCCGTCCGCCTCACGCGCCTCGGCGTGCGGCAATCGCCTCGTACACCATGCCGACGAGCAGGTCGTCGGCGTCCCGGCGGCCGAACTCGGCGGCGGCGCGGGACATCTCGTACAGCCGGTGCGGATCGGCCAGCACCGGAAGGACGTTGCCCTGCACCCACTCGGGAGTGAGCGCCGCGTCGTCCACCAGCAGGCCGCCGCCGGCGTTGACCACCGGCTGGGCGTTGAGCCGCTGTTCGCCGTTGCCGATCGGCAACGGTACGTAGGCGGCGGGAAGCCCGACGGCGGAGAGCTCGGCGACGGTCATCGCGCCCGCGCGGCAGAGCATCATGTCGGCCGCCGCGTACGCGAGGTCCATCCGGTCCACGTACGGTACCGGGATGTAGGGCGGCATCCCGGGCATGTTGTCGACGCGCGGCAATTCGTTCTTCGGGCCGACCACGTGCAGGATCTGGATCCCGGAGCGCTGCAGCAGCGGAGCGACCCGCTGGACCACCTCGTTGAGGTGGCGGGCGCCCTGCGAGCCGCCGGAGACCAGCAGCGTCGGCAGGTTCGGGTCGAGGCCGAAGGCGGCACGCGCTTCGGGACGGACCCGGGCCCGGTCCAGGGTGGCGATGGTCCGGCGCAGCGGGATACCGATGTAGCGGGCACCGCGCAGCTTGCTGTCGGGGGTGGAGACGGCGACCCCGTGGGCGTACCGCGAACCGATCTTGTTGGCCAGGCCCGGCCGGGCGTTGGCCTCATGGACGACGATCGGCACACCGGCCCGCTTCGCGGCGAGATAGCCGGGCAGGGCGACATAGCCGCCGAAGCCGACCACGCAGTCCGCCTTGGTGCGCTCCAGGATCTGCTCGGCCGCCTTGATGGTGCCGCGCAGCCGCCCCGGGACGGTGATCAGTTCCGGAGTGGGCTTGCGGGGCAGCGGCACGGCCGGGATCAGGGCGAGTTCGTACCCCCGCTCGGGTACGAGCCTGGTCTCCAGTCCGCGCTCCGTGCCGAGGGCAGTGATTCCCACGGTCGGGTCCTGCCTGCGCAGGGCGTCCGCGAGGGCAAGCGCGGGCTCGATGTGGCCGGCGGTCCCCCCACCGGCGAGTACGACATGCACCGAAATTCACCGCTCTCCGGACGGACGCTTCTTGACGCGCCGTCTCATCGTCTTCCATCTCACCCCGGGCCTCCGCATGGCCAGGGCCGCCTTCGCGGTGGGCTCCTGTCGCGCGAACGCGATCAGCAGCCCGACAGCGAACATGGTCGGCAGCAGGGCCGACCCTCCGTAGGAGAACAGCGGGAGCGGGACACCGGCGATCGGCAGCAGGCCGAGCACCGCACCGATGTTGATCACGGCCTGCACCGTGATCCAGGTGGTCACACCTCCCGCGGCGTACCTCACGAAGGGGTCCTCCGTGCGTCCGGCCACGCGGATACCCGCATAGCCTAGAGCCGCGAAGAGGGCGAGCACCGACAGCGTCCCCGCCAGCCCCAGTTCCTCCCCGGTGATGGCGAAGATGAAGTCGGTGTGAGGTTCAGGCAGTTGGCCCCATTTTTCCACACTCGCACCGAGCCCGGATCCGAACCATCCGCCGGACGCCAGGGCGTAGATGCCGTGCACGGCCTGCCAGCAGGAGTCCCCCGGGCCCGGTTCACTGGCGCCGATGCAGGCGAGCCGGGACATCCGGTTCGGACTGGTCTTGATCAGCACGAAGGCGATCATTCCGGCGAAGGCGAGCACCCCGGCGAAGAGCCGGGTGGGGGCCCCGGCCAGCCAGAGCAGTCCGAACAGGATCGCCGTGAGAATGATCGCAGTGCCCATGTCACCACCGAGCATGATCAGCCCGAGGAGCATGAAGGCGACCGGTACGAGCGGTACGAGCATGTGCTTCCACTGCGTCAGCAGCCGTTTGTCCTGTTTGCGGGCGAGCAGGTCCGCGCCCCACAGGACCAGGGCGAGCTTTCCGAACTCGCTGGGCTGGAGCTGGAAGGGGCCGCCCAGATAGAGCCAGTTCTGGTTGCCGTTGACCGACATCCCTATCCCCGGCACCTGGACCAGCACCATCAGGAAGACGGTTCCCATGAGCAGTGGATAGGCGAACGCGCGGTGCAGCTTGGTGGGCATCCGGGCGGCGAGCGCCATCAGCCCGGCGCCGATGACGGCGGCGAGGAACTGTTTGCGGAAGAAGTAGGTGCCGGGTTTGTCCAGCTCCAGGGCCTTGATCATCGAGGCGGAGTAGACCATCACCAGGCCGAGGACGGTGATCAGCAGGCCGGCGCCCAGGATCAGGTAGTACGCGGTCAGAGGGCGGTCCCAGGCCCTGCGTGCCCGCTCGTACGTCCGCCGGATGCCGCCCCCGGGAGAGCGGGAGCCGCCGGTGGAGCGCTTCTGGGAGCGGGGCTCCGAGGGGCCCCGGTAGCCGGCGTCCGACCGGACCCGCAGAGCGGGGCCGAGGGTCGCCGGGGCGGCCGCGAGCCGGGATGGGGCGAGAGCCCGGCTGATCGCCGCGGTGGCCCGTGGGCGGTCCCCGCGGGGCCCGGCGGAGCTCTCTTCGGCCGGCATCGTCGCTGTCCCCTCCACTGCTCGTGCCCGGGACCACCGCCGAGGGCCAAGGGCCGTGGCACGGCCGCCCACGTCCGGTCCTGCCGGAGACGGTACGGCGCGGGGCCGGGCCGTCAGGCGCTCTCGGCGGCGAGTGCGCGGACCGCGTCCGCGAACGCCTCGCCCCGCTTGTTGTAGTTGACGAACATGTCCATCGAGGCGCAGGCCGGGGCCATCAGTACGGTGTCTCCCGGCCGGGCGAGCCGTGCCGCCTCGCGGACCGCCTCGGACATCGCCCCAGTGTCGGTCCGGTCGAGGTCGACCACCGGGACCTCGGGGGCGTGTCGCGCCAGGGCTTCGCGGATCAGGGCACGGTCGCGGCCGATCAGTACGACGCCCCGCAGCCGCCCCGCGGCCCCGGCCACCAGCTCGTCGAAGGTGGCGCCCTTGGCGAGTCCTCCGGCGATCCAGACGATCGGCTCGTAGGCCGCGAGGGATGCCTCGGCGGCGTGGGTGTTGGTGGCCTTGGAGTCGTCGACGTACGCGACCTGGGCGACGTCCGCGACGTGCTCGATGCGGTGCGGGTCCGGGCGGAAGGCCCGCAGCCCGTCCCGTACGGCCGCGGGCTCGACGCCGAAGGCGCGGGCCAGGGCCGCGGCCGCCAGGGCGTTGGCGATGTTGTGCGGGGCCGGCGGGTTGACGTCGGTGACCTCGGCGAGCTCCTGGGCCTGCTTCTGCCGGTTCGTCACGAAGGCGCGGTCGACGAGGATGCCGTCGACGACGCCCAGTTGCGACGGACCCGGTGTGGCCAGGGTGAAGCCGATGGCGCGGCAGCCCTCTTCGACATCGGCCTCGCGGACCAGGTCCTCGGTCGCCTTCTGCTCGGCGTTGTACACGCAGGCGACCCGGTTGCCCTCGTAGATCCGGCCCTTGTCCGCGGCGTACGCCTCCATGGAGCCGTGCCAGTCGAGGTGGTCGGGTGCCAGGTTGAGGACGGCCGCGGAGTGGGCGCGCAGCGAGGGCGCCCAGTGCAGCTGGTAGCTGGAGAGTTCGACGGCGAGCACGTCGTACTTCTCTTCGCCGAGGACGGCGTCGAGGAGGGAGACGCCGATGTTGCCGACAGCGGCGGTGCGCAGCCCGGCCGCCTCCAGGATCGAGGCGAGCATCCGGACGGTCGTGGTCTTGCCGTTGGTGCCGGTGACCGCGAGCCACGGTGCGGGTTCCCTGCCGTCAAGTCCGCGCAGCCGCCAGGCGAGTTCGACGTCGCCCCAGACCGGGACGCCCGCCTCGGCGGCTGCGGCGAAGAGCGGCTTGTCGGGCTTCCAGCCGGGGGTGGTGACGATGAGCTCGGTGGACTCGGGCAGGGTCGCCCCGTCGCCGAGGCGCACGGTGATGCCCTGCGCCTCCAGCTTCGCGGCCTGCGTACGGGAACGCTCGTCGTCCCCGTCGTTGACCACCGTGACGACGGCCCCGAGGCCGTTCAGCACCTCGGCCGCCGGGATGCCGGAGACACCGAGCCCCGCGACGGTGACGTGCTTGCCCTGCCAGTCCTGGTTGCTCACTTCTCGGCTGCCCATCCCGCGTAGAAGAGACCGAGTCCGACGATCACGCACATGCCCTGGATGATCCAGAAGCGGACCACGACAAGGACTTCGGACCACCCCTTGAGTTCGAAGTGGTGCTGGAGCGGCGCCATCCGGAAGACCCGCTTGCCGGTCATCTTGAAGGAACCGACCTGGATGACCACGGACATGGTGATCATCACGAAGAGGCCGCCGAGGATGGCCAGCAGGAACTCGGTGCGGGAACAGATCGCCAGGCCGGCGAGCGCGCCGCCGAGGGCGAGCGATCCGGTGTCACCCATGAAGATCTTGGCGGGCGAGGTGTTCCACCACAGGAAGCCGAAGCAGGCGCCCATCAGGGCGGAGGCGACGACGGCCAGGTCGAGTGGGTCGCGCACCTGGAAACAGGCGTTGGGGTTGGTCAGGGTCATCGCGTTGGCGCAGGACTCCTGGAACTGCCACAGCCCGATGAAGGTGTACGCGCCGAAGACCATCACCGACGCGCCGGTGGCCAGGCCGTCCAGACCGTCCGTCAGGTTCACGCCGTTGGACATGGCGAGAATCATGAACAGGGCCCAGACGACGAACAGAACCGGGCCGATCGACCAGCCGAAGTCCGCGACGAACGACAGCTTCGTGGAGGCAGGGGTGTTGCCGCGGGAGTCGGCGAACTGGAGCGAGAGCACGGCGAAGGCGATACCGACGATCAGCTGGCCGGTCATCTTCGCCTTCGCCCGCAGGCCGAGCGAGCGCTGCTTGACGATCTTGATGTAGTCGTCGAGGAAGCCGACGAGACCCATGCCGGTCATCAGGAAGAGCACCAGCACCCCGGAGAAGCGCATCTCTTCGCCGGTGATCAGCTTCGCCGCGAGGTACGCGACGATCGTCGCCAGGATGAAGGCAATACCGCCCATGGTGGGCGTGCCCTTCTTCGACCCGTGGGTGCGCGGGCCGTCGTCCCGGATGAACTGCCCGTATCCCTTGCGGGCCAGCAGCTTGATCAGCAGCGGAGTCCCGACCAGGGTCAGGAAGAGCCCGATGGCCCCCGCGAAGAGAATCTGCCTCATCGGCCGGTGACCTCGCCCTCGGACGCGTTCTCCAGCAGTGCCGTAACGACCTGCTCCAGGCCGACCGACCGGGACGCCTTCACCAGCACGACGTCTCCCGGGCGCAGTTCACTGCGCAACAGGTCGACGGCAGCCTGTGCGTCGGACACGTGCACCGACTCCTCACCCCACGAACCCTCGTTGTATGCGCCCAGTCGCAGCCAGGAGGCCTCTCTGCCCCCGACCGCGACGAGCTTGCTGACGTTGAGTCGGACGGCGAGCCGCCCGACCGCGTCGTGCTCGGCGAGCGAGGCGTCGCCCAGCTCGGCCATGGGGCCGAGCACCGCCCACGTACGCCGGCCCTTCCCCATGGCGACCAGTGCGCGCAGCGCTGCCTTCATGGATTCGGGGTTCGCGTTGTAGGCGTCATTGACGAACGTCACGCCGTCCGGACGCTCGGTGACCTCCATGCGCCAGCGGGAGAGGGTGCCCGCCTCGGAGAGCCCTTCGGCGATCTCGTCTGCGGACAGGCCCAACTCATGGGCGACGGCGGCCGCGGCGAGCGCGTTCGACACGTGGTGCTCACCGTACAGGCGCATGGTCACGTCGCTGCACCCGGTGGGTGTGTGGAGCTTGAAAGTGGGGCGTCCGTCGTCGGTGAGACGGACATTCTCTCCCCGTACGTCCGCATCCGCGGCTTCGCCGAAGAGGAGCAGCCGGGCCTTCGTGCGTGCGGACATGGCGCGCACGAGCGGGTCGTCGGCGTTGAGCACGGCGACGCCGTCCTCGGGCAGGGACTCGACCATCTCGCCCTTGGCCTGGGCGATCTGCTCCCGTCCGCCGAACTCGCCGATGTGGGCGGTGCCGACGTTGAGGACGAGACCGATCCGCGGCGGGACGAGCTCCGTGAGGTACCGGATGTCGCCGATGTAGCGCGCGCCCATTTCGAGGACGAGGTGCTTCGTGTCCTCGGTGGCGCGCAGCGCGGTGAGCGGCAGGCCGATCTCGTTGTTGAGGTTGCCCGCCGGGTAGACGGTGGGCCCCTTGCGTTCGAGGAGCTGGGCGATGAGGTCCTTGGTGGAGGTCTTGCCCGCGGAGCCGGTGAGGGCGACGACGGTGCTGCCGAGGCGGCCGACGACGGCGCGGGCGAGCGCGCCGAGTGCGGCCACGACGTCATCGACGACGATCGCCGGTACACCGACGGGACGGGTGGCCAGCACGGCTGCCGCGCCCGCCTCGACGGCCCGCTGCGCGTAGTCGTGGCCGTCGACCCGCTCGCCGACGAAGGCGGCGAACAGGCTGCCTTGCTTCACCTCTCGGGAGTCGATGACCACGGGCCCGCTGACGGTTGCTGCCGGATCGGGTATGTCGTACGACTGCCCGCCGACGATTTCGGTGATCTCGGCGAGGGAAAGGGCGATCACTGGGTCATCCCTGACTGTTGTTCTCGTGGGTGGGGGCGCGGTGGGCGGCCCTTTCGGTGCCGCTGTGCCCCAGGGACCGCTCGATGGCCGCGCGCAGGACCACGCGGTCGTCGAAGGGGCGTACCACGCCGTGGATGTCCTGGCCCTGCTCGTGGCCCTTGCCGGCGATCAGCACCGTGTCACCGGGCTCGGCGCGGGCGACCACGGCGGCGATGGCGGCGGCCCGGTCGGCGTCGACCAGGACGTCGCCCCGCTCGTGGACGGGCACCTCGGCGGCGCCCGCGAGCATTGCGGCGAGGATTCCGAGGGGGTCCTCGGAACGGGGATTGTCCGAGGTCAGTACGGCGGTGTCGGCGAGGCGCGCCGCGGCGGCGCCCATCGGGCCGCGTTTGGTGATGTCGCGGTCGCCGCCGCAGCCGAGAACGACGTGCAGTCTGCCCTCGGTGACCTTCCGCAGGGAGCGGAGCACGGATTCGACCGCGTCGGTCTTGTGCGCGTAGTCGACGACCGCGAGGTACGGCTGCCCGGCATCGACGCGTTCCAGCCGGCCGGGGACGCCCGGAACGGCGGCGACACCGTCGGCCGCGATCTGCGGGTCCAGGCCCGCGACGGCGAGCGTGACGATCGCCGCGAGGGTGTTGGCGACGTTGAACGGGCCGGGCAACGGGGCCCTGGCGGCGATCCGCTCGTCCTTGGGGCCGACGACGGTGAAGGTGGAGCCCGCCGGGCCGACCTCGACGTCCTCCGCGCGCCAGTCGGCGTCCGGGTGCCCCTCTGCGGAGAAGGTGACGACCGGGACGGAAGCCTCGGTGATCAGCCTGCGGCCGTACTCGTCGTCGAAGTTGACGACGCCCTGCCGGCTGCGCCGAGGAGTGAAGAGCTGTGCCTTGGCCTGGAAGTAGTCCTCCATTCCGGAGTGGAACTCCATGTGCTCCGGGCTGAGGTTGTTGAAGACCGCGACGTCGAAGACGCAGCCGTCCACCCGGCCGAGCACCAGAGCGTGGCTGGACACCTCCATGGTCACGGCGTCGACGCCGCGCTCGCGCATGACGGCGAACAGGGCCTGGAGGTCGGTGGCCTCGGGGGTGGTGCGCTCGGACTTGATGCGCTCGTCGCCGATCCGCGTCTCCACGGTGCCGATCAGCCCGGTGGCGCGCCCGGCGCCCCTGAAGCCCCCTTCGACGAGGTACGCGGTGGTGGTCTTGCCGGAGGTTCCGGTGATGCCGATCTGGAGGAGGTCGGCGCCGGGCTGTCCGTAGATCTCGGCGGCGAGTTCGCCCATCCGGCCGCGCGGGTCGTCGGCGACCAGGACCGGCAGTCCGGTGGTGGCGGCGCGCTCGGCGCCCGCCGGGTCGGTGAGGACCGCCGCCGCGCCGAGACCGGCTGCCTGGGCGGCGAAGTCGGCGCCGTGGAAGCGGGCACCCGGCAGGGCCGCGTACACATCACCGGGCCGGACCGCCCGCGAGTCGTGCGTGATGCCGGTGACCTCGCCGGTTCCCGGTGGTTCGACTCCCAGCCGGGCTGCCAGCTCGCCGAGCGATGTCGGCCTGAGCCGATCCGGGCGGGGCGCTCCCGGGTAGTTCACAGGGGCGTCCTTCTGGGTGGTTTGGAACTGATCAGCGTGAGGCACGGCGGTGAGCGTACCGGGCTCACCCGGCCTCTCGCGAAGTGAGGGGCCGGGGCTCTGGTGGTTCCCGTTCCGGTTCCAGGGATCGGGGGTGATGGTTGTCACTGGCTGGTTTCCCTGTGTTCACTCGCCGGGTTTGAAGGACACCGGCAGCCGGGACGGCTTGCTGCCGGAGGGTGGGGTCTGGAGCGTCTTGAGCGCGAACTCCATGACCTGCTTGTAGATCGGCCCGCAGATCTGGCCGCCGAAGTAGCTGCCCTTGGTCGGGTTCTGAATCGCGCAGTAGACGGTGATCTGCGGGTTGTCGGCGGGCGCGAAACCCGCGAAGGACGCGGTGTAACCGTGGTAGCCGCCGCGCACCGGATCGACCCGGTTGGCCGTACCGGTCTTGCCCGCCACCCGGTAGCCGGGGATCTTGGCCTTGGTTCCGGTGCCCTCTTCGTCACCGACCACCGACTCCAGCATGGTGGCGAGCGACTTGGCTGTCTTCTCGCTGACCACCCGGGTCTGTTCGGGAGCGGGGGCAGCCTTGAAGTGGCCGTCGGGGCCCTTGGTGCCGCGTACGAGAGTGGGCGCCACGCGGACCCCGCCGTTGGCGATCGTCGAGTAGATGGAGGCCGCCTGCATGGCGTTGAGCGAGAGGCCCTGGCCGAACGGGATCGTGTACTGCTGCGAGGTCGACCAGTCCTGGGGCTTGGCGAGGATGCCGGGGGTCTCGCCGGGGTAGTCGAGGCCGGTCGGCGAGCCGATGCCGAACTTGCGCAGGTAGGAGTAGAGGACCTTGTTGGCCTCGGGCTGGGTCTTGCCGAGCTCTCCGGTGGCCAGGATGGTGCCGATGTTGCTCGACTTGGCGAGTACGCCGTTGAGCGTCAGGTACCAGACGGCGTGGTCGATGTCGTCCTTGAAGAGCCGGTCACCGCGGTGCAGCCGGTTGGGGACGGTGACGTGGGTGCCGGGGGTGGCGACCCCCTCCTCCAGCACGGCGGCCATCGACATGACCTTGCTGGTGGAGCCGGGCTCGTAGACGTCCTGCAGCGCCGCGTTGCCCAGCGACGCCGCGTCGGCCTGCGAGAGGTCGTTGGGGTCGAAGCCGGGGGCGTTGGCCATCGCGAGGACCTCGCCGGTCCTGGTGTTCTGCACGATCACGTAGCCGCGGTCCGCCTTGGACTTCTTCACCTGGTCGGTGATGGCCTGCTGCGCGGCCCACTGGATGTCGCGGTCGATGGTCAGCTCGACGTCCGACCCGGCGACGGCGGGCACCTCCTCGGTCCCCGCGGTGGGCACCCGGCGGCCGCCGGACTGGGCGTACTTGATCTTGCCGTCCTCGCCCGCGAGCTCCTGGTCCAGCTGGGATTCGAGACCGCCTGCGCCCTTGCCCTCGGTGTTGACGTAACCGAGTATCCCGGCGGCGAGCCCTCCGTTCGGATAGACCCGCTTGGTCGTCGCCTCCTGGAAGACGCCGGCCAGCACGTTGGCTCCGGTGCCGCCGGCCGCCTTGTCCTTCGCGGCCTTCTCGGCGAAGACGGACTTGAGGTCCTTGATCTGGTTCCAGACCTGCGGCGTCCGGCGACGGGCCAGGACGGTGTAGCGGCCCTTTCCGGACAGCTTCGCCGTCAGCTCCGAGACCTCGGCACCGAGGATCGGCGCGAGGAGCGCCGCCGCCTGCTGGGGCGCGTCGGGGGCCTTGCTGATCTTCGGTGTGAACATCGACGGGTCGGCGGTGATGTCGTACGCGTCGACGCTGGTGGCCAGTGCGATACCGCTGCGGTCGGTGATCTCGCCGCGCTCGGCGGAGATCGTGTAGCTGAGGTAGCGGTTCTCCTTGGCCTTGGCCGCGTACGCGGGGGCGTCGACCGCCTGGACCTGGAGGAGCCGGACGACGAACGTCAGCATGACGAGGGTCAGGGCGAGGCCGACGAGGCGGAGCCGGGGCCGCGGGCTGCCGAGGCGCAGCGGGCGCGCGGGCCGGTTGCGCGGGGGGCGGTTGCGGGGTGCCGGGGACGACGGACGTCGGGCGGCGGGCCGGGGGCGTCCCTGGCCGCCTGCGGCACTGCGGGGGCGCGCGGGGCCGGGAACCCGGCGGCGCGGTGGTTCCTTGGACGGCACTGCGTCACCTGCCGGGGCTCGTCGAGGGCTGGACTGCCGGGGTATGCGGCCCGGCGGGCGGGGCCGCGGAGGTACTGGGCCTCACTGCGGCGGCCGGGGAGGCGGTCGATCCGGGCTTCGCGGCGCCCGAGGGAGTGGCCTGTGCCGTGGGAGCGGACGAGGCCGTGGTCGTGGGCGAGGCCGTGGGGGACGCCTTGGGCGCGCCGGGCTTCGGTGGCTGCGGCGCGGGGGTCGGCTGGGCGCTGGTCTCGGCGGGTACGCCGCGGACCGTGCCGTCGGGGTCGAGGAAGGCGGGGCTGCCGCCGGGCACCATGCCCAGCTTGCGAGCGCGGCGCTCCAGGGCGTCCGGCTCGGAGTAGCTGTCGACGTCGCGCTGGAGGGCCTGCTCCTCGTCCGTGAGCTCGGTGGTCCGTTTCTTCAGCTCGCTCAGCCTGAACGATCCTTCGTTGAGGGCGGAGTTGAGTACCAGCAGCGTGATGAGACCGCCGCTGAGGAGCAGCACGACCAGCAGGACGAAGGGAGTTCGGGCCGCGTTGCTGGGCCCGGACGGCATCAGCCGGGCGAGCCGCGCGGCTCGCCCTTTCAACTGCCCGGCCGGTCCGCTCACCGCGCCGCCCCCGGTGGCCGGTTCCCCCGACGCCGGACGCTCATCGTTCCTCCTCGCGGATCCGCTGGGCGCCGCGCAGCCGGGCGGGGGCGGCGCGCCTGTTCTCGGCGACCTCCTCCTCCGTGGGCAGCTCCGCGCCACGGGTCAGCAGCTTGAGCCGGGGCTGATAGCGCTCGGGCACGACCGGCAGTCCGGGCGGCGCGGTGGTGGCGGCACCCGCCGCGAAGACCTGCTTGACCAGCCGGTCCTCCAGCGAGTGGTACGAGAGCACGGCGATGCGGCCACCCACGGCAAGGCTCTGCACCGCGGCCGGAATGGCTCGCTCCAGGACCGCGAGCTCGCCGTTGACCTCGATGCGCAGTGCCTGGAAGGTGCGCTTGGCGGGGTTGCCGCCGGTGCGCTTGGCGGCCTGCGGCAGGGAGTCACGGATCAGCTCGACGAGCCGGGCGCTGTTGCTGAACGGCTCCTTCTCGCGCTCACGCACGATCGCGGAGACGATTCGCTTGGCCTGCTTCTCCTCGCCGTACGCCCGCAGGATCCGGACCAGTTCGCCCGGCGGATACGTATTGAGCACCTCGGCGGCACCGATGCCGGTCGTCTGGTCCATGCGCATGTCGAGCGGGGCGTCCTGGGCGTACGCGAATCCGCGCTCGGCCTCGTCCAGCTGCATGGAGGAGACACCGAGATCGAACAGGACACCCTGGACCTTGGAGACGCCGAGCGCGGCAAGCACCTCGGGCAGTTCGTCGTAGACCGCGTGCACGAGGGTGGCCCGGTCCCCGTACGGGGCGAGTCGCTCGCCGGAGAGCCGCAGCGCCTCCTTGTCCCGGTCCAGGGCGATCAGTCGCGCGGAGGGGAAGGAGGAGAGCAGCGCCTCGCTGTGCCCGCCGAGGCCGAGGGTGCAGTCGACGACCACGGGCCGCGGCGGGCCCGGGGCCTCCAGAGCCGGGGCCAACAGGTCCAGGCACCGCTGGAGCATCACCGGGACGTGTCGGGTCTGGCTCATGCGCCCTCTCAGGCTCAGATCCCGTGTGGCCGCACGTACGGCCTGGTCCCCGCCCGCTCAGAAGGGGAGGTCGGCCGGCGCCGGGGAAGGGGCGTCGGTCCACCGGCGAGCGGGAGAGGGCCGGACCGTACGTACGCCGCGCACAACGGGGAAATTCTACGGAATGTGCAGGGTGTCGGAACTTCCCGTCACTTTAGTCCACCCTGCCATTCGATCGATTCCCGATCAATCAGCTCGGCAGCGCGTCGCCCCGCCCGCTCTTCACCCGGTCGAACGAAGGTTGTGAGGCTTGTGGGGTACCTCACAACAAGCCGCGTTGACGTTCTTTGTCCCCTCCCACAGCACGACGGGACGGGAGGGGAGAGCTAACGTCATAGCCATGTCGACTTCCGCTCAGTCTTCCGCCCGGCCCACCTCCCCCGCCGCCGACGGGGCCCGCACCGGCGGGACCGTCACCGACGGTCTCGTCGAGGCGAACGTGCGGTATGCCTCCGCGTTCGAAGACCCGGGCATGGATGCCAAGCCGGTGCTGCGCGTCGCCGTGGTCGCCTGCATGGATGCCCGGCTCGACCTGCACGACGCACTCGGCCTGTCGCTCGGCGACTGCCACACCATCCGCAACGCGGGCGGCGTGGTCACCGACGACGTGATCCGTTCACTGACCATCAGCCAGCGGGCGCTCGGCACCCGCAGCGTCATCCTCATTCATCACACGAATTGCGGCCTGGAATCGCTCACCGAGGAATTCCGCCAGGAGCTGGAGGCCGAGGTCGGCCAGCGTCCGGTCTGGGCGGTCGAGGCGTACAAGGACGCCGACCAGGACGTACGTCAGTCGATGCAGCGCGTGCGCACCTCGCCCTTCCTGTTGCACACCGATGACATCCGCGGCTTCGTCTTCGATGTGACCACCGGCCTGCTGCGCGAGATCCTTCCCACCTCCTGACCACCCGGACCGTGCTCACCGGGAACCGATAACCCCATCGACCCCGACATATCGCCCCCACTTGTCCACAGGCAAGTGACACGAAGCGGTAACGGCAACAAGAATGCACATGTGGCATCCCGTCGGACGTTCCCGAAGGGGTGCCCATGTTTCGGGGTGGGCGGCGCCGCTGCGTGCGCGCCGGCCCGTGGATGGGGTATCCCCTGCTCCTTGTGAGCGCGGGACAGGGCCGAGGAGGGCCGGGTGACGACCTATGACGATCGAGCGAGCCTCACAGATCTGACCACGACAGCGGAGCGGGTGCGCAGATCGGTGGAGAGTGTGATCGAGGGCAAGCCCGAGGTCGTACGGCTCTCGCTGACCGTGCTGCTGGCGGAGGGACATCTCCTCATCGAGGACGTTCCCGGCGTCGGCAAGACCATGCTGGCCAAGGCGTTGGCGCGGTCCATCGACTGCTCGGTGCGGCGCATCCAGTTCACACCGGACCTGCTGCCTTCGGACATCACCGGCGTGTCCATCTTCGACCAGCAGCGACGCGACTTCGAATTCAAACCGGGCGCGATCTTCGCCCAGGTCGTGATCGGCGACGAGATCAACCGGGCGTCGCCGAAGACGCAGTCGGCGCTGCTGGAGTCGATGGAGGAGCGCCAGGTCACCAGCGACGGGCACACGTACGAGCTGCCCGACCCGTTCATGGTGGTGGCCACGCAGAACCCGGTGGAGATGGAGGGCACCTATCCGCTGCCCGAGGCTCAGCGCGACCGGTTCATGGCACGGGTGTCGATCGGCTATCCGAGTGCGGACGCCGAGCTGCGGATGCTCGACGTGCACGGCGGGACCTCGCCGCTCGACGATCTGCAGCCGGTGGCGCACGCGCACGACATCGTGAAGCTGATCGACGCGGTGCGGACGGTCCATGTGGCCGACGCCGTGCGGCGGTACGCGGTGGAACTCGTCGCGGCCACCCGCAGCCATCCCGATCTCCGGCTCGGCGCCTCGCCGCGGGCCACTCTGCACCTGCTGCGCGCCGCGAAGGCCTCCGCGGCACTGAGCGGCCGGGACTACTGCCTGCCGGACGACGTGCAGGCGCTGGCGGTCGCGGTGCTCGCGCACCGGCTGCTGCCGACGGCCCAGGCCCAGCTGAACCGTCGTACCGCCGAGCAGGTCGTGCTGGAGATCGTGGGGCAGACACCGGTACCCACCGCCGACGGCGGCGTCACCCAGGTACGGCCCCCGCACCAGCCGGACCGTCCGGTGTACGGCCGGCAGCAGCCCGGCGTACGGCGGGTCTGATGGCCTCCGGGGGGCCGGCCGCGATGGACGACGGCGACGACAAGGGCGGTCTGTGGGCCGCGCTGAGCGGGCTGACCACGCGTGGGCGGTCCTTCCTCGCGGCCGGTGTCGCCGCGGCGATCTGTGCGTATGTGCTCGGCCAGGCGGATCTGCTGCGGGTGGGGCTGCTGCTCGCCGCGCTGCCGCTCGTCTGTGCGGTCGTGCTCGTCCGCACCCGTTACCGCGTCGTCGGCACCCGGCGGCTCTCACCGTCCCGGGTGCCCGCCGGCACGGAGACACGGGTCCATCTGCGGATGGAGAACGTGTCGCGGCTGCCCACCGGGCTGCTGATGCTGCAGGACCGGGTTCCCTATGTGCTCGGGCCGCGTCCCCGTTTCGTGCTGGACCGGGTGGAGGCGGGTGGGCGTCGCGAGGTCTCCTACCGGGTGCGGTCGGATCTGCGCGGGCGCTATCCGCTGGGACCGCTGCAGTTGCGGCTGAGCGATCCGTTCGGGATGTGCGAGCTGACCCGTTCGTTCCACGCGTACGACACCCTTGTCGTCATCCCGCGGACCGAGCCGCTGCCTCCGGTACGGCTGGCGGGCGAGTCCACCGGGTACGGCGAAGGACGGCAGCGTTCACTGGCGCTGGCCGGTGACGACGACGTGATTCCGCGCGGCTACCGGCACGGCGACGATCTGCGCCGGGTCCACTGGCGCTCCACCGCGCGCTACGGCGAGCTGATGGTGCGTCGCGAGGAGCAGCCGCAGCGGGCCAGGTGCACGGTGCTGCTGGACACCCGGCACATCGCTTATCAGGGGGCGGGGCCCGACTCCGCCTTCGAGTGGGCGGTGTCCGGGGCGGCGTCCGCGCTGGTGCACATGCTGGAGCGCGGCTTCGCGGTCCGGCTGCTCACCGACGACGGGAACGCGGTGCCGGGCGAGGGCGAGGGGGGCTTCGCCGGATCGACGCAGGAGTCCGCCGACTCCGCGGGTCTGATGATGGACACCCTCGCGGTGGTCGACCACTCCGACGGGGGTGGTCTGTCGCGCGCGTACGACGTGCTGCGCGGCGGCAACGAGGGACTGCTGATCGCGTTCTTCGGTGATCTGGACGAGGAGCAGGTGGCGGTGGCGGCCCGGATGCGGCAGCGCAGTGGCGGCGCCGTCGCGTTCGTCCTCGACAGCACGGCCTGGGTGCAGGGCGCCGCGCCCGCGCAGGCGGACACGGAGTTCGAGCGGCGACTGCGGCGCTTGCGCGAATCGGGCTGGACGGCGGTGGCGGTGACACCGGGGACCGGGCTCGCGCCGTACTGGCAGCAGGCGGGACACCAGGGCCTGGCGACGCAGTCGACTGCCGTCGGCGGCACCACCCATGGCACGACGGGTTTCT
The DNA here is from genome assembly GCF_042885475.1 of Streptomyces sp. NPDC058051. NCBI lineage: Bacteria > Bacillati > Actinomycetota > Actinomycetes > Kitasatosporales > Streptomycetaceae > Streptomyces > Streptomyces sp. NPDC058051. The sequence goes on from NZ_JBHVRW010000004.1 coordinate 361,271, forward strand.
CCGGGGGATGGTCATGAGCGGTCGTGGTCGGCTGACGCTGTGCGCCTTCGCGGCGACGCTGCTGGCGGCGGGCTCGATGCTGCCGCTGGTCGAACCGACCGGGTGGATCGTGCAAGCCACAGCACTGCTGGCGGTCCAATGCGGGACGGGCGCGCTCGCCCGCCGCGCACCCGTGCCCCGGATGCTGGTCGTCGCGGCGCAGGTGCTGGTCACCCTGGTCCTGCTGACGGTGGTGTTCGCCAGGACCCAGGCGTTGGCCGGTTTCCTGCCGGGCCCGGAGGCCGTCCAGCGGCTCACGGACCTGTTCACGTCGGGCGCCGAGGACGTCGGGAGATACGCCGCTCCGGCGCCCGTGACGGACGGGATCCGGCTCATGCTGATCGGCGGTGTGTTGCTGGTCGGCCTGCTGGTGGACGCCCTCGCTGTGACGTTCCGCAGCGCGGCCCCGGCAGGTCTGCCGCTCCTCGCGCTGTACTCGGTCGCCGCGGGCCTTTCCGAGGGCGGAACGGACTGGCTCTGGTTCCTGCTCGCGGCCGGCGGCTATCTGCTGCTCCTCCTGGCCGAGGGACGGGACCGGCTCTCCCAGTGGGGGCGGGTCTTCAGCGGTGCGGCCGGATCCCCGAACGGTCCGGCGGCCGGTGCGGCGACCGCTGTCAGACGTCCGACGGCTTCGGTGCGGACCGGACACCGCATCGGCGTGCTGGCGCTGGGCATCTCGCTGGTCGTACCGGCGGCGCTGCCCGCGCTCGACGGCGGCCTGCTGATCGGCAGGGGCGGCGCGAACGGCAGAGGGAACGGCGGCGGCACCATCTCCGCGGTCAACCCCTTGGTCTCGCTGCAGAACAACCTGAACCAGCCGGAGAACCGGGAGGTGATGTCCTACCGCACCAATTCCGGTGATCCGCAGGGTTTCTATCTGCGGATCCTGGCCCTGGACCAGTTCACCGGCGACGAGTGGCGGCCCTCCACGCGTCGTCTGAAGGATGTGCCGAAGCGGCTCCCGGCCCCGGAGGGGCTCGGCCCGGACGTCACGGTCACGGAGATCAGATCGAACATCTCCGCATCCCCCTCCTACCAGCAGACCTATCTCCCGCTTCCGTACCCCGTGACCGAGGTCACGATCGACGGGCGCTGGCGGTACGAACCGGCGGGGCGGACACTCGTCGGCGACCGCGGCGAAACGACCCGCGGCGCGCAGTACCAGGTCTCCAGTCTGGTGGTCCAGCCGACGGCGGATCAGCTCGCCGCGGCGGGCGCGCCGCCGGCCGATCTGCAGCGCGAGTACACCCGTGTCCCCGACTCCCTGCCGAAGGTGGTCCGGCAGACCGCGGACCAGGTGACGAAGGGCGCGGCCAACAACTACGAGCGGGCGGTGAAGCTCCAGGACTTCTTCGCCTCGGAGGGCGGCTTCACCTACGACACCTCGGTGAGCTCCGGCACCGGAAGCGCGGCGGTCGCCCGGTTCCTGAAAGACAAACGGGGCTTCTGCGTCCACTTCTCGTTCACGATGGCCGCGATGGCACGGACGCTGGGCATTCCCGCCAGGGTCGCGGTGGGTTTCACCCCCGGCACCCAGCAGCCGAACGGTGCGGTGTCGGTGGGGCTGCGCGATGCGCATGCCTGGCCGGAGCTGTATTTCGAGGGCATCGGGTGGACCCGTTTCGAGCCGACTCCGACGCGGGGCAGCGCCCCGCCCTACTCCCGGGCGGAGGCCCCGACCGGCGGCACGTCCGACCCGGCCCTGCCGGAGCCGGGCGCGTCGACCGCTCCGTCGGTCGCACCGTCCGTCTCGGACAGCTGCCCGGCCCAGATGCGCAAGCAGGGCGAGTGCGGCAGTTCCGAAGCGCCCGGGGTGGTGGCTCCGACGGATTCCGGGACGCCGGCCGGCACCGTTCTGAGCCTGGTGCTGGGGGCCCTGGTGATCCTGGCGCTGCCGTCGCTGCCAATGCTCTGGCGGCTTCGGACGCGCAGGCGCAGGGTGAGTTTCTCCGCCGGGCGCACACCCGAGGACGCGACGGCCAGAACACTGGCGGCCTGGCAGGAGATCATCGACACGGCGTGGGACCACGGCATCGAGCCGGACGACTCCCAGACCGCGCGCAAGACCGCGGCCCGCGTGGTGCGGCTGGGGCGGCTCGGTCCCGAACAGGCCGCCGCGGTGCATCGGGTGGCGGGGGCGGTGGAACAGGTGCTCTACGCCCGGGAACCCCGCTCGGGTACCGGGCTCACCGAGGACGTGGAGGCGGTGCGGGCCGGTCTGCGGGCATCGGCCGGCCGGTTCGCCCGGATCCGCGCGGTCGTGGCGCCGCGCTCGGCCGTTCGGGTGATCTGGGCCGCGTCGGATCGCTGGGTGGCGTTCACCGGCAAGTGGGCGGCCGGGTGGCGGCAGGGCCGGTGGACGGGTCGGCTGCGCCGTCCGTCCCGCCAGCAGGGGTAACGGCATCGGGAGCGCACCGGCCACCTCGTCAGTGGTCGGTGCGCCCTCCGGACGGCGCCCTCGGAACGGCATGACAGGAGCGGCGGCATCCCTCGGACGGAGATGACGGCGACACCCTCGGACAGGGACGACGATGCCCTGCCGGGGAACACGGCGCCCCCGGACGAGGACGGGGGGACACCCACCCGAGCAGAAACCACGGCTCCACGGCGCCCCCGGACGAAAACGGCAGGGACACCCATCTGGGCAGGGACGACGGGAACACCCACCCGAGCGGGCAGCGGGGCGGTCGCCCGCCGGTCCCTCCCCGCCACGATCGCCGGACGGTCCGGGATGTCCTGCACTCTTCGTCCCGGTCCCGGCAAGGGCAGGATCGGTACTCCGCAGGGCCCGCCGCGCTCAGGGGCACTCCCTCATCGCGGGGCAGGGCTGGTCTTCGAAGCCCGCCGGTCGAGGGCCGAACCGGGCACCGCCGGTCCGACCAGGGCACGGACAGAACGTCGGCCCGCCCTGGGCACCCGCGACGCGGACAGCGCGACCGGTCGGCGGGCAGCCAGGACCGGTCCCGGGCACGCGTGAGGGGCGGTCGCGGAAAATGCGGCCGCCCCTCACCCGAAGGCTGTCCGAGACCCTATTGGCCCTGCTCGTCGCGGCGGCGCTGCCACCGCTCCTCGATCCGATTCATCACGGTCCGGCGCTGCCTGGGCCGACGGCTCTCGCCGCCGCTTCCGGCTGCCGGCCGCTCGCCCGGCTTGGGCGCTTTGCGCCAACCCGTGACCGCAAGGACCGCGCAGCCGAGCATGACGAGAAACCCCACCACGCTGATCCAGATCTGCAGGGCCATTCCGGCCATGAGGAGCGCGATACCAACCAGGAAGCCTGCGACCGCCTGGTAGACCCGTCGCCGGGTGTACGTACGCAGCCCGCTTCCCTCGAGCGCTGTCGCGAACTTGGGATCTTCGGCGTACAGCGCTCGCTCCATTTGCTCGAGCATTCGCTGCTCGTGCTCCGAGAGCGGCACGGAGTCCTCCTCGTCGTCGGCCGCGGGGGGCGGCCGGTATGCGGCCCTTCCAGGATAGGCAGGGAATCGCCCCCGTGAAACCCGCCCTCTTTGCCAATCAGCCAGTCCGGGCCGCCACGACGGCTCAGCTGCTGAGGCGTTGATTCCCCAACCTCCGCTCCGTCATGCCGGATGGTGTCCCTCGATCATACGGGGCGAAGCCCTCGATCGGGGGTCCTGGGCCGTACTCCATCTGCGGCTGCATCCCTGATCAGCCGCGCTACAACCGAGCTACCACCTGCCCACGGCCGCGCTCAGCCGCGCTTCGTGCCCAGGACGTGCAGTTGCGTCGCGACGGAGTGGAAGGCGGGCAGTTCGGCCACGGCCGCCTCCAGCTTGAGGAGAGCGTCCAGTGCGCCGGGCTCGGTGTCCACCAGGACGCCCGGTACGAGGTCGGCGAAGACCCGCACTCCGTGGACCGCACCGACCTCGACATCCGCCGCGGAGACCAGCTCGGTGAGCTGCTCGGCGGTGTAGCGCCGGGGCACCGGATCCCCGGCACCCCAGCGGCCCGCCGGGTCGCCGAGCACCTGGCGGGCCTCGCTGAAGTGGCCGGCGAGCGCCCGGGCCAGGACCGCGCCGCCGAGCCCGGCGGCGAGCAGGCTGAGCGCACCGGCCGGGCGGAGCGCCTCGACCGCGTTGTGCACGCCCTCGGCCGGGTCGTCGACGTACTCCAGGACTCCGTGGCACAGCACCGCGTCGTATCCACCGCGCTCGACCACCTCGAACAGGCCGTGGATGTCGCCCTGGACCCCACGGACGCGGTCGGCGACCCCGGCCTCGGCGGCACGGCGCTCCAGTGCGAAGAGCGCGTTCGGACTCGGGTCGACGACGGTGACCCGGTGGCCGAGACGGGCCACCGGCACCGCGAAGTTGCCCGTGCCGCCGCCGGTGTCCAGGACATCCAGGGCGTCCCTGCCGGTCGCCTTCACCTGGCGGTCGAGGGCGTCCTTCAGGACCTCCCAGACCACGGCGGTACGGAGGGAGGCGCGGGGGCGCAGCTGGTCCGACACGGCAGATGACTCCTCGGCACGGTGCCGCCACGGACGGCGGAGCGTGAACAGTGCAGGTGGTACTGGTGCTCTCCACCCTATTGCCTCGCGCTCCTGGTGCCGTCATCCCGCGTCGGGCCGCTCTCTCCGGGCCTGCGGGAGCACCGGCTGAAGCACCAGCAGCCGCTCGACCAGGCGCAGGAACATCGCCGCGTCACGCAACAGGTCATCGGCGTCCCGCCGGCCGGCCGCGCCCGGTATGCCGGCCTCCGCGCGGGCCCTGCGCCGGGCGCCCGAGGCGAACAGCGCGCTCCACTCGGTCAGTTCGGGAGCTATTTCCGGCAGGACCTCCCAGGCACTGCGGATCCGCTCCCGGCGCCGCCTGGAGGTCTCGGGCCGGCCCCGCACGGCGAGCACCGCGGCGGCGGTGCGCAGCGCGGCGAGGTGGGCGGTGGCGTACCGCTCGTTCGGAACATCGAGAACGGCGGCCTCGTCGAGGCCGGCGCGGGCCTGGGCGAGCAGATCGAGGGCGGCGGGCGGCGCCGTGGTGCGACGCAGAACGGGGTGGACGTCGTGTGCCGGGCCGGTCAGTGAGGGGGCAGGGCCGTCTGCGCGGCGCCGGGGTGCGGCTGCTGCGGACGAGTGGGCCATGACGAAACCTCCTGTCTCGTGTAACGGCTCCGTGGCCGTATGTGTCCATCGTGAGGGGCACCACTGACAATCGACCCCCGCACACCTCCTGACCTGCCCCTTTGCTTCGATCGCGAGTTCGGGCTAGCTTTTTGCACTGACTGGTCAGTTCAAAACTCTGGAGGGGTCTGTGGACAGCCCGGACAGCCCGCACGGGGCAGCCGTCACCGCCGAGGACTTCGGGCTCTCGGGGCCGCGCGGCTGGGCCTTCCGGGGCGTGGGCCTGGAGGCGGGGGCCGGTTCGCTCGTGGCGATCGAGGGTCCGTCCGGCTCCGGCCGCACCAGCCTGCTGCTCGCCCTCACCGGCCGGATGCGCCCCACCGAGGGCCGGGCGGAGATCGACGGGCTGCGCCTGCCGCGCCGGATGGCCGCCGTACGCCGTATCAGCGCCCTGGGCCCGGTGCCCGGGGTGAACGAGCTCGACCCGGCCTTCACCGTCGCCGAGCACCTGCGCGAGAGGGCCCTGCTGCAGCGCCGCTTCGACAGTTCGCCGCGTACCCTGCTGCGTCCGCGCGCCGAGCGCGTCGCCACCGCGCGCGGACGGATCGACGCGGCGCTCGAAGCCGCCGGACTCGACCCCGCCGCCCTGCCCAAGGCCGAGCGGACCTCCGTACGGGATCTGGAACGGCTGGAGGCACTGCGCCTGTCCGTCGCGCTCGCGCTGATCGGCCGGCCCCGGCTGCTCGCGGTGGACGACACCGATCTCAAGCTCGCCGACTCCGAACGGACCGAGGCCTGGGAGTTGCTGCGGTCCGTCGCCGACAGCGGGACGACCGTGCTCGCCGTGTGCAGCCAGGCCCCCGGGAACACCGTCACCGTGCGTACCGGCACCGCCGCCCCGCCGGCCCACGCGCAGAACGACGAAGCCGTGAGCACCACTACCGAGGAGGGAGCGGACGATGCGTTCGCCGAAACTGGCCGCTCTTGAGCTGAAGCGCTTCGGCAGGGGAAGGCTGCCGGTCGCCGCACTCATCGCGCTCCTGCTGCTGCCGCTGCTCTACGGCGCCCTCTACCTGTGCTCCTTCTGGGATCCGTACAGCCGTCTCGACAAGATCCCCGTCGCACTGGTCAACGACGACAGAGGGGCCACCGCCGCGGGCAAGCGCATCGCGGTCGGCGACGAGATCACCGGCAAGCTCCTCGACTCCCGGACCTTCGAGTGGCACGAGGTGAGCGCCGCCGAGGCGCACAAGGGCGTCGAGGACGGTACGTACTACCTCTCGCTCACCATGCCGTCGGACTTCAGCAGGCGGATCGCCTCCAGTTCGGGCGACTCCCCCGAGACGGGCGCACTCCAGGTGCGGACCAACGACGCCAACAACTACATCGTCGGGCAGATCTCCCGGACGGTGTTCTCGGAGGTGCGCACCGCCGCGTCGGTCAACGCCTCGCGCGGCTTCCTCGACCGGATCTTCATCAGCTTCTCCGACCTCCACGACGCCACGGCGCAGGCCGCCAAGGGCGCCGACGACCTCGAAGGCGGCATCGACAAGGCGAAGAAGGGCTCGAAGGACCTCGCGGACGGACTGAAGAACGCCAAGGCAGGCAGCAGCAGTCTGGCCGGTGGGATCGTCAGGCTGAACAAGGGCGCGGCCGACCTCGAAACCGGCTCCCGGCACGTGGCCGACGGCACCCAGTCGCTCGCCGACAAGGTCAACGGGATGGCAGCCGATGTCCGCCCGTTCCTGAAGGACCACGGCACGTCCGTCGGCGACACCGCCCGGCTGGTCGCCGACACCTCGCAGACCGTGCGGGACAACCTCGACCTGCTGGTGAAGACGGCGCCCGCCGCGGCCACGGCCGCCCACACGGCATCCGACGACCTGGCGGAGGTCTACCGCAGCCGTTGCACGGAGCAGCCGCTCGCCGACCCCGCCGTCTGCCCGTCGCTGAAGCGCGCGAACACCGCCGCGGCCGATGTCACGAAGGTCGCCGACGAGGTGAACGCGCTGGTGGCGAACCAGGACGGCGATCTGAAGAAGCTGCGCACCCGGTTGACCTCCCTCCAGGAGAAGGCCGAGGACCTGGCCGAGAGCGCGCCGCACCTGGACAAGGACCTGAAGTCCGCCGTGAAGAAGGTCAACGCGCTCAACACCGGCGCCCACGAAGTCGCCACGGGAGCGGGCGAACTGCGCACCGGCCTGGTCTCGGCCAGGACCGGCTCCGCCGAGCTGGACACCGGGGTGAGCGATCTGAAGAAGGGCGCGAACGACCTGGACGGTGGCCTGATCCGGCTCGGCGACGGATCGGCTGCCCTCGCCCAGGGGCTCAACGACGGTGTCGGCAGGATTCCCGACTACGACAAGAAGGACCGCGACGCGCGGACGGACGTCATGGCCGACCCGGTGCGGCTGGCCTCCTCGTCGCTGCACGCGGCCCCCAACTACGGCACCGGCTTCGCCCCGTACTTCATCCCGCTCTCCCTCTGGGTCGGCGCGATGGTGGCGTACATGCTGATTCAGCCGCTCAACCGGCGCGCGCTCGCCGCCGGGGCCTCCGCCTGGCGGATCGCCTTCGCGGGCTGGCTGCCGGTGGCCGCGATCGGTCTGGTCCAGGTGGCCGCCCTGATGTCCGTACTGCACTGGGGGTTGGGGCTGCAGATGGCCCGCGCCGTCGGGACGATCGGCTTCCTGGCCCTGGTGACCTGCTGCTTCGCGGCGATCGTCCAGTGGCTCAATGCCCGGTTCGGAGCTGCGGGACGGATTCTCGTGCTGGCTGTCCTGATGCTCCAGCTGACGTCGGCCGGGGGGACGTATCCCGTCCAGACCAGCCCCGGGTTCTTCAACGCCATCCACCCCTACCTGCCGATGAGTTACGTCGTTGAGGGGCTGCGCCGGCTGATCACGGGAGGCGGGCTCGGCCCCGTCTGGCAGGGCTGCGCGGTGCTGTCGGCCTTCACGGCCGGGGCACTCGCCCTGACCGCGGTCTCCGCCCGCCGCAAGCAGGTGTGGACTCCGGAGCGGCTCCATCCGGAGCTGAGTCTGTGAGGCTCCATCCGGAGCTGAGTCTGTGAGGGGGCCCGGACCTGTGAGAATCAGAGGCATGGAAAGCAGTAGCACCACGCGCCGCCAGGCCACCCGGCAGAAACTCTACGAGGCGGCCGTGACCCTCATCGCGGAGAAGGGCTTCTCGGCGACCACGGTGGACGAGATCGCCGAACGCGCCGGGGTCGCCAAGGGCACGGTCTACTACAACTTCAAGAGCAAGACCGAGCTCTTCGAGGAGCTGCTGCGCCACGGCGTCGGGCTGCTCACCGCCTCGCTGCGCTCGGCGGCGGAGGAGACCGAGGACCGCGGCGGCACCCCAGTCGAGGCCCTGGACGCGATGATCAGAGCCGGCCTTGTCTTCATCGACCGCTACCCGTCCTTCACCCAGCTGTACGTCGCGGAACTGTGGCGCACCAACCGGGCCTGGCAGGCGACCCTCCTGGTGGTCCGCCAGGAGGCCGTCGCCGTCGTCGAGGACGTGCTGCGCGCGGGGGTGAAGAGCGGGGAGCTCAGCGAGGAGATCGACATCGGGCTGACGGCCGCCGCCCTGGTCGGCATGGTGCTGGTGGCGGCGCTGGACTGGCAGGCGTTCCAGCCGGAGCGGTCGATCGACGATGTGCACTCGGCGCTGTCGCTGCTGCTGCGCGGGCGGGTCAGCGGGCGCTGACCCGGTCTCCGCCGACCGCGCACGGCAGCACAGCGGACGCCGGTCCGGCGAGGCTCGATCCCCCCGAGCCCGCACCGCACCGGCGTCCGCTGTGCTGCCGGAGAGCCTCCCCCGCGACCGCCGTTCTCCCCCGTGGTCCCCGGGCCCTCCGTCCTGCTCCCCCGCTCCGGAAGGAGTGCCGCGTCCGTTCCGCCGCCCCGTGCCGGCGGTGCCGGGGCCGCGCCCCTCTCCGTGCCCTCCACTCTCCCGTCCACGCAGGTGGGAACCCATCCGCGTCCCTACTCATCTCCTGGCCTGAGTACGGATACTCAGGGCTGTGCACCGGAACCCACCCCGGTTCGAACGCCGTTTGGTTACGATCCCGTCCGTGTCCGTACTTCCTCTGGTGTTCACAAGCGGCTGGGCGAGCGGGATCAACGCCTATGCCGTGGTCCTGCTGCTGGGTCTCTTCGGCGCCACCGGCATCAGTGACGAGGTGCCCGGTGCGCTGCAGCGCACGGACGTCCTCGTCGTGGCCGGTGTGCTCTTCCTGTGCGAGGTGGTGGCGGACAAGATCCCGTACGCGGACTCGGTCTGGGACTCCGTGCACACCGTCGTCAGGCCGGTCGCCGGGGCCGTCGTGGCGGCGCTGCTGGCCGGCGAGAGCGGTTCGCTGCCGGAGCTGGCGGCCGGGGCCGTCGGTGGTTCGACCGCGCTGATGAGCCATCTGGTGAAGGCCGGCACCAGGATGGCGGTCAACACCTCCCCCGAGCCGTTCAGCAACATCGCGGTGAGCACGGTCGAGGACCTGGGCGTCGCGGGGATCATCACCTTCGCGATATTCCATCCGCTGATATCCGCGGTCATCGCCGCGGTCCTGCTGCTGCTCGGCATAGCGGTACTGATCTTCCTGGCCTCCCGCATCCGCCGGTTCCTGCGCCGCAGGGCCCGGCGCCGCGAGGAGAAGCACCTGGCCGGGAGCGGTTCGCACTGGCCCCTGGACTGAGTGTCACAGGTGGCCGTTAAGGTCACTGGCATGGCACGAATTGCGGTGATCGGCGCCGGGATGGGCGCGATGGCGGCGGCTGCCCGGCTCGCCGTGGCAGGCCACCGGGTGACGGTGTACGAGCGGTCGGGGACCTTCGGCGGCTCGGTCGGCCGGTACACCCACGAAGGCTTCGCCTTCGACACCGGCCCCACGCTGCTGCACCTGCCCGCGGTCTACCGCGACGTGTTCGTGAAGACGGGCAAGGAGCCGCTGGAGCAGTGCGTCACCCTGACCCAGGTCGATCCGGCGAGCCGCCACGTCTTCGCGGACGGCACGGCCGTCTCGCTGCCCAACGCCTCACGGGCCGGGGTGGTCGCCGCTCTGGACGCCGCGCTCGGCGGCGGCGCGGGCGCGGCCTGGGGCGCGTTCCTCGACCGGGCGCGCGATGCCTGGGACCGCTCCCGGCGTCCCCTGCTGGAGGAGCCGTTGCGCGCCGACTGGCAGGTGCTCGGCCGCGATCCGTATCCGGCCCTCCGGCAGCGCCGGCTGCTGCGCCCGGCCCGTCGGGCCGGCACGGTGACGGAGGTCGGCGCGTGGGAGCTGTCGGACCCCCGGCTGGCCGCCCTCCTCGACGGGTACGCCCTGTCGTACGGCCTGGATCCGCTGCGCGCCCCGGCGGCGGCGGCCCTGCTGCCGTACATGGAGGAGACCTTCGGCAGCTGGTACGTCCTGGGTGGGATCCGGGCCCTGGCGCAGGCGCTGTACGAGCGGTGCCTGGTCCGGAAGGTGGCCTTCGTCTTCGACGGCGAGGTGGCCCGGGTCTTCGAGAAGGACGGCCGGGCGGCAGGCGTCGAGCTCCTGGACGGGACGGTCGCCGAGGCCGACCACGTGGTGCTGGGGGCCCGTCCGCATCCGGGCCTGGTGCCCGGTCAGGAGCTGCGGCGAGAGGGCGATGTCGCGGTGCGGCCGAGGCAGGAGGTGGTGCCCGGCCGGCTCCAGGTCCTGCTGTCGCTGCGCGGTGCCCGGCCCGCGGATGCCGTGCACCGGACCGTGGTGCACCCGGCGGACGGTGCGGCGGAGCGCGAGGCGGTGTTCGGCGGAGGAGTCGCCGGACGGCCCACGGTGACGGTCCTGCGCCCGGACGACCCGTCGACCCGCCCCGACGACGCGCACGAGGCGGTGACCCTGATCGCGACGGTCGCCCCGCACGGGCCGGTGGACTGGACGGACACGGCATTGCGCGACCGGTGCGCCGACGCACTGATCGAGGTGGCCGGAGCGGCCGTGCCCGGCCTGCGGGAGCGGCTGCTCCACGTCGAGATCCGGACACCGGCCGAGACGGCGGCCGACACCGGCGCCGAGGGTGGCTCGGTGCCCGCGCCCGCGCTGGCCGGGGCAGGAGGCGCGTATCTGCATCCGGGCAATCGCACGCGGCTGCCCGGGCTCTACGCAGCGGGCGGCTGGTCGCACCCGGGCGGCGGGCTCGCTCACGCGGGAATGTCGGGGGCGCTGGTCGCCGGGCTGATCGTGGAGGGGGACGGGTTCCGGGGCTCCCGATGAGGAAGAGGCCGCCGGCACCACGGGAGGCGTCGGACGCCTCTGGGCACAAGGGGTGCGCGCCACGGACCGGAGCGTCGGACACATCCGGTCGCGGGCCCCTTGCCGGTCTTTCCGGCCGCTCCAGCCGCTCCGGCGGGTCACCGCCCCTGCGGGGCCGTGGTCAGTAGCGGTACTGCTGCTCGTTGTAGCCGGTGTCGTAGCCGCTCGGGTACGGGGCGGGCTGCGTCGGCGGCTCCGGAGGCGCGGGCGGGTACTGCTCACCCTCGCGCTGCTGCGGCACCCAGACGCCACCGGGCGGGGTCTCGGGGGCGTACTGCTGGGCGTACGGATCGGCCGTGTACTGCTGCTGGCCGCCGTAGCTGTCGTATCCGTTGCCGTAGCTGTCGTACGAGGCGTACTGCGTGGGGCCCGCGGTGGTGCCGGTCCCGATGTACGGGTCGGAGTACGCGGCGTACTGCTGCTCGCCCGTGCCGTAGTCGTACCCCCCGGCGAAGGGGTCCTGACCGCCGAAGGAGCCCTGCCCCGCGTACGGATCCTGACCGCCGAAGGAGCCCTGCCCCACGTACGGATCCTGGCCGGGAGACGGATAGGCGGTGTGATCGGCGTAGGGCTCGTACGACGCGTACTGGGGCTGCTGCTCGGACGGCCGGTCCTGGTTCTGCCCCTGCCGCGCCTGCGGGTGATCGCTGTAGATGCCGTACTGGCCGGTGTCGTCCGGCAGCGGCTGCGGCGCGTAGACCGCGGCGACCGGTGGCGTGGTGTCCGGCCGGGGCGGTACCTGCTCGCCGGACTCCATCTCCAGGTCCGACACCTCAAGCGTGGGTTCGCGTGTGCCGCGTGTTCCCCCACCCCGGCGGCGGCGGCTCTCGCCGGGGTTGCCCCCTATCGCCCAGCCGGTCGAGAAGCCGCGCCGGAAGGACAGCGTGACGTAGGTCTGACCGGTCGCGAACGCGATCGTGCCGACGGCGATGACGAACACGGACGGCATCAGTACGCCGACGACCACACAGCCGAAGCCCGCGAAGGCGAGCAGACGCCAGCGCAGCCGCGCCTTGTACTGCAGGAGCACCTCGCCGAGCAGCCACAGCGCGACGATTCCGAACGCGATGTAGAGGACTGTCCAGCCCATGCCCGCCCCCTTCTACGGCCACCGCCCCGGATCGTGGCGGGTACGGCCGGTCACGACTGCTTGTGCAGTCCGAGATTTTCGTAGATTTCGAGCGTCGCCGTCGAGTTGTTGAGCGTGATGAAGTGCAGTCCGGGCACACCCTCGGATCGCAGCTTCGCGCAGAACTGCGTTGCGAAGTCGATGCCAATGGAGCGTACAGCGGCGGGATCGTCCTTGACGGCGAGGATCCGTTCTTTCAGCGCGGAAGGGAAAGACGCGTTGCTGAGCTGCGCGAACCGGTCCAATTGCTTGACGTTCGTCAGCGGCATGACCTCGGGAATGATCGGCGTTTCGCAACCTGCGGCGACCACACGGTCACGCAACCGCAGATAGTCGTCCGGATCGAAGAACATCTGGGTGATCGCATAGTCGGCACCGGCACGGCACTTGTCCACGAAATGCCGGATGTCGGTGTCCCAGTCGGTCGAGCGCGGGTGCATCTCGGGGAACGCCGCCACGCCGACGCAGAAATCGCCGGATTCCTTGATGAGCCGGACGAGATCGGCCGCGTAGCGCACACCCTGCGGGTGCTCGACCCACTCACCCGTCGGGTCGCCGGGCGGGTCTCCGCGCACGGCGAGGATGTTCCGGATTCCGGCGTCGGCGTACTGCCCGATCATGTTGCGGAGCTCGGCGACGGAGTGGTTGACCGCCGTGAGGTGCGCGACGGGGGTGAGGGTGGAGTCGGCGGCGATCTGCTGGGTGGCCTTGACCGTCCCGGCGCGGGTGGAACCACCGGCCCCATAGGTCACGGAGACGAAGCTCGGCCCCACCGCCTCGACGCGGCGCAGCGCGTTCCAGAGGTTCCGCTCGCCCTTCTCGGTCTTCGGCGCCCAGAACTCGAACGAATACGAGGTCTTGCCGGTCGCAAGGAGGTCACGCACCGTGCGCGCGTGATCTGTCCTGGTAGAAGGTGTGCCAAGGGCCATACCGGCAGGTTAACCAGAGTGCGACGGACACAGGGCAAGTCCAACGAGAATTGTCCGAATTGACCGATTACTTGTCCATCCTTCGGACGCCTGGCCGAATCACGTCCCTGTGCGCGCCCGTATTCTCCCGGCCAGTTCGGCGGTGGCGGCGCCGGGGTCGTCGGCCTCGGTGATCGCCCGTACGACCACGACCCGTCGCGCCCCGGCGTCGAGCACCTCGTCGAGATTGCCCGCGTCGATGCCGCCGATGGCGAACCACGGGCGCCGCGGGCCGAGCGAGGCGGCGTACCGCACGAGGTCCAGGCCCGGGGCGTGTCTGCCGGGCTTCGTCGGGGTGGGCCAGCAGGGGCCTGTGCAGAAGTAGTCCACCCCCGGCTCGGCGACGGCGGCGTCGACCTCGGACTCGGCGTGGGTGGAGCGGCCGATCACCACGTCCTCGCCGATGACGGCGCGGGCGGCGGGGACCGGCAGGTCGCCCTGGCCGAGGTGGAGGACATCGGAGCCGATGGCGTGGGCGACATCGGCCCGGTCGTTCACCGCGAGGAGCTTGCCGTGCCGCCTGCAGGCTTCGGCGAAGACCGCCAGGTGTTCGAGCTCCTCGGCCGCCTCCATGCCCTTGTCGCGCAGTTGGACGATGTCCACCCCGGCGGCGAGAACCGCGTCGAGGAACGCGGGGAGGTCGCCTTGGCGCTTACGGGCGTCCGTGCACAGATAGAGCCGGGCATCGGACAGCGGCGCGCGGGTCGTGGGCATGGCGCGGTTCCCCCAGGGAGCGAGCGGTTCTCGGTACGGACGCGGGGGTGCGGGCCGCCCCGTGCAGGGCGGCCCGCACCTCAACCGCGGCCTGCGGTCAGACGGCGAGCGCCTGAGCTCGGCGCTTCACCTCCGTTCCGCGATTCTCGCTCAGTGCCTGGGCAGGGGTGCCCGGCAGGGTCGGGTCGGGGGTGAAGAGCCATTCCAGCATCTCTTCGACGGAGTAGCCGTCGTCCCTCAGGAGCGTCAGGGTGCCGGAGAGGCCCTTGACCACCTTGTCGTCGGCGATGAAGGCGGCCGGCACCTGAAGCGTCCGGTTCTCACCACGGCGTACGGCGATGAGCTGGCCCTCCTTGACCAGCTGCCGCACACGTGTCACCTCGACATCGAGCATTTCCGCGATGTCGGGAAGGTGGAGCCAGGCAGGGACGAGAGCATCGATCTTTGCGTCAATCTCGGTCACAGGGACAAGCGTGCCATCCCGCACCGACAGTCGGAAGCCGGGCCGACCGTACGGGGGTACTCCGTCAGAGGGTCGCCGCCTTCAGCGGTACGGAAGGGTCGGCCGCGCGCACCCCGTCGAGCCGCGCCCCGGCCTCGATGAGCTTGCGCCCCTGCGCCAGATCGCGCGGTCGGCCGACCGCGAGGACCGCGACCAGGACGCCTTCGCGCAGCCAGCACACCGTCCAGGAGGGGCCGGCCGGATCGCCGCGCCACAGCAGGGTGTCGGCACCCCCGTGGTGGCCCGCGTACTGGACGAACCGGTCGAACTGTTCGGACCAGAAGTACGGCACGGGGTCGTACGTCCGGGGCTCGGGGCCACCCTCGGACCCCGCTCCGATGATGTTGGCGGCGGCGGTCCGCGGGCCCTGGAGGGCGTTGTCCCAGTGGTGGACGAGAAGGCGTTCGCCGTAGCGGGCGGAGGGGAAGGAGGCGCAGTCGCCGACCGCGTACACATCGGGGAACGAGGTGCGCAGCGCCTCGTCGGCGGTCACCGATCCGTCGGGGCCGAGCGCGATACCGGAACCGGCCAGCCAGTCGGTGGCGGGCCGCGCGCCGATGCCGACGACGACCGCTCCGGCCGGAATCGTGCGGCCGTCCGCGAGGATCACCCGGCCGGGTTCGATGCGGGCGACCCGGGCTCCGGTGAGGAGTTCGGCGCCGCTCTCCGCGTACCAGGCGGTCATCGGGGCGGCGACCTCCGCGGGCATCGCGCCGGCGAGGGGCCGGTCGGCGGCCTCCACGACGGTGACCGCGCAGCCCGCGGCGCGGGCCGCGGTGGCGAACTCGGCACCGATCCAGCCCGCGCCGACGACCACGACGCCGTGCCGCTCGTCGAGGACGGGCCGCAGCCGTGCCGCGTCGTCGAGGGTGCGCAGCAGATGGACGCCGGGGACGCCCTCGGTGCCGGGCAGGACGACCGGTTCGGCGCCGGTCGCGATCACCAGGACGTCGTAGGGGACGGGCCCCGACAGGGTGTCCAGCTCATGCGCGCCCGGCCGCACACCGGTGACCTCGCGGCCCAGACGCAGATCGATGTCCAGCGCCTCGAAGTCGATGTCGAAGGCGGAGCCTTCGGCCGTGCCGAGCAGGACGGCCTTGGACAGCGGGGGCCGGTCGTAGGGCTGGTGGGGCTCGGCGCCGATCAGGGTGACGGGGCCGGTGAAACCCTGTTCCCGCAGAGCCACCGCCGTCTGCACACCCGCCATGCCCGCGCCGACGATGACGACGCGGCGCCCTGCCCGCCGGTCCGGCCGGTCTGACTGCTGCTGCTCGCTCACCCGTACACCTTAAGCACGTGACGGAACGTCAGGACAGCGGCGGCTCTCCCACCGTGCTCGTCCCGCTGTCCTCCTGCGACTCCCCTTCCCACCGCTGGTCCTGCCGGAACAGGCCGTGCCTCTCATCAGCGTCTGTGCCGACACCTTCCGGGCCCGGTGACACCACCTCCGGGTCATGTCGTCGACAGGGGGCAACCGTCATGCCGGGCCCGGAGGCCGGCGGTCCCGTTGCAGGACCGCGAAAGACATGACGGGGCGGGGTTTAGGGTGGCCACGGTAAGACACTCGCGGGAGCCCGGACGCACCGGGCTGAGAGGGAGGCTGGGGCGGCCTCCGACCGTACGAACCTGATCCGGGTCATGCCGGCGAAGGGAGGGGCTGGACGCCCATGCGTTCTTCTCGGAACGGACCCATGCGTTCCTCTCGGAACGGAAACGGATCCGACGTCCTCGTCATCGGGGGCGGGATCATCGGTCTGGTGACCGCCTGGCGGGCCGCGCAACGCGGACTGCGCACCGCGGTCGCCGATCCCGAACCGGGCGGCGGCGCCGCCCTGGTGGCGGCCGGCATGCTGGCCGCCGTCACCGAACTCCACTACGGCGAAGAGATGCTGCTGGCTCTCAGTGTCGCCTCCGCCGCCCGCTATCCGGCCTTCGTGGCCGAGTTGGAAGAGGCGAGCGGGCAGAAGACCGGCTTCCGGACCTGTGGCACCCTGGCCGTCGCGCTGGACGCCGACGACCGCACCCATCTGCGGGAGCTGCATGCCCTGCAGCGACGTTCGGGCCTGGAGTCGGAGTGGCTCACCGGCCGCGAATGCCGTCGGCTGGAGCCGATGCTCGCGCCGGGCGTCCGCGGCGGTCTGCGGGTCGACGGCGACCACCAGATCGATCCCCGCCGACTGGCCGCCGCGCTGCTGACCGCCTGCGAGCGGGCCGGGGTGGTCTTCCACCGCGGCTGGGCGGAGCGGCTGACGGTGGTGGGCGACCGGGCCGCCGGAGCCGTGCTCGCCGACGGTACACAGCTCGCCGCCGACCAGGTCGTGCTCGCCGCGGGCAGCCTCAGCGGCCGGCTCCCGGGGCTTCCGGACGAGGTCGTGCCGCCGGTCCGGCCGGTGAAGGGGCAGGTGCTGCGGCTGACCGTGCCCACCGCGTACGCGCCCTTCCTCAGCCGGACCGTCCGGGCCGTCGTCCGGGGCAGTCATGTCTACCTCGTACCGCGCGAGAGCGGCGAACTGGTCGTGGGCGCCACCAGCGAGGAGATGGGCTGGGACACCACCGTCACCGCGGGCGGCGTCTACGAACTGCTGCGGGACGCCCACGAGCTGGTTCCCGGCATCACCGAACTGCCCCTCGCCGAGACGCGGGCCGGTCTGCGCCCCACCTCCCCCGACAACGCCCCGCTGCTCGGCCCCACCGCCCTGCCCGGTCTCCACCTCGCCACCGGCCACCACCGCAACGGGGTGCTGCTGACCCCTGTCACCGGTGACGTCATGGCGGACCTCCTGGCCGGCGGCGAGCTGCCGGAGCCGGCCCTCCCCTTCACGCCGCGCCGTTTCCCGTCCGCCGCCGTCTCCGTACGTCAGGAGCAGCCCGCATGACCGCGCCCGCACATCGCTCCGAGCCCGTGCCCGCCTCCCCGTCCACGCCGGACTTCGAGCCGGTACCCGCCTCCGATTCCGCGCCCGCCTCCGCCTCCGCCTCCGCCTCCGCGCCCGCCCCCGATTCCGTGTCCGTTTCCGTTTCCGTTTCCGTGAATGGGGCGGTCCGTCCGCTCGCCGCGGGCACCACCCTGGAGGCGCTGGTCGCCACGCTGACCGCCGCGCCCTCCGGCGTCGCGGCCGCCGTCAACGAGACCGTCGTCCCGCGCGGCCAGTGGCCCACCGCCACGCTCCGCGACGGTGACCGCGTCGAGGTCCTGACCGCGGTCCAGGGAGGCTGAGCATGTCCGACGACCTCTTCACCCTCGGCGGCACCGCCTTCTGCTCCCGGCTGATCATGGGGACGGGCGGGGCTCCCAGCCTCGACGTCCTGGAGCGTTCCCTGACCGCCTCCGGCACCGAGCTGACCACCGTCGCGATGCGCCGTCTCGATCCGACCGTGCAGGGCTCGGTGCTCTCCGTGCTCCAGCGGCTCTCCATTCGCGTCCTGCCGAACACCGCGGGCTGCTTCACCGCGGGCGAGGCCGTGCTGACCGCCCGGCTGGCGCGCGAGGCGCTCGGCACCGACTGGGTCAAGCTGGAGGTCGTGGCCGACGAGCGGACTCTGCTCCCCGACCCGATCGAGCTGCTGGACGCCGCCGAGATCCTGGTGGACGACGGCTTCACCGTGCTGCCGTACACCAATGACGACCCGGTGCTGGCCCGCAGGCTCCAGGACGTGGGGTGCGCGGCGGTGATGCCGCTCGGCTCCCCCATCGGTTCCGGCCTCGGCATCCGCAATCCGCACAACTTCCGGCTGATCGTCGAGCAGGCCCGGGTGCCGGTGATTCTCGACGCGGGCGCCGGGACGGCCTCGGACGCGGCGCTCGCGATGGAGCTGGGGTGCGCGGCGGTGATGCTGGCGTCCGCGGTGACCCGGGCCCAGGAGCCGGAGCTGATGGCCGCGGCGATGCGTCACGCGGTGGAGGGCGGGCGCCTGGCGTACCGCGCGGGCCGGATCCCGCGCCGCCACTTCGCCGAGGCATCGTCGCCCGTGGGGGGACGCGCGGCGCTGGACCCGGAGCGCCCGGCGTTCTGACCGACCGGGACCGGCCCGCCAGGACCCGGTCGGACACCGTGGATCGCATGTCCCTGTCACGGCTCCGCTGCAGTACTGCCCCGGGTCCGCCCCGACGCGTGGGGCGTGTCCGTGGCGGCTCGTAGACTCGCTTGCGTGGATACGACCCTCCAGGACCCTCTCGTCGGGCAGCTGCTCGACGGCCGCTACCGCGTCGATGCCCGCATCGCCGTGGGCGGCATGGCCACGGTCTACCGGGCCGTGGACACCCGGCTCGACCGGGTGCTCGCCCT
The DNA here is from genome assembly GCF_042885475.1 of Streptomyces sp. NPDC058051. Classification (NCBI taxonomy): domain Bacteria; kingdom Bacillati; phylum Actinomycetota; class Actinomycetes; order Kitasatosporales; family Streptomycetaceae; genus Streptomyces; species Streptomyces sp. NPDC058051. The sequence goes on from NZ_JBHVRW010000004.1 coordinate 380,269, forward strand.
CAAGGTGATGCATCCGGCACTCGCCACGGACGCCTCGTTCGTCGAGCGCTTCATCCGCGAGGCCAAGTCCGTGGCCCGGCTGGCGCACCCCAATGTGGTCGCGGTCTTCGACCAGGGCGCCCAGGGCCAGTACGTCTACCTCGCGATGGAGTACGTCGCGGGCTGCACCCTGCGCGACGTGCTGCGCGACCGTGGCGCCCTCCAGCCGAGGGCCGCGCTGGACATCCTGGAACCCGTCCTCGCCGCCCTCGGCGCCGCGCACCGGGCGGGCTTCGTGCACCGCGACATGAAGCCGGAGAACGTCCTCATAGGGGACGACGGCCGGGTGAAGGTCGCCGACTTCGGTCTCGTACGGGCGGTGGGCGCCGTCACCAGCACCACCGGATCGGTCCTGGGCACCGTGTCCTATCTCGCCCCCGAGCAGATAGAGGACGGCACGGCGGACACCCGCACCGATGTGTACGCCTGCGGTGTCGTCCTGTACGAGATGCTGACCGGCTCCAAGCCGCACACCGGCGAGACACCCGCCCAGGTCATCTACCAGCATCTCAACGAGGACGTCCCGGCCCCGTCGGCCGCCGTCCCCGGGCTCCCGGTCGCGCTCGACGACCTGGTGGCGAGCGCCACCGCCCGGAACCCCGAGATCCGCCCGTTCGACGCGGTGGCGCTGCTCGCCGAGGCCCGTGAGGCCCGGTCCGGCCTCACCGAAGCCCAGCTGGACGCCGTACCGCCGCAGGCCCTGGCCGAGGCGCACGACGCCGCCGAGGACCGCACGAGCGTGATCCCGAGGCTGCTCCCGGCCGATCAGGGCGTCGCCCATCACACCAGCCGGCTGGAGATGCCCCCTCCGGTGCCGCCGCGGCCCGCTCGGCCCGGCCTGCGGCGCCGCGGTCCGCGACGCTCCGTCGTCGCCGTGGTCGTCGCCGTGCTCCTGGCGCTGGGGATCGGTACCGGCGTCTGGTACATCAACTCCGGGCAGTTCACCCGGGTTCCGTCCGTGCTCGGCCAGACCGAGAAGACCGCCCGGGACCGGCTCTCGGGCGCCGGTCTGGGCCTCAAGGGCGTCACGCGCGACTACAGCGACACCGTCGAGCGCGGCAAGGTCATCAGCAGCGACCCCAAGTCCGGCGCCCGTGTCCGGGGGAACGACGCGGTGACGCTCGTCATCTCGCGCGGCCCCGAGATCGTGAAGGTGCCCGATGTCCAGGACCTCTCGCTCGCGGACGCCAGGCGCGCGCTGAAGAAGGCCGGTCTGGTACCCGGCATGGTCACCACGGAGTTCAGCGAGGAGACGGAACGGGGCGACGTGATCCGTACGGATCCGGTTTCGGGCACCGAACGCCACCCGGACTCCGCGATCGCCCTCGTCGTCAGCAAGGGCGCTCCGGTCGACATCCCCGATGTCACGGGACTGTCCGTCGCCGACGCCACCGCCGCGCTGGCGGAGAAGGGGCTGAAGGCCAAGGTGCTGCCCGACCGGGTCAACGCCCCCGAGGACGCGGGCGACGTCGCCCGTCAGTCGCCGGGCGAGGGCGCCGAGGCCGCCGAGGGCGACAGCGTCACGCTCACGGTCTCCAAGGGACCGCGGATGATCGACGTCCCTGACGTCACCGGCAAGGATGTCGACGAGGCCAGGAGCGCGCTGGAGGACGCGGGCTTCGAGGTCAAGGTCCAGCGGCCGTTCCTCTCCTTCAGCGACACCGTCGCGAGCCAGTCCGTCGACGGCGGCGAGCAGGCCCCCGAAGGAAGCACCATCACCATCAAGACCAAGGGACTCTAGATCCACATGCGCAACCCCGTCGGCGGCCATGTTCCCGTGGCCGGCGGCCTCGCCAAGGTCGGCCTCCCCTACGCGCGCGAGATGGGGGCGGAGGCCGTCCAGGTCTTCGTCGCCAACCCGCGCGGCTGGGCGACACCCGTCGGCAACCCGGCCCAGGACGAGCAGTTCCGCGCCGAGTGCGACGCCCAGTCCCTACCCGTCTATGTCCACGCCCCGTATCTGATCAACTTCGGTTCGCACACCGAGGCCACCGTCGAGAAGTCCGTGGAGTCACTGCGCCACTCGCTGCGCCGGGCCCGCGAGATCGGCGCCCTGGGCGTCGTGGTGCACACCGGCTCGGCGACCGGCGGCCGGCCGCACGCGCAGGCCCTCGCCCAGGTCCGCACGCACATGCGGCCGCTCCTGGACGAGCTGACGCACGACGACGACCCCTGGCTGCTCCTGGAGTCGACCGCAGGGCAGGGTTTCTCGCTCTGCTCGCGGACCTGGGACTTCGGCCCGTACTTCGAAGCGCTCGACGCCCATCCCCGGCTCGGCGTGTGCCTCGACACCTGCCACATCTACGCGGCCGGTCACGATCTGACGGGCCCTGAGGGCATGCGGCAGACCCTGGATCTCCTGGTCGGGACGGTGGGCGAAGGCCGGCTGAAACTGATCCACGCCAATGACTCGAAGGACGTCGTGGGAGCCCACAAGGACCGGCACGAGAACATCGGCGCCGGTCACATCGGGGAGGAGCCGTTCCGGGAGCTCTTCTCCCATCCGGCGACCGCCGGCGTACCGCTGATCATCGAGACTCCGGGCGGCAAGGAAGGCCACGCGGCGGATGTGGCCCGGCTGAAGGGGCTGCGCCACCGGGGCTGAGCGCCTTGCCGCCGCTTCGGCCGGCCACCACGCGCCGGGGACGTGTGCGGCCCGGCCTCGGGCCGTCGGGTCACAGCTCGGGGCCGTCCCCGGGCTCCTCCTGGTAGGAGTAGCGCTGCTCGCGCCACGGGTCGCCGATGTTGTGATAGCCGCGCTCCTCCCAGAAACCGCGGCGGTCGGCCGTCATGTACTCGACGCCGCGGACCCACTTGGGCCCCTTCCAGGCGTAGAGGTGCGGCACGATGAGCCGGAGCGGGAAACCGTGCTCGGCGGTGAGCAGTTCGCCGTCCTTGTGGGTGGCGAAAAGTGTTCGGTCCGAGGCGAAGTCGGAGAACCGCAGGTTCGAGCTGAACCCGTACTCGGCCCAGACCATGACGTGCGTGACGTGCGGCGCGGGGGGCGCGAGCTCCAGGACCGTACGGGCGAGCACTCCGCCCCACTCGGCGCCGAGCATGCTGAATTTGGTGACGCAGTGCAGATCGGCCACGACCGAGGTGAACGGCAGCACCGAGAACTCCTGGTGGTTCCAGCAGTGCTTCTCGCCGTCCGCCGTGGCGCCGAACACCCGGAATTCCCAACGGTCGGGCTTGAACTTGGGAACCGGCCCGTAGTGGGTGACCGGCCAGCCGCGCTGGAGTCGCTGTCCCGGCGGAAGCTCGGACGGCTCTGGCGCGCTGTTTTCCCGGCTTTCCGGCTGACCCATGACTCCATGGTGACAGACGGGCAGGTATGGTTCCGACCAGGACAGGGGCAATTCGGGCAACCCGTACTAAGTATGCACTTACTGGACGATCATCGGGTGCGATGCGAGGATGCGGCCAACTTGCCCCGTTCACCGGTTGGAAGGAGTCTCTGCGATGCAGGGCGACCCCGAGGTCCTTGAGTTCCTGAACGAGCAGCTGACCGCCGAGTTGACCGCCATCAATCAGTACTTCCTGCATGCGAAGATGCAGGACAACTTCGGCTGGACGAAGCTCGCGAAGTACACCCGCTCCGAGTCGTTCGACGAGATGAAGCACGCCGAGATCCTCACGGACCGCATCCTCTTCCTCGATGGACTGCCCAACTACCAGCGGCTGTTCCACGTACGGGTGGGGCAGACCGTCACCGAGATGTTCCAGGCCGACCGCCAGGTCGAAGTGGAGGCGATCGACCGCCTCAAGCGCGGGATCGAGCTGATGCGCGGCAAGGGCGACATCACGTCCGCAAACATCTTCGAGTCGATCCTGGCCGACGAGGAGCACCACATCGACTATCTCGACACCCAGCTGGAACTGGTCGAGAAGCTCGGTGAGGCGCTGTACATCGCCCAGCAGATCGAGCAGCCGGACAGCTGAGGGCTGTCCCGTAATTCCCGGCGGGCGCGGCAGGCAACGTTCGCCCGTCAAGGAGCGGCGCGGGGTGCGTGCTCTCGATGTGCCGGCCGGAAGACCTCGGACTGGACGTACGAGTCGCCGGCACCGGAGCCCAGGGCCGAACCCCGGCCTTCGCGGCGGTCAGGCCGCTTCGGAGAGCCGGATGCCCGGGGTCACACCGGGGGCGACGGCGGGAGCCGTCCTGGGGGCGGCGTCGGCCGGGGTGCCGGGAGCGCGCTTCCCGTCGAGCAGTTCGCGGCGCGGACAGGCGCCGCGGCCGAGGACGGCCTGGATGGCGCGGACACAGCCACCGCAGTCCGTGCCCGCCTTGCAGGCGGAGGCTATCTGGCGGGGCGTGCACGCCCCGGCTTCCGCATGTTCCTTGACCTGCTTCTCCGTAATGCCGAAGCACGAGCAGACGTACATGCGGTTCACCTCCCGGCGGGATCGGCCGTTGCCACCCCCCGCTAATCGGTGAGGCTAACCTAACCTTACCCGGCGCCGAAAGTCCTCGAAAGCCTCAGAACGCTCCGTGGGGCACGGATCACATCGATCCGTGCCCCACGGTCCTGCGCGCGCTGCCTGCGGTGGCGCCTACTGGTCCCGGTACATCTCGGCGACCAGGAACGCCAGGTCGAGGGACTGGCTGCGGTTGAGCCGCGGATCGCAGGCCGTCTCGTAGCGCTGGTGCAGATCGTCCACGAAGATCTCGTGTCCGCCGCCGACGCACTCGGTGACATCGTCACCGGTCAGCTCGACGTGGATGCCTCCCGGGTGCGTACCGAGGGCCTTGTGCACCTCGAAGAAGCCCTTCACCTCGTCCAGGACGTCGTCGAAACGACGGGTCTTGTGGCCGGAGGCGGCCTCGAAGGTGTTGCCGTGCATCGGGTCGGTGACCCAGGCGACCACCGCACCGGAGGCGGTCACCTTCTCGACCAGCTCGGGGAGCTTGTCGCGGACCTTGTCGGCGCCCATGCGGACGATGAAGGTCAGCCGGCCGGGCTCGCGCTCGGGGTCGAGGCGGTCGACGTAGCCGAGCGCCTCGTCGACGGTGGTCGTCGGGCCGAGCTTGATGCCGAGGGGGTTGCGGATCTTCGAGGCGAACTCGATGTGCGCGCCGTCCATCTGGCGGGTGCGCTCACCGATCCAGATCAAGTGGCCGGAGGTGTCGTACAGCTCTCCGGTGCGCGAGTCGGTGCGGGTCAGCGCCGACTCGTAGTCCAGCAGCAGGCCCTCGTGCGAGGAGTAGAACTCGACCGCCTTGAACTCGGCCGGATCCGTGCCGCACGCCTTCATGAAGTTCAGCGCGTTGTCGATCTCGCGGGCGAGCGCCTCGTAGCGCTGGCCGGACGGCGACGACTTCACGAAGTCCTGGTTCCAGGCGTGCACCTGGCGCAGATCGGCGTAACCGCCGGTGGTGAAGGCGCGCACCAGGTTCAGCGTGGAAGCGGATGCGTGGTACATCTGCTTCAGCCGCTCCGGGTCCGGGACGCGGGCCTTCTCGGTGAAGGCGAAGCCGTTGACGGAGTCGCCGCGGTAGGTCGGCAGGGTGACGCCGTCGCGGGTCTCGGTCGACTTGGAGCGCGGCTTGGAGTACTGCCCGGCGATCCGGCCCACCTTGACGACGGGTACCGAGGCCGCGTAGGTCAGGACGGCGCTCATCTGGAGCAGCGTCTTCAGCTTGGCCCGGATGTGGTCGGCCGACACGGCGTCGAAGGCCTCGGCGCAGTCGCCGCCCTGCAGCAGGAACGCCTCGCCCTTGGCGACGGCTCCCATACGGGCACGCAGCTGGTCGCACTCACCCGCGAAGACGAGCGGGGGATACGACGCGAGGTCCGCGAGTGCATCGCGCAGAGCCTCGGCATCGGGGTACTCGGGCTGCTGCGCCGCGGGAAGGTCTCGCCAGGTGTGGCCACCGGCGACGGAGGTATTGGCGTTCACGGTCACACGGACAACATTACGGTGTCGGGCGGTGCGTCCTGCCTCAAGCTCAGCAGTTGAGACGCGTGCTCGGACGGCATGGTCATCCGTTAAGGTTCGGAGCATGTTCGCGCAGACGACCCAGAACTGGTGGTGGACCGCTCATCCGGCGGCCCACTGATCGATCGCGCGACAGACCACGCGAAGGCCGCCCGAGGGGCGGCCTTCTCCGCGTTCCGGGGGCCGTTCCTCCCTCCCGGAAGGAACAACCCATGCCGCACCGCACCGCTCGCGTCGTCGAGAGGCTTCTCGCCGACGACTGCCCGCCGTTCGCACTGCTGCGCCGCCGCACTCCCGGCCATGACCAGGACACCGTGGAGGTGCTGATCGGCCGGGTGCGGGAAGTGGACCGGCTCGCCGACCTTCCGGTCGGCGCACTGCCCTCGCTCGCGCTGGTGCCGTTCCGGCAGATCGCCGAGCGCGGTTTCGATGTGCGCGACGACGGAACGCCGCTGTCCGTGCTGGTCGCGGAAGAGACCTGCGTGCTGCCGCTGGCCGAGGTGCTGGAGCAGCTGCCGGACCATGCCGTGACGGTCGAGGACGGTGCTTTCGACGTCCCCGACGAGGAGTACGCCGGGATCGTCCGGCGCGTCATCGAGGACGAGATCGGGCAGGGCGAGGGGGCGAACTTCGTCATCCGCCGGACCTTCCGGGGGGAGATTCCCGGCTTCGGCCGGGCCGACGCACTGGCCCTCTTCCGACGGCTGCTGGCCGGTGAGCGGGGCGCGTACTGGACGTTCGTCGTGCACACGGGCGACAGCGGCCCCGAGGGGCCCTCCGCGACGGGCGGGCGGACGCTCGTCGGCGCCAGCCCCGAGGTGCACGTGCGGATGTCCGGCGGGACGGTCGTGATGAACCCGATCAGCGGGACCTACCGCTACCCCGCCGAGGGCCCGACGGTCGAGAGCCTGCTGGCCTTCCTCGCCGATCGCAAGGAGCGGGACGAGCTCTCCATGGTGGTCGACGAGGAACTCAAGATGATGTGCACGGTCGGCGACATGGGCGGGGTGGTGATCGGACCGCGGCTCAAGGAGATGGCCCATCTCGCCCATACGGAGTACGAGCTGCGCGGGCGTTCCTCGCTGGATGTGCGGGAGGTGCTGAAGGAGACCATGTTCGCGGCGACGGTCACCGGCTCGCCCGTGCAGAACGCCTGCCGGGTCATCGAGCGGTACGAACCGGGCGGTCGCGGGTACTACGCGGGCGCGCTGGCGTTGCTGCGGCAGGAGCCGGGCGGGGCGCAGACCCTGGACTCGCCGATCCTGATCCGTACCGCCGACATCTCGGCCGACGGCCGTCTGCGGGTGCCCGTCGGAGCGACGCTGGTCCGCCACTCCGACCCGGACAGCGAGGTCGCCGAGACCCATGCGAAGGCGGCCGGGGTGCTGGCCGCGCTGGGGGTGCGGCCGGCAGCCCGGAAGAGGGAGGGGCCGGCGCACGCCCGCCTGGCGGCCGACCCGCGGATCCAGACGGCGCTGGATGCCCGGCGCGACGGTCTCGCACCGTTCTGGCTGCGGATGCAGGAGACCACCCACGAGCTGTCCGGCCACGCGCTGGTGATCGACGGGGAGGACACGTTCACCGCGATGCTGGCGCATCTCCTGCGTTCCTCGGGACTGGAGGTGTCGGTGCACCGCTACGACGAGCCGGGGCTTCGGGCGCGGGTGCGGGCGCACGAGGGTCCGGTCGTGCTGGGGCCCGGGCCCGGCGATCCGGGCGACACCGCCGATCCGAAGATGCGGCTGATGCGCCAGCTCGCCGCGGAACTGGTGCGCGACCACCGGCACGGGCTGCTGGGGGTCTGCCTCGGCCATGAGCTGATCGCGGCGGAGCTCGGCCTGGAGATCGTCCGCAAGACCGTGCCGTACCAGGGCGCACAGACCCGGATCGAGCTGTTCGGGCGGCCGGAGACGGTCGGCTTCTACAACAGTTTCACCGCGCGTTGCGACGACGGCGCGGTCGCCGAACTGGCGGCGCACGGTATCGAGGCGAGCCTCGACGCGGCCGGCGGCGAGCTGCACGCGCTGCGCGGGCCGGGCTTCGCCTCGGTGCAGTTCCACCCCGAGTCGGTGCTCACCCTGCGCGGCGCGACGATCGTGGCCGAACTGCTGGCGGGGCTGCCTGTGGCTGGCTGAAGGAAGAGGAAGCTGAAGGAAGAAGAAAGGGGAAGGGGAAGGGGAAGGGGAAGGGGAAAAGGAAAAGGAAGAGGACGGGGCCCCGGAGGAGTTCCGGGGCCCCGTAGGGCGGGATCCCGGCGGGGCGGGAGGACGCGGACGGAGGGGAGGCGGAGGGCGGCTCCCAGCGGGGTGGGAGGACGCGCAGGGGCGGAGGGAGTCGGATTTGGCCGCGTCAGCGTCGGGGGACGAGGACGTTGTCGCTGCGGCGGCCGGCCAGGTGGTCGGCGACGTTCTGGACGGTGGCGTCGATGATCTGGGCCACGGCGTCCTGGGTGTAGTACGCCTGGTGCGAGGTCACGACGACGTTCGGGAACGTGACGAGCCGGGCGAGCGTGTCGTCGTCGATGCCCTCCAGGGACTTGTCGAGGAAGAAGAGGCCCGCCTCCGCCTCGTACACGTCGAGTCCGACGCCCAGGAGACGGCCCGCGCGCAGCTCGGCGACCAGCGCCGTGGTGTCGATGAGTCCACCGCGGCTGGAGTTGATCAGGATCGCGTCGTCCTTCATGTGCTTCAGGGCGTCCTCGTCGATGATGTGGTGGGTCGAGGGCAGCAGCGGGACGTGCAGGCTGATCAGGTCCGACTCGGCGAGGAGCCGCTCCCTCTCGACGTACTCCATGCCGAGTGCGGCACAGGCCGGGTTCTCGGTGATGTCCCAGCCGAGCAGCCTCATGCCGAAGCCGTGGGCGATCCGGGTGAAGGCTTCGCCGATCTTGCCGGTACCGATCACTCCGGCCGTGCGGCCGTGCATGTCCCGGCCGAGCAGTCCGTCGAGCCGGAAATCGAAGTCCCGGGTGCGGCTCGCGGCCCGGATGATGCGGCGGTTGACCGCCATGGCGAGGGTCCAGGCGAACTCCGCGACCGAGTACGGCGAGTAGAAGGAGACGCGGGCGACCCGCAGCGCGAGCCGCTCGGCGACGTCGAGGTCGATGTTGTTGAAGCCGGTGGACCGCTGGGCGATCATCTGCGTGCCGCCCGTCGCGAGGGTCTGGAGGACGCTGCTGCCCAGGTCGGCGTTGACGCTGGTGGAGATGATCTCGTAGCCCGCCGCGATGGGGGCGGTGTCCTTGGTCAGGAAGACGTCCAGGCAACGGACCTCGTGCTGCCCGGCGAAGGCCTTCCCGATGGCCCTCTCGATCAGCGGCTTCTCATCGGACTGCACGCCGAATGCCAGGATTTCCACAATTCCTCCTGCTTGCTGGGCATACCAGGTGATGTGGGGACGGTCATCGCGAATATACGGCCCCGGCCCGCACTGTGCCGCCGGTGCTCGCCCTACCGCCTGTCCCGGTCACCGGCCGGGGCGTGCCGCTCAGCCCGGCGCCGGTACTCAGCCGGGCGCCGGTACTCGCCGTACCGCCCGCCCCGGCGCCTGCCCCGGCGCGCCGCTCAGCCGAAGAAGACACCCACCTCCGCGTAGAGGGCCGGATCGACGGTCTTGAGCCGGGCGATCCCCTCCGCGATCGGCACCCGGACGATGTCGGTGCCTCGCAGGGCGACCATCGTGCCGAAGTCGCCGTCCCGCACGGCGTCGATCGCGTGCAGGCCGAAGCGGGTGGCCAGCCAGCGGTCGAAGGCACTGGGGGTGCCGCCGCGCTGGACGGGGCCGAGGACGGTGGTGCGTGCCTCCTTGCCGGTGCGGCTCTCGATCTCCCCGGCGAGCCATTCACCCACGCCGGGGTGCCAACCCCGGCCGAAGCGGTCACGCGGTCCGTCCTGAGGGGTCATCCCGCCCTGTTTCGGCAGGGCGCCCTCGGCGACGACCACTATCGGTGCGTGGCTCGCCCTGAAACGGGACGTCACCCAGGCGCACACCTGCTCGATGTCGAAGCGCTGTTCCGGGATGAGGATGACGTTCGCACCTCCGGCCAGTCCCGAGTGGAGCGCGATCCAGCCCGCATGACGGCCCATCACCTCGACGACGAGGACCCGCTTGTGGGATTCGGCGGTGGTGCGCAGCCGGTCGATGGCCTCCGTCGCGATGGAGACGGCCGTGTCGAAGCCGAAGGTGTAGTCGGTGGCGGAGAGGTCGTTGTCGATGGTCTTGGGAACGCCGACGCACTTGATGCCGTGTTCGCCCGACAGGGCCGCCGCCACGCCGAGGGTGTCCTCGCCGCCGATCGCGATGAGCGAATCGACCTCGTACGCGGCGAGGTTGTCCCTGATCCGGCGGACGCCGTGCTCCGCACCGAGCGGATCGGTGCGCGAGGAACCGAGGATGGTGCCGCCCCGCGGCAGGATGCCGCGCACCACCGGGATGGAGAGCGGCACCGTCTCGCCCTCCAGCGGACCGCGCCAGCCGTCCCGGAAACCGATGAAGTCGTAGCCGTACTCCTGCACGCCCTTGCGGACGAGGGCGCGGATGACCGCGTTGAGCCCGGGGCAGTCGCCGCCGCCGGTCAGCACTCCGACCCGCATGGAAGCATCCCTTCGCCGAAGTGGCCCCACTGGCCACCACGCTAGGCACGACCCACGTCACTCGGGGATGGACCGGAAGGGTACGTACGGTGCAATACGGGGGCGCGGCCGGGTCACGCGTCGTCGAGGCCGCGCTCGATCGCGTACCGCACGAGCTCCACACGGTTGTGCAGCTGGAGCTTGCCCAGGGTGTTCTGGACGTGGTTCTGGACGGTGCGGTGCGAGATGACCAGACGCTCGGCGATCTGCTTGTACGAGAGCCCCTTGGCGACCAGGCGCAGTACCTCGGTCTCGCGCTCGGTGAGCTGCGGAACCTTGGGATCGTCGGACGCGACGGGGGCGGGGTCGGAGGCGAGCCTGCGGTATTCGCCGAGGACCAGACCGGCCAGGCCCGGTGTGAAGACGGGGTCGCCGACGGCGGTGGACCGCACGGCCTCGGTCAGCTCCTGGGTACTGGCCGACTTGAGCAGGTAGCCGGTGGCTCCGGACTTCACCGCTTCCAGGACGTCGGCGTGCTCGCCGCTCGCGGAGAGCACCAGGACCCGCAGTCCGGGCTGGGAACCGACGAGTTCCTTGCAGACCTGGACACCGGGCATGCCGGGCAGATTGAGATCGAGCACCAGAACGTCGGGGACGGCGGCCTTCGCCCTGCGGACGGCCTGCGGTCCGTCCCCGGCGGTCGCCACGACGTCGAACCCGGACTCGGACAGGTCGCGGGCGACGGCGTCGCGCCACATCGGGTGGTCGTCGACGACCATCACCTTGATGGCCCGCTCCTCGGCACCCTGGGTGTTCTGCGTGCTCATCCGACTGATCCTGCCTTCCCCCGTGAAACCTTCGGAACCTTCAACTCGACCTCGGTGCCCTGGCCGGGCACCGAGATCAACTCCGCCGTACCGCCCAGGTCACGCAGCCGTCCCCGGATCGACAGGGCGACCCCCAGCCGCCCCTCGCCCTCGGCCTGGACGAGCCGTCCGTCCGGAATGCCGGGGCCGTCGTCCCGAACCGTCACGATCACCTCGTCCGGCCAGTCCTCGACGAGAATCCATGCCTGGGCATTCTCTCCCGCGTGGACCCTGACATTGTCCAGGGCTGCACCGACAGCGGCCGCCAGCTCCTTCGCCGCCCCGGGAGCGAGCAGTACCGGAGCACCGGGCTCCGCGAAGCTGATCCGGGAGCCGGCGTGCGGGGCGAGCAGGGAGCGCAGATCGCAGTCGGCCCGGCCGGACGGTTCGTCGTCGACCTCGACGCTGCGGACCACGGCGCCCTCCGCGGCGTCCTCGGAGACCCGGGTGGTGGGCACCAGCCCGCTGGAGACCAGGGTGCGCAGGGCGACCTCCTGCTCTCCGGCCATCCGGCCCAGCTCGGCGGCCTCACCGCCCAGCGCGGTGCCGCGGCGCTGCACCATCGCGAGGACCTGGAGCACGCTGTCGTGGATGTCGCGGGCCAGCCGCTCCCGCTCCCGGGTGGCGGCCTCGATCTCCAGAGCACGGGCCAGGGTGCGCTCACTGGCCCTGGCCACCTCGACGACGTAACCGATGGCGATGGAGGCGACCCAGACCAGCAGGACGTTGTGGAAGGTGTCCCGGCTGGGCTCGCCGCGCTCGATGATGTTGGCGAGGGCGACGAAGGTGGACGCGAAGGCCGCCCAGCGCCAGCCGCCCTTGATGGCGAAGGCCAGCACGGAGCCCGCGGTCCAGATGGACGGCAGTGTCGGACCGTCGACGTGCTGGGCTTCGAAGTCGGCGACCGGGGTGAGCAGGATGCCGACGAGGGCGAGGGTCAGGTCGGCGCCGAGGAAGCGCTTGGTGCACGCGGCGGCGCCCGCCACCTTCGGAAGGGTGCCGAGCGTCCAGGCCACCATCACCACCAGGAAGGCGACAGCCACCCACGGCCGGTCGTACCTGTCCCGGCCGAAGACGGCGAGCAGGACCGCGTAGAGCATCGTCAGAATGCGGTACGCCATCAGCGCACGCCACAGCGGCTGTTCGACCGACATGCGCACGACCCGCTCGCGCCTGGCCACTTCCCCACCCCCCGGACGGATACGACGCGGTGCCGCGCCGAACCGTTCCGTCAGCCTTGCGTTCCGGATTCTCTGCGCGCCTGCTTCTCCTCCTCGGCGCGGAGCTTCGCCTCTTCCGCGATCTGCCGCTTGGCAGCCGTCGCGTAGATGTCGACGTACTCCTGGCCGGAGAGCCTCATGATCTCGTACATCACCTCGTCGGTGATCGAGCGCAGGATGAAACGGTCCCCCTCCATGCCGTGGTAGCGGCTGAAGTCGAGCGGCTTGCCGATCCTGATCCCCGGGCGCATGAGCTTGGGGATCACCTGCCCCGGCGGCTGGATCTTCTCGGTGTCGATCATCGCGACAGGGATGACGGGGGCTCCGGTGGCGAGCGCCACCCGGGCGAGTCCGCCGGGCTTGCCGCGGTAGAGACGGCCGTCGGGTGAGCGGGTGCCCTCCGGGTAGATCCCGAAGAGCCCGCCGCTCTCGATGACCTCGATGCCCGCCTTGATGGCCGCGTCGCCGGCACCGCGGGCGCCCGAGCGGTCGACCGGGAGCTGGCCGACGCCCTTGAAGAAGGCGGCGGTCAGTCTGCCCTTCACACCGGGCGCGGTGAAGTACTCGGACTTGGCGATGAAGGTGACCTTGCGGTCCAGGACGGCCGGCAGGAAGAAGGAGTCGGAGAACGACAGATGGTTGCTCGCGAGGATCGCCGGTCCCTGCGCGGGAATGTTCTCCAGGCCCTCCACCCACGGCCTGAAGGCGAGCTTCAGCGACCCGCCGATGGAGAACTTCATTGCGCCGTAGATCAACTCGGGTGCCTCCTGTGTGCTGTCCGACAGACCTTAACCCGTGCTGCCGCCCGCGCTCCCACCCAGCACGGAGCCGATGCGGCGCCCGGGACCGGGACGGCCCTGGTCGGTGTCGGTCCGGTCGCGTACGGTGAAGTAATCCTTCCGCACTCCCCCCCTTCGCTCCCCTTCGAGCCTCACGAACATTCGAGCCTCACGAACAGGAGACCCCGGTGCCCGTCCTGCCTGGAGCCGAGCCGTTCCGCCACGAGGGCGGAGAGGTCGGCGTCCTCCTCTGTCACGGATTTACCGGTTCCCCGCAGTCGCTGCGCCCCTGGGCCGACCATCTGGCGGCGCGCGGGCTCACCGTCTCGCTGCCGCTGCTGCCCGGACACGGCACCTGCTGGCAGGACATGCAGCTCACGGGATGGCAGGACTGGTACGCGGAGGTCGACCGGGAGCTGCGCGCCCTGTTGGAGCGGTGCCGCCAGGTCTTCGTCTTCGGGCTCTCCATGGGCGGCACCCTCGCACTGCGGCTGGCGGCGAAGCACGGGGACGCGATCAGTGGTCTGGTGCTCGTCAATCCGGCGAACAGGGTGCACGGCCTGTCCGCGTACGCGCTGCCGGTCGCCCGCCATCTGGTGCGCACGACGAAGGGGCTGGCCAGCGACATCGCGCGGGAGGACGCCGCCGAGGTGGGGTACGACCGGGTGCCGCTGCACGCCGCGCATTCGCTGCGGAACTTCTTCCGTCTGGTCGATGCCGAGCTGCCCCAGGTCACTCAGCCGATCGTCCTGCTGCACAGCACGCAGGACCATGTGGTGCCGCCCGCCGACTCGGCCCGGATCCTCAGCCGGGTGTCCTCGACGGATGTCGAGGAGATCCTGCTGGAACAGAGCTACCACGTGGCGACGTTGGACCACGATGCGGAGCGAATCTTCGACGAGAGCCACCGGTTCATCGGCCGCCTCGCTCCGAGCGTCGGAAAGAAGGGGAGCACGTCAGGTGGCTGAGCACGACGCGGAGCGCACGAGCGGCGAGGAGGGGCACGAGCCCCGGCCCGCGGAAGGAACCGCCGCCCCCGCCGAGGGAACCTCTGTGCCCGACGGGGGAACGGCCGTGCCCGACGACGGCGCGGGTCCGCCGGACGCCGCGGCCCCGACGGCGCCGTCCGGCGCTGAGACCGACACCGACACCGACCGGACGGTCGACGAGGACGCCGCGTGGCAGGCGATCGTCGCCGGGTACGGCGAGGAACCGCCGGACCCGCCGGGAGCCAAGCCGTTCAGGTCGGTCGAGGACCTGGCGCTGATGGAGGACGATCAGTCGGGCGTCCTGGATCCGGACAAGGGGATCGGGAAGAAGACCCAGAAACCGCCGGAGAAGCCGCTCGGCAGCTCGATCGTGTTCGCGCCCGGCGTGGCCGGACCGCGCGACTACGAGGTCGCGGAGCCGAAGGACGGCGACATCGACGACATCGACGAGGGGCATTTCGTCCCTCCGGAGCCGCCGCCGCTGCCGGAGGCCGATGTCACGGCGAAGTTCGCCTGGCTCGCTGTCGTCGGCGGTCCGGTGCTGATGCTCGTCGCGGTGCTGCTGCGGTGGGACATGACCTGGTGGCTCACGACGGTCTGCGTGGGCGGATTCCTGGGCGGATTCGTCACGCTGGTGGCACGGATGGACGGCGGCGAGGACGACGACGATCCCGGTCGCGGAGCGGTGGTCTGAGACCGGGCCGGAGGCCGGTCCCCGAGCCGCATCCGGCTCGGGGACCGGCCTCCGGCGGAACGCGGCTCAGGGCCGGGTGGCGGGCACCCGCAGCGCCGTCAGGACCGGCAGGTGGTCCGTGCCCGCCCGCAGGTCCGCGTTGGTGACGCCGGGCAGCCCCACCGGGACACCGCAGCCGAGCACCTCGATCCCGTCCGTCGCGAACACCGCGTCGACGCGCCGTCGCGGACGGTCCGCCGAGAAGGTGTCCTCGCCTCCCCACGGCCGTACGGCGCGGCAGTCCTGGAGCTGCCCGGAAAGCCTCCGGAACGCGGTCCCGGTCGGTACGTCGTTGAGGTCGCCGGCCGCTACGGCGTGCTCGACCCCCATCGTGTCGAGCCGTTCCAGCAGCATCTCCGTCTGGACCAGGCGTTCGTCGCCCCGCAGGCTCAGATGGAAGCTCACCAGACCGATCCGGGTGCCCGCGATCCGTACCACCGACGTGGCGAAACCCCTGCGGTGCAGTCCGGGGGTGAGCGGCAGCAGCACGTCCTCCGTACGCTCCACCGTGGCCCGCAGCGAGCAGAGAAGCAGCGTCCCGGCCGCCGTGGCACCGCCGCTCAGGACGACCAGGTCGGTACGGGCGGCCAGCCAGGCGGCGCGCTTGCGCCAGCGGAAGAAGCGCGGGGCTTCCTGGACGAAGACCAGATCGGGTGCGCAGGCGCCGATGACGCGGGCCAGCGCCTCACGGTCGTCGCGCATCGACCGGATGTTGTAGCTGAGCACTCTGATGACGGCCGAACCATCCGGCTCGGTACGGGAGTCGGGCAGCGGCGTCAGGACCATGCGCTCACGATACGACGGACGCCCGCCGCTCCCCAGAGGGGCGCGACGGGCGTCCGGTTGTGTCCAGGTCCAGGTGGTTCAGCCCTGGCGGGCCAGGTCCGCCGCGCCCACCAGACCTGCCTTGCCGCCCAGTTGGGCCGCGAGCACCTGGGCGTGCGGGCGCCATTCGCCACCGATCAGCCAGCGCCGGAACGACTTGCGGATCGGGTCGAGGACGAGTTCGCCCTCGTCCGAGACGCCGCCGCCGACGATGAACGCGGACGGGTCGAAGAGCGAGGCGAGGTCGGCGAGTCCCGCACCGGCCCAGCGGGCCAGCTCGCGGAACGAGTCGACCGCCACCGGGTCGCCCTGCCGGGCGGCCTCGCTGATGTGCTTGCCCTCGATGCCGTCCACCGTGCCGTCGCCGAGCGACAGCAGGACCGCGGCGTTCTCCGGGGTGGCGTGGGCGCGCTGCTTGGCGTAGCGCACGAGTGCGCGCCCCGATGCGTACTGCTCCCAGCAGCCCTGGCTGCCGCAGCCGCAGAGCAGGCCGTCCGGCACGACCCGGATGTGGCCGAACTCGGCGGCCACGCCGAAGCGCCCGCGCCGCAGCTTGTTGCCGATGATGATGCCGCCGCCGAGACCGGTGCCGAGCGTGATGCAGATGACGTCGTCGTGGCCCTGACCGGCGCCGAAGCGGTACTCGCCCCAGGCGGCGGCGTTGGCGTCGTTCTCCACGACGACCGGAAGGCCCACGCGCTGTTCGACCTTGTCCTTCAACGGCTCGTGCCGCCAGTTGATGTTCGGTGCGAACAGCACGGTGGCGCGCTTGTCGTCGACGTATCCGGCCGCGCCGATGCCGACGGCGTCGATCTGGTGGCCCTCGCTCGCGCCGGACACGGCCGTCGCGATCGCGTCCACGATGCCTTCAGCCGTCGGCGGGGTCGGCACCTTGAACATCGAGAGGATCTGTCCCTCTTCGTCGACCACTCCAGCTGCGATCTTGGTGCCGCCGATATCGACGCCGATGGTGAGTCCCATGAATCCCTCAGTTTCGGTCGAGCCCCGCTGTGTCCAACGGTACCCGAGCCGGGGGGCCGACCCATCGGTGCCGGTCAGTCCAGGTCGATGTGTTCGCCCGTGCCGGGGCCCTCGTCGCGCGGGTCGGTGGGGTCGTCGGCCTTCTTCTCCGTGCCCGCGGGGTCCTGGGCGCCCTGGGTCCAGCGGCGTTCCTGGCCTTCCACGGCGGAACGGTAGGCGGCGAGGAGTTCGTTCCCGGCCGCGGCGATGTGGTCGAAGACGTCCGGATTGCGTTCGACGAGGGGCTCGACGGCGGACTTCGCCTGCTTGATGATCTGCTGCACGGTTCCCTGGGCGGCGGCGCCGAACAGCGGCGACTGGAGGGACGAGACCTTGTCGGCCACGGCGTCGACCAGTTTGCGCAGCTCCTCGGCGGCGGAGCCGGGGGGCGGGCCGTGCTGGGCACGGCGGCGGGCCTTCTCCGCTTCGAGGTCCTCGGCGCAGGCCTTCGCCCACGCGTCGTCGTCGACGGGACGATCGGTGGCTTCGCTCATGGCGGACTCCTGCGACGGGGTGTGCCGGCGGGCCCGGCATACGGGGCACTCACTACCGACGTTACCCGAACCGCGACGCGGCGTTCAGCCTCTCCTGGGCCACAGACCGGGGTCGGGCGTGAACCTGACCCGGAGCACCCCGTCGGTGAGCGCGGCTCCGGACACGGTGCAGCGGCGCAGCCCGGACTCCAGGGGGAGGATGCGGTGGAACGGGCCGACGGTGAGGAGCAGTTCGTCGCCGCGGCGCACCAGTTGGAGGTCCGACTTGACGGCGCCGGGCAGGGGCAGGCACCAGACCAGGATGCCGTCCCCTTCGCCGGGCGGTCCGGCGGCCACGACCCGGCCGCCGGGCAGCAACGAGCCCAGCCCGTCCGGGGCGTTGGGGTCCTCGATCCACCAGGGGTCGTCGGCCCGGCCGGGGGTCCGGTCGTCCGGTGCCACGGCGAGTCCGTCGCCCTCGAAGAGGCCGCCGCCGGTACCCGCCTCCTCGAAGACGGTGCGGTCGGCTCCGGCATCAAGGAGGGTGAGGTCGTCCGTCCCCCGCGGATCGCGGCCGAGGTGGGGCACTTCGCACAGGTCTGCCGAGGGCACCCATTCCTCGTACCAGCGGTCGACGGTCTTCTCCTGCTGCGCGGCGAGCGCCGCGAACCAGGGGTCGCCGGAGTGCCGGGGCAGTACCCGGTTCATCACGAGCGTGTCGACGCGCAGTCCGTACAGGGCGAGGCCGGTGCGGGCGGTGCGCAGGGCGTCCTCGGCGGCGGGTCCGGGTTCGGCGACCAGCCGGAGCGTGGTGCCGCGGTCCTCGATCAGCGCCTGGACGGCGGCCAGCTCGGCGTCCTTGCGGGCGGCGGCCTCGTACAGCCACTGCGCGGGCATGGGTACGCCCGCGAGCTGGGCGAGCACCGGGCGCAGGGCGCGTGCGGCCTGGCGTTCCCGCGGCAGCAGCCGGCGCAGGTAGCGGCGCAGCTGCTCGGGCAGGGCGAGCACGGCGAGCGCCTCGCGCAGCGGCGGCAGGTCGACGACGAGCAGGTCGTGGCCGCCTTGCGACCAGTCGCCCTCGGCTGCGCGGCGCAGGGCGTGCAGCAGGGCGAGCTGGGCGCTGCCGGGAAGTTCGGTGAGTTCCTCGCCGTCCAGCCGGTTCCCGCCGAGCAGGTCGAGCACGCCGGACGCCCGGTCCTGGAGGGTGAGCAGTTCGTTGCGGAAGTGGGCGCCGGAGTCGATGCGGGCGAACCGCAGGCCGTCCGTGACCTCGGTGGGTTCCGTGTCCTCGGGGAAGCCCGGTACGGCCTCCGCGGACAGCAGCAGGGTGCGGCGGCCCCGACGGGCCGCCGCCAGGGCGGTCGCCGCGGCGACGGTGGTACGGCCGGCGCCGCCGGGGCCGGTGACGAGGACCGTACGCACCGGGTCAGGCCTTCGGGACGGACTCGACGCGCTTCTTCAGGCCGGCCAGGGCCCGGTCGATGATGACCTTCTCGGCCTTGCGCTTGATCATGCCGAGCATGGGGATCTTGACGTCGACGGTCAGCCGGTAGGTGACCTCGGTGCGGTCGCCGTCGCCGAGCGGGGCCAGTGCGTAGGAGCCGTCGATGGCGCGCAGCATCTGGGACTTGACGAGGGTCCAGCTGACCTCGTAGTCGCCGATCCAGGTGTACGCGAGGGTGTGGTCGTCCTTGATCGCCCCGGCGTCGAGGACGAGGCGGACCTTCTCGGCGCGGCCCTCGTCGTCGGTCGAGAGGATCTCGGCCTCCTTGACCTCGCCGGTCCATTCCGGATAGCGGGCGAAGTCGGCGATCACTCCCATGACGTCGGCCGGCGCCGCCTCGATCGTGATGGTCGAGCTGGTGTGTTCAGCCATCGCCGTGGCTCCTCCAGTGCGGTGTACCGGTGCGTCGGCAGTGGACTGCCGTCAGAAGGCTATCGCGTGTCCCCGGCGCCTCGTCCCAGGGTCCGGTGCCGGTGCGGTCACCACTCCAGGGCCCAGGGCGTGCCGGTGGACGCGAAGTGACCGACGTTCACGCATTCGGTGGTGCCGATCCGCATCCGGCGGACCAGCGGCTGGTGGACGTGGCCGAACAGCGCGTAGCGGGGACGGGTCCTGCGGATGGCGTCGAGCAGGGCCCGGCTGCCGCGTTCGAAGCGGCGCGCGACCGTGTCGTACGTCAGCTCAGGGACATCGGGCGGGATGTGGGTGCAGAGCACGTCGACGGGGCCGATGGCTTCGATCTTGGCCGCGTACTCCTCGTCGCTGATCTCGTACGGGGTGTTCATCGGGGTCTTCAGGCCGCCGCCGACGAAGCCGAGCACACGGCCGCCGATCTCCACGCGGTCGCCGTCGAGGACGGTGGTGCCCGGGCGGGCGTACTCGGGCCACAGGCCGGGGATGTCGACGTTGCCGTAGGTGGCGTACGTCGGGGTGGGGAAGGCGGCGAAGAGCTCGGCGTACTGCTTGCGCACGGCCGAGACGATCGCGGCGTTGCGGTCCATGCCCGCCCACAGGCCGCGGCCGAACTCGCGGGCCTCCTCGTAGCGGCGGGCGGTGCGCAGCTCGACGATCCGGTCGGCGTTCTCCACTCCGAAGAGATCGGGGAAGATGCCGCGCGAGTGGTCGGCGTAGTCGAGGAAGAGCACCAGGTCACCGAGGCAGATCAGCGCGTCGGCGCCGTCCCCGGCGCGGGCCAGGGCCTCGGTGTTGCCGTGCACGTCACTGACCACATGCACGCGTGTGCGCCGCGCGTTCGCGGGTGCTCGGCTGTTCGGTCCGGCTGGCATGCCGATCACCCTAGAACTCCGCCGCCCGCCTGGGTAGGGGCGCCGGACCTGCGACGACCGCCTGACGGCGGCCGCGGTGGACTACTGTGCGCTCAAGGATCACCGTTGTGTGTGACGCATGAGACATCTGGCCGGATCCCCCTATCGGGAACGCAGTACTGGTGGGTAACGTCCGGGCAGTCCAGTCGTGCTCACCCCCACTGAGCGCGTGCCTGTCTTGGACCGCAGCCGGTGCGTCACACAGAGCCGTGGCACCGGAGCCCGATGAGGAGCAGCAGTCTTGCGCGAGTTCAGCCTTCCGGCCCTGTACGAGGTCCCCTCGGACGGCAACCTGACGGATCTCATCCGCCGCAATGCCGCTCAGCATCCCGATGTCGCGGTGATGAGCCGCAAGGTGGCAGGCGTGTGGACCGATGTCGACGCCACACGGTTCCTCGCCGAGGTCCGAGCCGTCGCCAAGGGTCTGATCGCCTCGGGCATCGAGGCGGGCGACCGGGTGGCCCTGCTGTCCCGCACCCGTTACGAGTGGGTGCTGCTCGACTTCGCGGTCTGGAGCGCGGGTGCCGTCACCGTCCCGGTGTACGAGACCAGCTCGCCCGAGCAGATCCAGTGGATCCTCGGCGATTCCGGTGCCGCCCTGTGCGTCGTCGAGTCCGGGGCGCACCAGGCGTCCGTGGCCTCGGTCCAGGCGGATCTGCCGGCTCTGAAGGGCATCTGGCAGATCGAGGAGGACGCGGTCCGTCAGCTCTCCGCGCTCGGCGAGGACGTCTCGGACGAGACCCTGGACCTGCGGATGGCGAGTGCCAAGGCGGACGACCCGGCGACCATCGTCTACACCTCGGGCACCACCGGCCGCCCCAAGGGCTGTGTGCTCACGCACCGCAGCTTCTTCGCGGAGTGCGGCAACGTGGTGGAACGGCTGAAGCCCCTCTTCCGTACCGGCGAGTGCTCGGTGCTGCTCTTCCTGCCCACCGCGCATGTCTTCGGACGGCTGGTCGAGGTGGCGTCGGTGATGGCTCCGATCAAGCTCGGCTGCGTACCGGACATCAAG
Source organism: Streptomyces sp. NPDC058051 (assembly GCF_042885475.1). NCBI lineage: Bacteria > Bacillati > Actinomycetota > Actinomycetes > Kitasatosporales > Streptomycetaceae > Streptomyces > Streptomyces sp. NPDC058051. Next base: position 401,565 of record NZ_JBHVRW010000004.1, read on the forward strand.
AACCTCACCGATGAGCTGGCCTCCTTCCGGCCGACACTGATCCTCGGTGTGCCGCGGGTCTTCGAGAAGGTCTACAACTCGGCGCGCGCCAAGGCGCAGGCCGACGGCAAGGGCAGGATCTTCGACAGGGCCGCGCACACGGCCATCGCCTACAGCCGCGCGCTGGCCACTCCTCAGGGCCCCTCCCTGGGCCTGAAGTTCAGGCACAGGATCTTCGACCGGCTGGTGTACAGCAAGCTGCGGGCCGTCCTCGGCGGACGCGGCGAGTACGCGATCTCCGGCGGCGCACCGCTGGGCGAGCGGCTCGGCCACTTCTACCGCGGGATCGGCTTCACCGTCCTAGAGGGGTACGGCCTCACCGAGTCCTGTGCGGCCACGGCCTTCAACCCGTGGGACCGGCAGAAGATCGGTACGGTCGGCCAGCCGCTGCCCGGCTCGGTCGTCCGGATCGCCGACGACGGCGAGGTGCTGCTGCACGGTGAGCATCTGTTCACCGGCTACTGGAACAACGAGGCGGCGACGGCCGAGGCCCTGGCCGACGGATGGTTCCACACGGGCGACATCGGCACGCTCGACGAGGACGGCTATCTCGCGATCACCGGCCGCAAGAAGGAGATCATCGTCACGGCGGGCGGCAAGAACGTCGCTCCGGCGGTGATCGAGGACCGCATCCGCGGGCACGCCCTGGTCGCCGAGTGCATGGTGGTCGGCGACGGGCGGCCGTTCGTGGGCGCGCTGATCACCCTGGACGAGGAGTTCCTGGGCCGCTGGGCCGAGGAGCACGGCAGGCAGGCCGGTGCGACGGCCGGGTCGCTGCGTGAGGACCCGGAGCTGCTGGCCGAGGTGCAGCGGGCGGTGGACGACGGCAACGCCGCGGTGTCCAAGGCGGAGTCGGTGCGCAAGTTCCGCATCCTGGCCTCCCAGTTCACCGAGGAGGCGGGCCACATCACACCGTCGCTGAAGCTGAAGCGGAACGTGGTGGCGAAGGACTTCGCGGACGACATCGAAGCGATCTACCGGGGCTGACCGGACGGAACGCGGGAGGGGCCGCACGGCGTGTGCGGACCCCTCCGTTTCGTGTGCGGGTCAGAGCAGTGCCCGGAGCCTCTCGGCCAGCAGGTCCCAGCGCCACTTCTCCTCGACCCAGGCCCGCCCCCGCTCCCCCATCCGCTGCCGCAGCTCCGGATCGCGGAGCAGCGTGACGATCCGGTCGGCCGACTCCTCCGCGGAGCCGCCGCGCACCACCCAGCCGGTCTCGCCGTCGAGCACGGCGTCCGGCGCACCGCCCGAGTCCCCGGCCACCACCGGCAGTCCGGTCGCGGACGCCTCCAGGAAGACGATGCCGAGGCCCTCCACGTCGAGGCCGCCGCGACGGGTCCGGCACGGCATGGCGAAGACGTCGCCCGCGCCGTAGTGGGCGGGCAGTTCGTCCCAGGACACCGGCCCGGTGAAGCGCACCGAGTCGCCCACCCCCGTGTCGGCGGCCAGCCGCCTCAGCTCCTTGTCGTACGGTCCGCCACCGACGATCAGCAGCACCGCGTCGGGCACCTGCGCCAGGATCGCGGGCATCGCGAGGATCAGCGTGTCCTGGCCCTTGCGCGGCACGAGCCGTGACACGCAGACGACGACGGGCCGGTCCGACAGTCCGAGCCGCGCCCTGATCAGGTCCCCGCCGGAGTCCGGGTGGAAGGTCTTCTCGTCGACGCCGGGGGGCAGTTGGACCATGCGGCCCGCCGCCTCGGGGCTCAGCGCCGTGGCGATCCGGGAGCGGGTGTACTCGCCCAGATAGGTGAGCGTGTCCGTGCCCTCGCCGATCCTGCGCAGCAGTTGACGGGCCGCGGGCAGCTGGGACCAGCCCGCCTCGTGCCCGTGCGTGGTGGCGACCAGGTTGCGGGCACCGGCGTCGCGCAGCGCCGGCGCCATCAGCCCGAGCGGGGCCGCGGCGCCGAACCAGACCGAGGTGCAGCCGTGTACGCGCAGCAGTTGCACCGCGCGCCGGGTGACCCGCGGGGTCGGCAGCAGCATCGTCGTACGGTCGCGGACGACGGTGAACGGCTGCTCGGCGTCGAAGGCGGCCGTGGCCGCGACACCTTCGGGGCCGCGCTTCCAGGTGGAGGCGTACACGACGATCCGGCCGGGATCCAGTCGCAGTGCCATGTTGTGCAGGAACGCCTGGATGCCGCCGGGACGGGGCGGGAAGTCGTTGGTCACGATCAGGGTCTTGTCCATCCCGGCCGACAGTACCCGGCGGCCGGAATGGCTCCCGCACAGGCCGGGCGGGCATCATGGCTCGTCGTACCCACCGGGTACGCACCGAGTACCCACGGACGAAACGGATGAGGCGTTCATGACGGGATCGACCGGCGTGCGGTTCGCTCTCGCGGTGTGGGCCCTGACCCGGGTCGCGCTGCTGCTCTGCGTCACGAAGGTGATCACGCTCCCCGGACCGGATGTGACCAGTGACGTCTCGGTGATCTACCACGGCTGGTCCGAGGTCCTGAAGAGCGGTACGTACCCGCGCTCCGACGTCACCTGGCAGTATCCGCCCCTCGCCGCGCTGGCCGTCCTCTCCCCCGCCCTGCTGCCGTTCCTGGACTACGCCTCGGCCTTCTTCGTCCTCGCGTTCCTGTGCGACGGGCTGGTCCTGGGGCTGCTGCTGTACGCGGGCCGCCCGACCGGCCGGTGGACGGCGGGCGCCTGGGTGTGGGTGGCGGGCGTGCCACTGCTCGGCACGACCGCCTACGCCCGCTATGACGTGATGGTGACGGCGGTGGCCGTGGCGGCGCTGCTCGCGGGCGTGCGGCAACCGCGGGTGCTGGGGGTGCTGGCCGCGGTCGGCGCGCTGCTGAAGGTGTGGCCGGCCCTGATCCTGGCCGGCACCGCGCGCGGGTCGGACACCCGCCGGGCGTGGACGGCCGCGGCGGTGGCGGCGGCCGGGCTGCTGGTGGCGTGCGCTGTGGCGATGCCCGGTGCGCTGGCCTTTCTCGGGTTCCAGCGCGACCGGGGCACCGAGGTCGAGTCCCTGGGTGCGCTGGTCTTCCATGTGTGGCGGCAGTTCGGCTGGGAGGGCCGGGTGGAACTGCACTACGGCTCGCTGGAGTTCCTGGGTCCGCACGTGCCGCTGGTGAGCACGCTCGCGCTGGTTCTGTCCGTTGTGGCCTTCGGCTGGCTGCTGGTGTGGCGCCTTCGGGCCCGCGACTTCCGGGTGAGCACCCCGGCCGACGCGGCGTTCACGGCGGTGCTGCTGTTCACGACCACGAGCCGGGTGATCAGCCCCCAGTACATGGTGTGGCTGGTCGGCCTGGCAGCGGTCTGCCTGGTCTTCCGCGACAGCCGGATGGGGCTGCCGGCCGGTCTGGTCCTGCTCGCCACGGGCGTCACCCAGCTGGAGTTCCCGCTCGGATTCGTCCATGTGGTGACCAGTGACGCGACGGGTGTGACGCTGATGTTCCTGCGCAACGGCCTGCTGGTCGCGGCGACGCTGATCGCCTGCCGTCGGCTGTGGCGGCGGACGGTGTCCGCGGTGCCGGGCGAGCGCGGCGGGCCGTCGGCAGCCCGGTCCGGTGCCGGCCGGGAGACGGAACCGGTCGGCTCCTGAGCCGTGGGACACGTTCGGACCGGCCCGGCCGGCCTCCGAGGTCACCCGTCAGGCTCTGAGCCGAGCCGTGAGCGCAGATACTCCCGCCAGCGGGCCGTGAAGTCCTGCGGCGTCGTGGAGAGCACCTCGTGCATCGCCTGCTCCACCGCCCCGTCACGCCCCGCGTGGCTTCCGACGGCCCGGTAGAAGGCGGACAGTTTCTTCTCGCCCCAGTGGTCGGCGATCAGTTCGCAGGCCAGCCAGGCGCCCTCGTACGCCTTCGCCAGGCGCGCCGGTTCGCCCGCGAAGCCGAAGTCCTCGTCCGTGGGGAGCTCGGCGGGCAGTTCACCGCGCCGGACGGCGTCGGCCAGTTCGGGCGCGGCCTGTGCGGCCGTGCGGTCCTCGGCGCGGTACGCCGCCCAGTCGGCGTAGCCCTCGGAGAGCCAGGTCGGCGTGGCGGCGGAGGTGCGGGCGCGGGTGGCGACATGGGTGATCTCGTGGGTGAGGACGATCCGCTGCCCGAACGTGCTGAGCAGGCCGTACGCCTGCGGGTTGACGACCACCCGGTCCGCGGGCGCCCGGTCCGGATCTCCGGTCCGGGCGGTCGTGACGGCCGCGATGCCCCGGTAGTTCGCCGCCGGTGACCCCAGCAGCTCGGCCATGTCCTGCACGGTGTGCGGTACGAGCACCACCACACGGCCCGCCCAGCGCTCCGGCCAGGCGCCGGAGACGGCGGGCACCGCCCCGTCCGCCTCCCGGGCGATCCGGCGCAGCTCCTGCTCCGTACGGCCGACCCCCAGGACGAGGCTGTGCTCCCCGCGTACCACCTGGACGTCGCCCTGCTGCCAGAGCTGCCGGCCACTGTCCGCGCCCGCCCGGTCGCCGACGATGTACCAGCGGCCGTCCGCGCTGTCCCGTGCCAGATCGAGCACCCGGTCCGCGGCGACCGGGGCGGCGTCGTAGCCCTTGACGCGGTAGCGGAGCTCGACGTCCGCGGTGACCCGGTCGGTGCCCTGTCCGGTCACGTCCGTCAGCCGGTACGACCACGCGCTCAGCGGTACGTCCGCGAGGTTGTCCAGTTCCCTGCGCTGGGCGGTGCGCAACCCGGTGGCCCGCCGGTCCACGGCGGCCAGATAGGCGTCCGTGTCGTGGTCCAGCACGGCGGCGGCGCGCCGGTCCAGGGTGGCGCGGATGGAGCGGACGGCGGAGTCCGGGACGGCGTCGTCGTCGGGGGCCGCGCAGGCGGACGCGGACAGCAGCACGGCGAGCAGCGCTCCCGCCGTGCGCCGCCGTGCGTCACGTCCCGCCCGTGCGGTACGCCGTCCGTCGATCCGGGTCACCCGGTCGAGGGTACGGGTCAGACGCGGGTGACCGACGAGACGGGCATCATGCCGACGGGGTCGTAGCGCACCGGGGCGCCCGGGTACGGGGCGTGGACCACCTGGCCGTCGCCGACGTACATCGCGATGTGGGAGGCGTCCGCGCGGTAGGCGACCAGGTCGCCGGGGCGGGCCTCGGAGAGCGGCACCATGCGCCCCGCGTACCGCTGGGCCTGCGAGGTGCGGGGCAGGCTGACCCCGGCCTGCGCGTAGGCCCACTGCATCAGCCCGGAGCAGTCGAATCCGGCGGGTCCGCTGGCCCCCCAGACGTACGGGCGGCCCAGCGCCTGCCGGACGGCCATGACGGCGGCGGCCGCACGGGCGGAACCGGCCGGCAGACCGGTCATGTCCAAGAAGCCGTCGTCGCGGCCGGAGCGCGAGGCCCGCTCGAAGTCCGCCCGGTCGGCTCCGGGCATCGCGTCCAGCATCCGCTTGGCCTGGGCGAGTTTGCGCTCGACGGTCTGTTTGTGGCGGGTGGCGGCGGCCCTGCTGCGCTTCAGCCCGGCCAGGGCCCGGGCCGCCTCGGCGCGGGTCTGTTCGAAGGAGCGCCCGGCCTGCTGGAGTTCCCGGATCCCGGCGGCCTGACGTTCGGTCAGGCGGTCCAGGGTGGCCGCCCGGTCGAGGTAGCTGTCCGGGTCCGAGGAGAGCAGCAGCGCGAGCGAGGGGTCGAGGCCGCCGGAGCGGTACTGCGCGCTCGCCACCGAACCGAGCGCCGTACGCATCCGGTTGAGGCGTTCCTGGTCGCGGGCCGCCCGGTCCTGCATCCGACTCACCTCGTCGCGCAGCCGGTCGGCGTCCTCACCGGCCTTGTTGTACTGCTCGGTGGCCTGCTCGGCCTCGCCGTACAGCCGGTCCAGCCGCGCCTTCGCGGTCCGGGAGGTGTCCTGCGGGTCGGCGTTCGCGGTGGCCGCCCCGAGCGTGGCGGCCGCGGTCGCCGCCGCGGCCGACAGGACAGTGGCCCGGGCCCCCCGGTTGAGGCCGGACTGTGTGGAACGGCGATGGGACACCACAGGACGCCGCACTCCCTTCCGCTGTACGCAGACGCGCGCAGCCCCTGCCGCCCGGGGCGGGCGGACCGACGACCGGGAGCTGCACGGCAGGCAGACAGTAGTCGGACGGTTACGCCGACGACCAACGGCCACGCCGTGGGGACGGGGTGGCGGAACGGGAACGCCCCGCCGGTGACCTGTGGTCTCCGGCGGGGCGGACTGTCTGCGCGGGCGCGGGAATTCGCCCGTTCGGGCGTCGTCAGATGCGCACGCCGACCTGGAAGGTGCCGATGGTGTTCATCGATTCGTAGCGGACCGAGGCGCCGGGCTTCGGGGCGTGCAGGACGGTGTTGTTGCCCGCGTAGAGAGCCACGTGCGAGGTGTTGTTGAAGAAGACCAGGTCGCCCGGCTTCAGCGCGCTGCGCCCGATCCGGGTGCCGTCGTTGATCTGGGTGTACGTGGTGCGGGTTATGTGGACGCCGGCCTGGGCGTAGGCCCACTGGGTCAGGCCCGAGCAGTCGTAGGAGTTGGGGCCGGTGCCGCCGGAGACGTACGGCTTGCCCTGCTGGGTGGAGGCGGCGTTGAGAGCGGCGGCGCCGCGCGCGGAGGCGGGGACCTCGTTGCCCAGGTCGACCCGGTCGCCCGCGGCACGGCTGGCGCGCAGGTCGTCCTGGCGCATCTTCTCGCGCTCGGCGGCGGTGAGCGTGTTGAGCAGGCGCTGCGCGTCGGCGAGCTTGCCCTGGAACTTCTTCTTCTTCTCGCCGAGCGTCTTGCGGACGTCCGCGAGGTCACCGAGCTTGTCCTGGGCCTCCTTGCGCTCCTGCGCGAGGGACCGCTGCTTCTCCTGGATCTTCTCCAGCGAATCGGCCTGCTTCGCCGTCAACTGGTCGAGGGCCGAGGCCTCGTCGAGGAAGGTGTCCGGGTTCGAGGCGAGGAAGAGCTGGACCGACGGGTCTATGCCACCGGAGCGGTACTGCGCCGCGGCGAGCGAACCGAGGCCGCTGCGGAGCGTGTTGATGTCCTGCTGGCCGCGGGCCACCTTGTCCTGCAGCGCGCTGATCTCCTTCTCCAGCTTCTGCTGCTGCTCCTTGGCCCCGTTGTACTGCTCGGTGGCCGTCTCCGCCTCGTGGTAGAGCTTGTCGACCTTCGCCTTGACCTCGCTCTTGGTCGGCTTGGGGTCGGCGTGGGCCGCCTGGGAGGTGAGGGCCACGGCCGCTGCGGCGGTGGCGGTGAGCACGGTCACACGGGCGCGGCTCGGATGCTTGGGACGACGGTGGGACGCCACGAAGGCGAGCTCCTTCTTCCTCGAGCCGCCTACCGGGCTGTGGGGGGACTGGAATCCCCGGCTCCGCGCACATTCACGGACTCGGCGGTGTCTTCGCCGTCACCCCGGATGGGTGATCAACCGTGCGAAGGTTCGAGGACCGACCCTAGTGACCAACTTGTGATCAGTTCAAATCCTCACAAGAAAAATCTCGTCACACCGGGTACTTCTTTACCCACGCCCCACGGCGTGTAGTGGTGAGCTGACGGTCCGTTCCCTGATTTCCGCTGATTCCGGGCATGCGGCACTAGACGCGCGAAAGACGCTTCAGGAGCAGGACGGACGCAACGGGCCTGGCGCCCGCCTTCGCCACTCCGTCGGCGACTTCACGGTCGGTGGAGACCACCACGACGGGCCGGCCCGTCGGTTCGGCGCGCGCCAGCTGACGGATGAGTTCGTCGGCGGTCACCCCGGGTTTGCTGAACAGCACCCGCACCCCGCGCGGCGGCGCGAGCAGCACCGGGGCGGCCAGTTCGGCCCCGTCGAAGACACAGGTCATCTCGGCTCCGGTCTGCGCCGCGAGGACGGACAGACCGCCCAGCAGCCTCAACCGCTGCTTCTCCAGCGGCAGCTGTGGATAGCCGGTCTTGGTGACGTTGTAGCCGTCCACGATCAGATGCGCCTGCGGCAGCGCGAGCAACTGGTCGAGCAGGGCCGGATCGGTCTCCGAAAGGGCCCTGGCGGCAATGTCCTTGGGCGACATCCTGCCGGGCTCCACCGCGTCGGCGCTGTCCGCGGGACGCATCGAGGAGGGCGGCAGGGCCAGTTCGCGGCGGAGCCCGCGGGCGGCGTCGAGCACCGTGTCCAGCAGCAGCCGCAGTCGCATGTCCTCGACCGAGCGGCCCTCCCTGGCGGCCCTCCGGCCCGCCTCGACGGACGCCTCGGCCTCACCGAGCCGCCCCTTGAGCCGACGGCTCTCGCTCTCGGCCGCGGAGACCTGGGCAGCCGCCTCGGACCGTACGGCGTCGATCTCGGCCCGGCCGCGGCGCAGCGCGGCCTCGCCGCGCTTGACGTCGTTCAGGGCGCTGCGCAGCCTGCGCTGAAGGGATTCGACTTCCTTGCGCGCCACGTCCAGCTCACCGCGGAGCCGTTCGGTCTCGTTCTTCGTCTGGGAGCGGGCCTGGGCAAGCTCCTCGCGCAGCCGCTGCACCTCGCGGCGGCTCTCCTCGTCGGCGCGCTCGGCGTCGGCCCGCTGGGCCTCCTCGCCTGCGGCGGCGACCAGCTTCACCCAGCCCGCCGGGCGCAGCACATAGGCCGCGGCGGCCACATCGACGGGGTCGGCGGCGGCGGGCGGCGAACCGGCCTCCAGCGCGGCCGTCAGCTCCGACTGCGCCTCCCGGAGCCGTTCCCCGATGCGCTGCCGGAAGAGCGCGTCGCTCTCCAGCGCGGCGGCCATCGCGTTCCCCGCGAACTTGGCGCGCCGGGTCGGGGTGAAGCGGGCGTACTGTCTCAGCTGGGCCGGGAGTTCGGTGACGGTCAGACCGCCGAACGCGTCCGACACCAGGGCGACGACCCGTCGCCGTACACCTTCGGGCAGCGGGCGGTCGAGCGCCTCGACGGCTTCGTCGGCCCCCTCGGCCGACTCGGCGCCGCTAGCGGGCTGCTCCACCATCCGTCACCCCAAATTGTCTGTCCGCGCGGCTCCGTCAGGAGTCGGCACCCGGCCTGGCCACGAGTTCGATCTGATCCACCGCGTTGCACCACCGGCAGCGCACCGACTCGATGGTCTCACTGACCACCTCGCGTTCCTCGACGGTGGACTCCCCGGCCAGGTCGAGATGGACGTACTCGACGACCTTCGAGGAGCGCGTCACGTCGAACCGCGTGAGATTTCCGCAGAGCGTGCAGCGCCAGCGAGTCTCGTCGGTCGGCTGGGGAACCGTCGTCATCGTGCGTCCTCTTTCATGGAGCCTCGTGCTGCCTGCTTCAAGGATCTCGCGGTGCGCCGTCGAACTGCGGATGCCCTCCCGTAACCCTACGGCCTCACCGGGCCCCTCCGGCACGGCGAGGCGCTCTGTCCCGTTCCCTCCCTTTGCGTCATGCTCTGTTCATGATCGATCGGCGGGCTGCGGCCGGCAGATTCACCGGCGGACTTCTACGGGCGGTCGCCCCGGGCGCACCGTTGGTGACCCATGCGCTGATCGCCCTGTGCGGTCTGGTCTTCCTGGTCAGTCCACTGTCCGGCTTCCGCCGGTCCCCTGGCGCCCCCGACGCCCTGCTGGCCGCCCAGGCCGGATACTTCGAACGATGGGGCGTGATCCCCAGCGAGCTGTGGGACGGCTCGGCGCACGCCCTGCTCACCCCGTTCACCGCCCTCTTCGTGCACGGCAGCTGGCTGCATCTGCTCGGCAACGTGCTCTTCCTGTACGTGTTCGGGGCCATGGCCGAGGAACGCATGGGCCATGCCGAGTTCGCCCTCTTCTATCTCGGCTGCGGCTATCTCGCCCTGGTCGCCTACGCGGCCGCGCACGCCGCGTCCGACCAGACGCTCGTCGGCGCGTCGGGGGCGATCTCCGCGGTGCTCGGGGCGTTCCTGTACCTGTTCCCCAGGGCGCGGGTCACGAGCCTGTTCCCGTTCCTCTTCTTCCTGCCGCTGCGCTTCCCCGCCTGGATCGTGCTGATCTTCTGGTTCGTTCTGCAGTGGCTGGCGGTCCAGGGAGCGGGCAGCGGCGGCCCCGGCGTGGCCTATCTGGCGCACGTCGTCGGCTTCGGCCTCGGGTTCCTCTACGCCTGGGGGCGTCACCGGCGTGCGGATAGAGTGAAGAGACCAGCCAGGGCCACCGAGGGAGAAAGCCAGCCGTGATCACCGCGATCGTGCTCATCAAAACCAGCGTGGACCGGATTCCCGAGATCGCCGAGGCCATCGCCGCGCTGGACAGTGTCAGCGAGGTCTTCTCGGTCACCGGTACGTACGACCTGATCGCCATGGTCCGGGTGGCCAGGCACGACGATCTGGCGGACGTCATCCCCGGCCGGATCAGCAAGATCCCCGGCGTCGAGGCCACCGACACGCATGTGGCCTTCCGTACGTACTCCCAGCACGACCTGGAGGCCGCCTTCGCCATCGGCCTCGACGCGTAGGAACGCCCCGCGTCACGGCGTGGCCCTTCGGCGGGGGACGGGCCCGCCCGCCCGTCCCCCGCCGAAGGGCCACGCATCCGTCAGAGCTGCGCCGCACCCCGGTCGGGGACGCAGCGACCGCCCTCGGTCCGGTACTTCCACCGGGCACCCTTGCCCACCAGCTCCTTGACCGCGCCGACGAACCGCTCGACGTGCTCGTCCGGCGTACCGGCCCCGAAGCTCACCCGGATCGCGTTCAACGAGCGCTCGCCCGGCTCGGCCTCCGGCGCACCGCACTCGCCCACCGCCTGCGGGTCGCTGCCCAGCAGGGTGCGGAGCAGCGGGTGGGCGCAGAACAGCCCGTCGCGGACCCCGATGCCGTACTCGGCGGAGAGCGCCGCCGCGAAGTGCGAACTGTTCCAGCCCTCCACCACGAAGGAGATGACGCCGACCCGAGGGGCGTCGTCGCCGAACAGCGAGAGCACCTTCACCTCGGGGACCTCCGCGAGACCGGCACGGACCGCGGTGACGAGGCGCTGCTCCCGGGCGACCAGGTTCCCGAAGCCCGCCTCGGTCAGCGCCTTGCAGGCGGAGGCGATGGAGTACACACCGATGACGTTGGGGGAACCGGCCTCGTGGCGGGCGGCGGTGGAGTGCCACTCGATGTCCACGCCGCCGTCGGTGCGGCGGGCGACCTTGCGCGAGGCGCCGCCGCCGGCCAGGTACGGCTCGGCGTCCTGGAGCCAGTCGGCGCGGCCCGCGAGCACACCCGAGCCGAACGGCGCGTACAGCTTGTGTCCGGAGAAGGCGACCCAGTCGACGTCCAGGTCGGCGATGTGGACGGGGTGGTGCGGGGCGAGCTGGGCGGCGTCCAGCACGATCCGGGCACCGTGCGCGTGCGCGGCGGCCGCCAGCTCCTTGACCGGCCACAGCTCACCGGTGACGTTGGAGGCGCCGGTGACGCAGACCAGCGCGGGGCCGTGGGGGTCACGGGCGGCGAGCGCGCGCTCCAGCGTCTCGACGGCCTGCGCCGGGGTGCGCGGGGCGTTCAGGTAGGTCACCCGGGCGTCGCGCCACGGCAGCAGCGAGGCGTGGTGCTCGGTCTCGTACACGAAGACCTGGCAGTCGGCGGGGAGGACGGCGGCCAGCAGGTTGAGGGAGTCGGTGGTCGACCGGGTGAAGATCACCTGGTCGTCGGCCCGGCAGCCGAGGAACTCGGCGACGGTCGCCCGGCTGTTCTCGAACAGGTCCGTGGAGAGCTGCGAGAGGTACCCGGCGCCACGGTGGACGCTGCCGTAGTACGGGGCGTAGGCGGCGACGTCGTCCCAGACGCGCTGGAGGGCCGGGGCGCTGGCGGCGTAGTCGAGAGCGGCATAGGTGACTTCACCACCCGTGACCAGCGGAACCGTTACATCCTGTCCCAGAACGGGCAGCGGGGCACAAAGCGACTGGTCGGCGGCAGCAGTGAAGACAGACATGGCGAACTCCCGTAAGAGGCAGGCGAATCGCAGGCGCCGACGGATACGCGGCAGCACAGCGGAGAGTGAAAAGGGGGTGTGCGGAGGAGGGCCGGGAAGCCCTATCGCATTCGCGTGCTCACAAGAGACTCCCTAGGGACCAGGACCCCGGGGGTTGGCATTCACAGATGCCGAGGGGCCCGCGCTTGCCGCAGACCTCGCTGCCTACGGCCTGGTCTTCACCCGGGGCACCCCGCCACGGACGGAGGGTTGCCGGACAGCGGGCCGGGGCCGTAGTCGCTGTCACTCATGACCTGACCAGCATCCTGCCATACGTGCGTGGACGCGCAAGGCGCGGTCCAGGATCCGGACCGCGCCCCGCGTCACCTTCCGCCCGATCAGAGGCCACCCGACAGGCTCTCAGGCGTTGCTGACCGCAACCCAGCGGTCCAGCGCCTCCCGGGCCGCGCCCGAGTCGATGGATGCGGCGGCCTTGGCGATCCCGGCGGCGAGCTGCTCGTTCAGCGTGCCGTCCGTCGGGTCCAGAGCCACCAGCGCAGCCGCCGAGTTGAGCAGCACGGCCTCCCGTACGGGCCCTCGCTCGCCGGCCAGCACCCGGCGGGCCACATCCGCGTTGTACGAGGCGTCGGCGCCGCGCAACGCCTGCGTCGGCACCAGCTCCAGGCCGATGTCGCGCGGGTCGAACGCCTCCTCGCGCACCGATCCGTCCCGGACCACCCAGACGCGTGAGGTCGCGGTCGTCGTCAGCTCGTCCAGACCGTCGTCACCGCGGAAGACCAGCGACGAATTGCCGCGCTCGGCGAGCACTCCGGCGACGATGGGCGCCATCCGCAGGTCGGCGACGCCGATGGCCTGGGCGCGCACGTGGGCGGGATTGGTGAGCGGCCCGAGGATGTTGAAGGTGGTCTGGGCGCCGAGTTCCTTGCGGGCCTTGGCCGCGTAGCGCAGGGCGGGATGGAACTTCACCGCGAAACAGAAGGTGATGCCCGCCTCCTCGGCGACCTCGGCGACCCGCTGCGCGCTGAGCTCCAGATTGACGCCGAGCTTCTCCAGGACGTCGGAGGAACCGCTCGCCGAGGACGCGGCGCGGTTTCCGTGCTTGACGACCTTGGCGCCGGTACCCGCGATGACGATCGCCGACATCGTGGAGATGTTGACCGTCTTCGCGAGGTCGCCTCCGGTGCCGACGATGTCGACCGTGCGGCCGGGCACGTGGATGGTGCGGGCGTGCTCGTACATCGCGCGCACCAGGCCGGACACCTCGTCGACCGTCTCGCCCTTGGCGCGCAGCGCCACCGCGAAACCGGCGATCTGCACATCGGTCGCCTCACCGCTCATGATGCGGTCCATGGCCCACGCGGTGTCGTCCGCGCTCAGGTCCTCGCCGCGCAGCAGGGGGTTCAGCACGCCGGGCCAGGAACGGTCCGCCACGCTGTCGCCGCCGCCCGGGGTCACAACGTTCATGGTCCGCTCCTGAGGGTCCACAGCCGATAAAAGAGGTCACCCCAAAAGGGGTCACCTCCACCTTATCGAGGGCCGCGGACAGCAAAGAGCCCCGTCCATCGGATGGACGGGGCTCCTGCTGTGGCGATCAGTTCAGGCGATCAGTGGTGACCGTGGCCGCTGGTGATCTCCTTGTACTCCTCGGCGGTGGGCTTGGCGATCTGGTTGTCCTCGCCGAAGTAGCCCTTGCTGAGCCTGGCGCGCAGCTTCTGCAGGGGCGACACCTTGCGCTCGACACCGTTCTCGTCGACCGTCGGGCCGATCTCGGCCGGCGTGTACTGCTCGTGCGCGGTGAGCGTGTGCAGCTGCTCAGGGCCGAGCGGCTCGTGGATCTCGACGAACTCACCGTGCGGCAGGCGCTTGATGATGCCGGACTCACGTCCGTGCAGCACCTTCTCCTTGTCGCGGCGCTGGAGGCCGAGGCAGATCCGCTTGGTGGCGATGAACGCGATGACCGGGCCGACGAAGATGAAGATCCGGACGAACCAGGAGATGGCGTTCAGCGACAGGTGGAAGTGCGTGGCCCACAGGTCGTTGCCACCGCCGATGAAGACGATGACGTACTCGGTGATCCAGGCGACGCCGAAGGCCGTCCGGGTCGGGGCGTTGCGCGGGCGGTCCAGGATGTGGTGCTCGCGCTTGTCCCCGGTGACCCAGGACTCGATGAACGGGTAGACCGCGATGATCGCGAGTACCAGCCCGAAGGCCATCAGCGGGATGAACACACCCAGGACGAGCGTGTGGCCCCAGAGGTTGATCTCCCAGCCAGGCATCACTCGGATCAGACCCTCGGCGAAGCCCATGTACCAGTCGGGCTGGGCGCCGGTGGACACCTGGTCCGGGCGGTACGGGCCGATGGCCCAGATCGGGTTGATCGAGGCGATCGCCGCGATGACGGCGATGATGCCGAAGACCAGGAAGAAGAAGCCACCGGCCTTCGCCATGTACACCGGCAGCAGCGGCATGCCGACCACGTTCTTGTTGGTGCGGCCGGGCCCGGCGAACTGCGTGTGCTTGTGGTAGAAGACCAGGATCAGGTGCGCCACCAGCAGGCCGAGCATGATGCCCGGCAGCAGCAGGATGTGGATCGAGTAGAACCGGGCGACGAAGTCGTGACCGGGGAACTCTCCGCCGAACAGGAACATCGAGATGTAGGTGCCGACGATCGGCATCGACAGGATCGCGCCCTGGGTGAAGCGGACACCCGTACCGGACAGCAGGTCGTCCGGGAGCGAGTAACCGGTGAAGCCGGTGAACATACCCAGCACGAACAGCAGGAAGCCGAACAGCCAGTTGATCTCACGCGGCTTGCGGAACGCACCCGTGAAGAAGACGCGCATCATGTGCACGAACATGCCGGCCAGGAAGATCAGCGCGGCCCAGTGGTGGATCTGGCGGACCAGGAGACCACCGCGGACGTCGAAGCTGATGTCCAGGGTCGAGGCGTAGGCCTCGGACATCCGGATGCCCTGCATCGGCTCGTACGAGCCGTGGTACACGACCTCGTTCATGCTCGGGTGGAAGAACAGCGTCAGATACACACCCGTGAGGATGATGATGATGAAGCTGTAGAGGGCGATCTCACCGAGCATGAAGGACCAGTGGTCCGGGAAGATCTTGCGCATGTTGGCCTTGGCCAGGGAGTAGATCCCGAGCCGGCCGTCCGCCCAGTCGGCCACCCGCTCACCGGCGGGCGCCTTGCGATTGCCCGGCGCGGAAGCACCGGACGGGTTCGTGGTCGCAGTACTCATCCGCGCTCCCAGAATGCAGGACCGACGGGCTCTTCGAAGTCACCGAGCGCCTCGAGGTTGCCCTCGCTGTTCACACCGATCCGCAGCTGCGGAAGGGCGTGACCGGCCGGACCGAAGATGACGCGGGCGCCGTCGGAGAGGTCGAAGGTGGACTGGTGGCACGGGCAGAGCACGTGGTGCGTCTGCTGCTCGTACAGGCTGATGGGGCAGCCGACGTGGGTGCAGATCTTGGAGAAGGCCACGATTCCCTCGTGGGCCCACTCGCGCTCGCGCTTGTCCTTGATGTTCTCCGGCTGGATACGGATGATCATCAGCGCGGCCTTGGCGATCTGGTTCTGGAAGTCCTCCGCACCCTCGTCCAGGCCCTCGGGCATGGCGAAGGTCAGCGAACCGACAGCGACGTCCTCGGGACGCAGCGGCTGCATCGTGTTCATGTTGACGAGCTGCTTGCCCTTGGCCCACAGGGTGTTGCGGAGCTTCTTCTCCGGCAGCGGACCGAGGTCGCGCAGCAGCACGACGCCGGAGAGCGGCACCAGGGCCAGCGCGCCGAACAGGGTGTTGCGGATCAGCTTGCGCCGGCCGAACGCGGACTCCTCGGCACCCGCCGCGAAGTCCGCGAGGACCTTCGCCTTGACCTCGGGCTCGGCCTCGATGGCGTGCCGGTCGTCGGCGACCTCCACGTCGGACATCAGGGTGCGGGCCCAGTGGACGGCACCGGCGCCGATCGCGAAGAGGGCCACGCCCAGGGTCAGACCCAGGGAGAAGTTGAGCGCACTCACATGGCCGAAGGGCCAGATGTACACGATCTTGTCGACCGGGAAGATGACGTACGAGGCGATGAAGCCGATCGTCGCCAGCATGGACAGCGTGAACATGAACGCGACGGCGCGCTCGGAGCGCTTCGCGGCCCGTTCGTCGATGTCCTGGATGCGCGGCTTGTGGGCCGGCAGCCCCGGGTCGGCGAACGGGTCCTCGGCGACCTCTACCGCGCCGTGCGCGGAGCCCTGCTCAGCGGGCAGGTTCTCGTCTGGAATCTCTTGGCTACTCATGACTTCTTGGCCTTAGCGGTGTGGGCCGCGACCCAAATGGCAACTGCGATCAGTGCGCCGAGCCCGAAGATCCAGGCGAACAAGCCCTCGCTGACCGGCCCGAGGCCACCCAGCTTGAGACCGCCCGGGTTCTCCGACTGGGCGCTGTTCACGGTCTGGATGTACGCGATGATGTCCCGCTTCTGCTGCTCGGGCATCGTCGTGTCCGGGAAGGACGGCATGCTCTGCGGGCCGGTCTGCATGGCCTCGTAGACGTGCTTCGGGTCCACGCCTTCGAGGCTGGGCGCGTACTTGCCGTTCGTCAGCGCGCCGCCCTCACCGGTGAAGTTGTGGCACTGCGCGCAGTTGGTGCGGAACAGGTCGCCACCCTTGGCGATGTCCGCACCCTCAGGGCTGACCTGCTTCTCGGTCGGGATGATCGGACCGGCGCCGAGCGACGCGACGTACGCCGCGAGCTGGTCGATCTCGGCCTGGCTGTAGATGACCTTCTTCTTCGGTACCTGGGCGCCCGGCTGCTGTGCCGGCATACGGCCCGTACCGACCTGGAAGTCCACGGCGGCGGAGCCCACGCCGACCAGGCTCGGCCCGTCGGTGGTGCCCTGACCGCCGGTTCCGTGGCAGCTGGCGCAACCGACGGAGTACAGCTTCTTGCCCTCGTCGATGGCGAGGGACTGGGCGGTTTCGTCGGCCTGCGCCTTACTCGCGGGCGCAAACGCGGCGTACAGCCCCCCAGTAGCCGCCAGCGCGAGGAGTAGTACGACGACCGCCGCCAACGGATGGCGTCGTCGTGCGGAGAGCTTTTTCACGGATTACCCCGGTGTCAGGATCTTCTGCGTCGATGCTGGATGTGGTTCGGGTTCGAGCCCGGTTACTTGATCATGTAGATCGTGGCGAAGAGGCCGATCCACACGACATCGACGAAGTGCCAGTAGTAGGACACGACGATGGCGGCGGTCGCCTGTTCGTGGGTGAACCTCTTGGCTGCGTATGTCCTGCCCAGAACGAACAGGAAGGCGATGAGACCGCCTGTCACGTGCAGCCCGTGGAAGCCGGTCGTCAGGTAGAACACCGAGCCGTACGGGTCGGAGGACAGCGAGAGGCCGTCCTTCTTCACCAGCTCGGTGTACTCGAAGACCTGGCCTCCGATGAAGATCGCACCCATCACGAAAGTGATCACGAACCAGGTACGGAGCTTCTTCACGTCGCCCCGCTCCGCGGCGAAGACGCCGAGCTGGCAGGTGAGTGAGGAGAGCACCAGGATCGTGGTGTTCGTCGCCGAGAACGGGAAGTTCAGGGCCGAAGCCATTTCCTTCCAGTGAGCCGGTCCCGTCACCGATCGCAGGGTGAAGTACATCGCGAAGAGGGCCGCGAAGAACATCAGCTCGGAACTCAACCAGATGATGGTTCCGACGCTGGTGAGGTTCGGTCGATTGACCGACGGGTGCGCGTGCCCGGTTTCTACTGTCGTTGCTGTCGCCACGACCGACATTATGTCGGTCCCTTATCCCGCCCTCACTCCGGGGGGTGCCGTTCGGTGTGTCAACCGGGTGTGCCCTCCCCGAACGGCCCATGAATCCGCCGTCCGGGGCGGTGCTGACAGGCCATCGGGCGGAGTACGATCCGCGCATCGGTTCATGCCCGGAAAGCCCCGAAGACACAGATGTCACGGAGGAACAATGCAGCCGACCGCCACGGTCCTGGTCTACAGCGACGACGCCCGCACCCGTGAGCAGGTGAGGCTGGCAGCCGGGCGCAGGCCCGCGGCCGACGTGCCACCGGTGCAGTTCCTGGAGTGCGCCACCCTGCCGGCGGTTCTGGAGGCGCTGGACAACGGCGGCATCGACGTCTGCGTGCTGGACGGCGAGGCGGCGCCCGCGGGCGGCATGGGCGTCTGCCGGCAGATCAAGGACGAGATCTTCCGCTGCCCGCCCGTGCTGCTGCTGATCGGGCGCCCTCAGGACGCCTGGCTGGCCACCTGGAGCCGCGCGGACGCCGCGGTGACCCTGCCCGTCGAACCGGTCGAGTTCGCGGACGCTCTGGCCGCTCTGCTGCGCAACAGGGACTGCGTGAACGCCTGAGACGCCCCGCCGCGTCCGCGGTCCCGCCGAGGGGCTGCGCCCCGGGCCGGTCAGACCTCGGGGCGCAGCCGCGCCGCCTGGATCGTGTCCGTGCGGTCCGGGGTGGCGTTCTTCCGCAGGGCGCTCCCCTGCTGCCACTTGTCCCAGGACAGGTTCCAGTCTCCGAAGCCGTTGTCGAACGGCGTCATGGTGTCGCCCTGACTGCCGACGACCTGGACGATGTCGCCCGGGCGCACGGTGTTGTAGAACCACTCGGCGAGGCTGGTGCTCATGCCCGTACAGCCGTGGCTGACGTTCTCGTACCCCTGCGAACCGGTGGACCACGGGGCCGCGTGCACGTACTCGCCGCTCCAGGTGACGCGGGTCGCGTAGTAGACCATCAGGTCGTACCCGTCGCTGGAGTCGTCCGAGATGCCGATGGTCTCCCCGCGCATACGTACGGCGTATTCCTTGCTCAGCACGACCTTGACGCCATTTCGGGTGGAGAAACCGGGCTTGCCGGTGGTCACCGGAATGGTGTTGATCACTTTCCCGTCGCGCTTGACGGTCATGGTGTGCGCGGCGGCGTCGGTGAGCGCCTCGACGCGATCGCCCGTGGTGAGCTTCAGCGCCTTCGCGGGGCCCCCGTAGAGGGTGTCGGTGACCTTGATGCCCTCCAGGCCGCTGGTGACGTCGATCCTGGCCTTGGCGGGCCAGTAGTCCTTGGGCCGGTAGTGCAGGATCTTGTCGTCGACCCAGTACCAGGAGCCGGTCACGGCGGGTGTGGAACGGACCCTCAGGGCGCGCTCCACGATGGCCCTGGACGCCTTGTCCTTGACCGGGACGCTGAGTTCCGCCGTGATGGGCTGTCCGACGCCGTAGGTGCCCGCCTGGGGCCCGAAGGTGACCTTCAGAAGCTTCTTGGCCTTGACGGCGGCGGTCTCGAAGGAGAGCGTGCGGTTGCCCGGGGCGCCGTCGTCGTCCTCCATGCTGACTCGGACGGTGTAGCGGGTGCCGGCGGCGAGCGGTGTGGTGGAGTGCCAGCGGCTCCCGTCGGCGTCCAGCTCACCTGCCAGATGGCGTCCGATCGCGTCCACGGCCGATACGTCCGTGATCCGGCCGTCGTCGTCGACGGTGACTTCGAGCGGCTTGTCGGAGTCGGCCTTCTCGTCGCCTCCGGGGAGGTTGGAGGAGATCTCGTCCGCCGCGTCGTACGGTTTCGCCGCGAGCGGGTGGCCATCTGACCCCCCGCAGGCTGTCAGGCCCGCGACCAGGGTCATGACCAGCAGAGTGCAGCTCACTACGGGGCGGAAGCACGGCGTGTGGTTCATGAACACACGCTATGAAAGTTCATCCCTATCAGCGCGCAATGTGACTGCAAACGGGGGGCCCGTACCTCTTTTGGTGGAGAAGTACGGGCCCCCCGTCAGGTGGAGCGGTGACGTGATGTCACTGGGTGCGGTTCTCGCCGCGGTAGTACTCGAAGACCCAGCCGAACAGGCCGATGAGGATCACCGGGGTCGAGAAGTAGAGCAGCCACCAGCCGAAGACGATGCCCAGGAAGGCGAGGGCGCCACCGACGGCCAGCGCGAGCGGCTGCCAGCTGTGCGGGGAGAAGAACCCCACCTCGCCGGCCTCGTCCGCGACGTCGGCTTCCTTGTTGTCCTGGGCCATGGCGTCGACCCGCTGCGCCGTGAAGGCCAGGTAGAAGCCGATCATGACGCTCAGGCCGAAGGCCAGGACGAGCGCGGTGGTTCCGGCCGGCTCCTTCGACCACACGCCGTACGTGATGGCCATGGCGAGGATGAAGACGCTGAGCCAGAGGAACATCTTGCCCTGGATCTTCACTTGCCGGCCTCCTTGCCACCCGCGAGGGCCTTGTCATCCGCGGAGTGGTGCTCCAGCTGTTCGAGCGCCGAGATCTCCGGGTGATGCAGGTCGAACGCCGGGGATTCGGAACGGATCCGCGGCAGGGTGAGGAAGTTGTGCCGCGGCGGCGGGCAGGAGGTCGCCCACTCCAGCGAACGGCCGTAGCCCCACGGGTCGTCGACCTCGACCTTCTTGCCGTACTTGGCGGTCTTCCACACGTTGTAGAAGAACGGCAGCATCGACAGACCGAGGAGGAACGAGGAGATCGTCGAGATCGTGTTCAGCGCGGTGAAGCCGTCCGCGTTGAGGTAGTCCGCGTAACGACGCGGCATGCCCTCGGCACCCAGCCAGTGCTGCACCAGGAACGTGCCGTGGAAGCCCACGAACAGCGTCCAGAACGTGATCTTGCCGAGCCGCTCGTCCAGCATCTTGCCGGTGAACTTCGGCCACCAGAAGTGGAATCCGGAGAACATCGCGAAGACCACGGTGCCGAAGATGACGTAGTGGAAGTGCGCGACGACGAAGTACGAGTCCGAGACGTGGAAGTCCATCGGGGGCGACGCCAGGATCACACCGGTCAGACCACCGAAGGTGAAGGTGATCAGGAAGCCGACGGCCCAGAGCATCGGTGTCTCGAAGGACAGCGACCCCTTCCACATCGTGCCGATCCAGTTGAAGAACTTCACACCGGTCGGTACCGCGATGAGGAACGTCATGAACGAGAAGAACGGCAACAGCACACCGCCGGTGACGTACATGTGGTGCGCCCACACGGTCACGGAGAGGCCCGCGATGGCGATCGTCGCGCTGATCAGACCGATATAGCCGAACATCGGCTTTCGACTGAACACTGGGATCACTTCGGAAATGATTCCGAAGAATGGTAGGGCGATGATGTACACCTCTGGATGGCCGAAGAACCAGAAGAGGTGTTGCCAGAGCAATGCGCCGCCATTGGCCGCGTCGAACACATGCGCGCCGAATTTTCGGTCCGCCTCCAGCGCGAAGAGCGCGGCGGCGAGAACCGGGAAGGCCAGCAGGACCAGCACACCGGTCAGCAGGACGTTCCAGACGAAGATCGGCATGCGGAACATCGTCATGCCGGGGGCACGCATGCAGATGATCGTGGTGATGAAGTTGACCGAGCCGAGGATCGTGCCGAAGCCGGAGAAGGCCAGACCCATGATCCACATGTCGGCGCCGACACCCGGCGAACGGACGGCGTCCGAGAGCGGGGAGTAGGCGAACCAGCCGAAGTCGGCCGCACCCTGCGGGGTGAGGAAGCCGGCCACCGCGATGAGCGAGCCGAAGAGGTACAGCCAGTACGCGAACATGTTCAGCCGCGGGAACGCCACATCGGGCGCGCCGATCTGCAGCGGCATGATCCAGTTCGCGAATCCGGCGAACAGCGGCGTCGCGAACATCAGCAGCATGATCGTGCCGTGCATCGTGAACGCCTGGTTGAACTGCTCGTTCGACATGATCTGCGTGCCGGGACGGGCCAGCTCGGCGCGCATGAAGAGCGCCATCAGACCGCCGATGATGAAGAACGCGAACGATGTGACCAGGTACATCGTGCCGATCGTCTTGTGGTCAGTGGTGGTCAACCACTTGATGACGACGTTTCCCGGCTGCTTGCGCCGGACCGGCAGCTCGTCCTCGTACGAGTCGTCTGCTGCCGCGGCACCCTGAGGTTCGTTGAGGATGCTCACAGTTTGTTCGTCTCCGCATTCCTGGCCGGATCAGTCTGCTCGATGCCGGCCGGCACGTAGCCCGTCTGCCCCTTCTTCGCCAGCTCCTTGAGGTGAGCCTGGTAGCGCTCCGGGGAGACGACCTTGACGTTGAAGAGCATCCGGGAGTGGTCGACGCCGCAGAGTTCGGCGCACTTGCCCATGAAGGTGCCCTCCTGGTTGGGAGTCACCTCGAAGGCGTTGGTGTGGCCCGGAATGACGTCCTGCTTCATGAGGAACGGCACCACCCAGAAGGAGTGGATGACGTCACGCGAAGTCAGAACGAAGCGGACCTTCTCGCCCTTCGGCAGCCACAGGGTCGGCCCCGGGTTGCCGTTCTGCGGATTCCGGGTGCCCGGGATGCCGTAGTCGTAGACGCCCTCCGCACCCTTGGGGAAGTCCTTCCGGAACCTGTCCGGAATGGCATCGAGTTCCTTGGGGATCTTGCTGCCCGTGGCGGTCGAGCCGTCCACGTTCTCGATGTAGTTGAAGCCCCAGCTCCACTGGTAGCCGACCACGTTGATGGTGTGGGCGGGCTTGGGGGAGAGCGTGAGGAGCTTCGATTCATCGCGCGCGGTGAAGTAGAACAACACCGAGACGATGATCAGAGGGACCACGGTGTACAGCGCCTCGATGGGCATGTTGTACCTGGTCTGCGGAGGAACCTCGACCTTGGTGCGGCTGCGCCGGTGGAAGATGACGCTCCACAGGATCAGGCCCCAGACCAGCACGCCCGTGGCGAGCGCTGCCGCCCACGAGCCCTGCCAGAGAGAAAGGATCCGTGGTGCCTCTTCCGTTACCGGCGTAGGCATACCAAGGCGGGGGAAGTCCTTGTATGTGCAACCGGTTGCGGTCGCCAGGATCAGGCCCGCAGTCAGCACCTGCGGCAGCTTCCGCCGCATCGGGCGCCGCGACGAGCGGTCGGAGCCGTTGGGACTCACGTAGCGCCTTCCCGAGAGTCTCGCCCGCGCGTTCGGCGCGGCCGTCTTTCTGGTCGGTCGCCGCCCTGACGCGGGCAGGGGTTTGGATGTTTATGCGGACCAAACCCTACTGGACGCTATTTGGGGTCGCGCGGGGAGGGTGCCCAACGCGCCGCCCGACTCCCCGAAGGGGTGGAATACCCGCCTCTGGCCGTCATCTGACGCTCTCTCTCCCGGTTCGACGGGCGCCCCGTCCCCGGGTAGGGGCCCGGCCCGGGCTAGCGTGGCCGTGTGCCCTACTTCGACGCCGCGTCCTCCGCCCCCCTGCACCCCGTCGCCCGCCAGGCGCTGCTTGCCGCACTGGACGAGGGGTGGGCCGACCCGGCCAGGCTGTACCGCGAGGGCCGGCGGGCCCGACTGTTGCTGGACGCCGCCCGGGAGGCCGCGGCGGAGGCCGTCGGGTGCCGTCCGGACGAGCTCACATTCACTCCTTCGGGGACTCGCGCGGTGCACTCCGGAGTTTCCGGGGCCCTCGCGGGACGTCGGCGTGTCGCCCGCCGTCTGGTGGTCTCCGCGGTGGAGCACTCGTCGGTGCTGCACGCTGCCGCCGCCCACGAGGCACAGGGGGGATCGGTCGTCGAGGTCGCCGTGGACCGGTCGGGGGCGGTGAGCGCGGCGGCGTACGCGGACGCGCTGCGCGAGGACACCGCGCTGGCCTGCCTGCAGTCCGCCAATCACGAGGTGGGCACCGTGCAGCCGGTCGCGGAGGTCGCGGAGGTCTGCCGGGCCGCGGGGGTGCCGCTGCTGGTGGACGCCGCGCAGTCACTGGGCTGGGGGCCGGTGCCGGACGGCTGGTCGCTGCTGGCGGCCAGCGCGCACAAGTGGGGTGGCCCCCCGGGGGTCGGACTGCTGGCGGTGCGCAAGGGGGTGCGGTTCGCGGTCCAGGGGCCGGCCGACGAGCGCGAGTCCGGGCGGGCCGCGGGGTTCGAGAACCTTCCGGCGATCGTGGCCGCGGCGGCGTCGCTGCGGGCGGTGCGGGAGGAGGCCGCGGACCGGTCCGTACGGCTGCGGGCCCTGGTCGACCGCATCAGGAGCCGGGTGCCGCAGTTGGTGCCCGACGTGGAAGTGGTCGGGGATCCGGTGCGGCGGCTGCCGCATCTGGTGACCTTCTCCTGTCTCTATGTCGACGGGGAGACACTGCTCCACGAGCTGGACCGGGCCGAATTCTCCGTGTCGTCCGGTTCGTCCTGCACCAGCAGCACGCTGACGCCGAGCCATGTGCTCAAGGCGATGGGCGTGCTCTCGGAGGGGAACGTCCGGGTGTCGTTGCCGGCCGGCACCACGGACGAGGAGGTCGAGCGCTTCCTGGACGTGCTGCCCCGGGTGGTGGCGGAGGTGCGGGAGAGGCTGGGGGCGCCCGCTTCGGCGCTCTCCTCCCCCGCCGCGTCCGCGTCCCTGGTGGTCGACGCCCTGGGGAAGCGCTGTCCGATCCCGGTGATCGAGCTGGCCAAGGTGATCGGGGAGGTACCGCCGGGCGGGACGGTAACCGTGCTCTCCGACGACGAGGCGGCGCGCCTGGACATCCCGGCCTGGTGCGCGATGCGGCAGCAGGAGTACGTGGGCGAGGAGCCGGCGGACCGCGGCTCGGCCTATGTGGTCCGCCGGCTGATCTGAGGTTCCGTTCCGGGTTCAGCCCAGGTGCGCGCGGACCTCGCCGGCGGCGTCGTGGCCGTAGGCCTTGGTGAAGCGGTCCATGAAGTGGGCGCGGTGCAGGGTGTACTCCTGGGTGCCGACCGTCTCGATGACCAGGGTGGCGAGCATGCAGCCGACCTGGGCGGCGCGCTCCAGGCTGACGCCCCAGGCGAGGCCGGAGAGGAAGCCGGCCCGGAAGGCGTCGCCGACACCGGTCGGGTCGGCCTTGATCTCCTCCTCCGGGCAGCCGACCTCGATCGTCTCCTGGCCGACCCGCTCGATCCGGACGCCGCGGGCGCCGAGCGTGGTGACCCGGTGGCCGACCTTGGACAGGATCTCCTCGTCGCTCATGCCGGTCTTGGACTCGATGAGCCCCTTCTCGTACTCGTTGGAGAAGAGGTACGTGGCGCCGTCGAGGAGGATCCGGATCTCCTCCCCGCCCATCCGGGCGATCTGCTGCGAGAAGTCCGCGGCGAAGGGGATACCGCGGGAGCGGCACTCCTCGGTGTGGCGGAGCATCCCCTCGGGGTCGTCGGCGCCGATCGAGACGAGGTCGAGGCCGCCGACCCGGTCGGCGACGGCCTTCAGCTCGATGAGCCGGGCCTCGCTCATCGCACCCGTGTAGAAGGAGCCGATCTGGTTGTGGTCGGCGTCCGTCGTGCACACGAAGCGGGCGGTGTGCAGGACCTCGGAGATCCGGACCGAACCGGTGTCGACGCCGTGGCGGTCGAGCCAGGCGCGGTACTCGTCGAAGTCGGAACCCGCGGCCCCGACCAGGATCGGGCTGGTGCCCAGCAGGCCCATGCCGAAGCAGATGTTGGCGGCGACACCGCCCCTGCGCACGTCGAGGTTGTCGACCAGGAAGGAGAGCGAGACCGTGTGCAGCTGATCCGCGACCAGCTGGTCGGCGAAACGGCCGGGGAAGGTCATGAGGTGATCGGTGGCGATGGAGCCGGTGACTGCGATTCGCACGGGGAGACTGCTCCTGTGGAGATCGGGGGGAACGGGTGACGGTGTTCCCGGGGCGGCGTGACAGTTCACGCTACCGGTTCCCCGCAAGGACGCTTATGGGGGAAAACTACCCGATAGTAGGTCTTTCTTCCCGAGGTGTGTGATGCCTACGGTGCGGATATGCCGAACCACATCGCTCCACGCGAGTCCGAGATCAGCCTGGCCGAACTGCGCGGTGACTGCGCGCGCATGGCTCCGCACTGGGTGGCCCCCGCGAAGTCTGCCCCCGTTCGGGTGGCGCCGTCCTTGATTCACGGAGTCACCGTGCCCGCGTCCTCCGCGCGGCTGCTCGACGCCATGTCCGAGTACGGCGACTGAGACCGCCGCCGGTCGCGTCCGGCACCGGCACGTCCGGCACCTTCAAGCACCTTCGAGCGCCTTCGAGGGAACCGCGCGCGCCCGAGCCCCGTCCCACCGTTGTCCCCACCGTGGGACGGACCGGCAGGCCGGAGCACGGCCTGCGACGGCGACGCAGGCGAAGGAGCGATCCGGTGAGCACCGAGCGACCCGACAACGACGTGACCGGCCCCCGGCGGCGTTCGCCGCTGGCCGTGGCCTCGGTGGCGGCAGCCGTACTGCTGGCCGGGGGTGGCGGCGCGTACTGGGCCGCCACCGCCGCGGACGGCGGGGGGAAGAGCGGCGGCAGTGCGGCGGACGGCGGAGCACGCACCCCTCCCCCGCTGGCCCTGGACGAGAACGCGGGCGACGCGTCGGTGCCCACCGGGCCCTCGCAGGGCATCGCACCGGGCGAGCCCGATCCGCACGGCGGCCGAGTGGTCTACCGCGCCTCCGGCACGCTGCCCGAGGGCCCGCGTACGGCCGCGGTGCGGCGTGCGGAGGGAACCGTCACCGCGGCGGAGGTGGTCCGGCTGGCGACGGCGCTGGGAGTGCCGGGCACACCGCGGGCGGAGGGCACGTCCTGGAAGGTGGGGCCCGACGGCGACGGCTCGGGTCCGGTCCTGCGGGTGAACAAGCAGGCTCCGGGCACCTGGAGCTTCGCCCGGTACGGCTCCGGCGGTACGGACGACTGCGGGCGTGCCACGGCCTGTTCGAGCGGGAAGGCGGGCCCGGGCGACGGCTCGCCGGTGAGCGAGAGCGCGGCCAGGGCCGCCGCGGCACCGGTCCTGAAGGCCGCGGGGCAGGACGGCGCCGCCCTCGACACCGGCCAGCTCATGGGTTCGGTGCGGGTGGTGAACGCCGAGCCGGTGGTGGACGGCCTTCCCACCCACGGCTGGTCGACCGGGATCCAGGTGGGTCCGAACGGTGACGTGGTCGGCGGCAGCGGCCGGTTGAAGGGGCTGGAGAAGGGCGACAGCTATCCGGTGATCAGCGCGGGCGAGGCGCTGAAGCAGCTGAACGGGGCAACGTCCCGGACCGACGGGGGCGCCGGCACCGGCGGGTGCGCGGATCCCGTACCGCTGGAGGACGGCCTGGAGTCGCCGGACGTCCACTGCGGGGCGCTGACCGGGGCCGAGCCGTCGACGACGACCGTGACGGTCGACAAGGCGGTGTTCGGACTGGCGGAGCAGTACGTGGCGGGCAAGCAGACGCTCGTACCGTCCTGGCTCTTCTCGGTGCGGCCGGCCGCGGGCGGCACGGGCACCACCGTCTCGCAGGTCGCCGTGGATCCCGCCTATCTGGTGAAGGACGCGCCCTCGGCCTCGGCTCCGCCCTCCGGGGACACGGGGAAGTCCCGGCGGCAGCTCCTGTCGTACAGCGCCGACGGGCGGACCCTGTCGGTGACGTTCTGGGGCGGGGCGTGCAGCACGTACGCGGCGAGCGCGACCGAGGACGGGCAGACGGTGCGGGTGACGGTGACGGAGTCGAAGCCGGCCGAGAAGAAGGTCTGCATCATGATCGCCAAGGAGCTGACCCGGACGGTGACGCTGGACGCCCCGCTCGGTGACCGGACGGTGGTCGACGCGGCGTCGGGCGGCGACGTGCCCCGCGCTTGATTCCCGCTGCGCCTCTGATGACGACGACGACGCACGACGGCGGCGGCCCCGGAATCCGGGGCCGCCGCCGTCGTACTGTTCCGCCGCCCTCAGGGCTCAGCTGAAGGAGTCGCCGCAGGCGCAGGAACCCGTGGCGTTCGGGTTGTCGATCGTGAAGCCCTGCTTCTCGATGGTGTCGACGAAGTCGACGGAGGCGCCGCCCAGGTACGGGGCGCTCATCCGGTCGGTGACGACCTTGACACCGTCGAAGTCCTTCACGACATCGCCGTCGAGCGAACGCTCGTCGAAGAAGAGCTGGTAGCGCAGGCCCGAGCAACCGCCGGGCTGGACGGCGACGCGCAGCGCCAGGTCGTCACGGCCTTCCTGCTCCAGCAGGCTCTTGACCTTGGCTGCGGCGGCGTCGGACAGGAGGATGCCGTCGCTCACGGTGGTGGTCTCGTCCGATACGGACATCTGCTTCTCTCCCGGGTTGTACGGAGACTGCTTGCCGACGTTGCAACCGTCGGGACCGCGGATTCATTCCGGGCCGAGCGCTTGCCTGTTCCGTTCATGCTCGCACACGGACCGCCCCGGGGGATGTGTCACATCGACGCTATGGCCGTCGTCAAAGTGACATGCAGCAGATATGATAGATAACGTCATTTAGACGAAAAGGCTCAAAGAAAGGGTGCGTGACGTGACCACGGCCCACCCCGTCCAGGATCTCGACGTCCAGCCGACGCCCCTCGCGCTGCTCCTGCTCGGCCGCGAGGCCGACCCGAGGAGCGAGCGTGGCGTCGAGTGTCCCGGCGACCTGCCCTCCCCCTCCGACCCGGATCTGGTGGAGCGTGCCCGCGCGGCCAAGGAGAAGCTCGGGGAGAAGGTGTTCGTCCTCGGCCACCACTACCAGCGGGACGAGGTCATCCAGTTCGCCGACGTCACCGGGGACTCGTTCAAACTCGCCCGGGACGCGGCCGCGCGCCCGGAGGCCGAGTACATCGTCTTCTGCGGTGTGCACTTCATGGCCGAGTCGGCGGACATCCTGACCACGGATGACCAGCAGGTCGTGCTCCCGGACCTGGCGGCGGGCTGTTCCATGGCCGACATGGCCACCGCCGAGCAGGTGGCCGAGTGCTGGGACGTGCTGACCGAGGCCGGGGTCGCCGATCAGGTCGTACCCGTCTCCTACATGAACTCCTCCGCCGACATCAAGGCCTTCACCGGCCGGCACGGCGGAACGATCTGCACCTCGTCCAACGCGGAGCGGGCGCTGGAGTGGGCCTTCGAGCAGAGGGAGCCCTCAGCAGGCAAGGTGCTCTTCCTGCCCGACCAGCACCTGGGGCGGAACACCGCGGTCCGCGACCTGGGAATGTCCCTGGAGGACTGCGTCCTCTACAACCCGCACAAGCCGAACGGCGGCCTGACCGCCGAGGAGCTGCGCGACGCGAAGATGATCCTGTGGCGCGGCCACTGCTCGGTGCACGGACGCTTCTCCGTCGAGTCCGTCGACGATGTGCGCGAGCGCATCCCGGGCGTCAATGTGCTGGTGCACCCCGAGTGCAAGCACGAGGTCGTGGCGGCGGCGGACTACGTCGGCTCGACGGAGTACATCATCAAGGCCCTGGAGGCCGCTCCGGCCGGGTCGAAGTGGGCGATCGGCACCGAACTGAACCTGGTGCGCCGCCTGGCGAACCGGTTCGCGGCCGAGGACAAGGAGATCGTCTTCCTCGACAAGACGGTCTGCTTCTGCTCGACGATGAACCGCATCGACCTGCCGCATCTGGTGTGGGCGCTGGAGTCGCTGGCCGAGGGGAAGCCCGTCAACCGGATCGTGGTCGACCCGGAGACGGAGAAGTACGCGAAGCTGGCGCTGGAGCGGATGCTGGCGCTGCCGTAGCCGTTTCACCGCGTACGGGCTCGCAGCGGCCCGTACGGCACGGACAGTCGTGGGCGCGCGGCCGTCGGGCAGGCTCGGATGCCTGCCCGGCGGCCGCGCGCCGTCACCGGTCCCGGAGGCCGCGGATCAGTTCACCCCGTAGGCCCGGACGACGGTCTGCTTCACCCGGTTGCCCGCGCTGTCCGTCATCGTCACCTCCAGCGAGACGTAGGAGCCCGCGGCGGCCGTGTTGTCGACCTCGGCGGACCAGCCCTTCCCGGCGCGGGTGACCCGGGCCGTCTTCCAGTCAGCGATCTCCGCGACCGAACTCTGGCTGCCGACGGCGTACCGGACGGACACCTCGGCCGGCTGCCCGGCCGGCGAGCCCGGCTGGGTGTCGGCCCCGAGGCCGATGCGGAACGCAGCGTCGGCGGGGGCGAGATTGTGCCCGTCGACCTTGACGTCGTAGCTCGGGAAGAGCAGCGGCTGCACGCCCTGCCCCCGCGCCAGGGAGCTGCGGAACGACCAGGTGGTGGTGGCCGCTCCCGGCGACGACCAGCCGGGGTAGAAGCTGAGGTAGCGCTGCACGGTCCGGGTGGCGACGATGGCGCTGTCGGCCGACGGCACGGCGAACGCGCCGGTCTCGCTGTCCGCGTACACCGGGACGCCGTCCGCCGTCACGTTGAGGTAGGAGGAGTCGCGTCCCCCGGCCGCGCCGTCGTGGCCGGCCGAGTCCCCCCAGGTGGGAATGGCCAGATACAGGTCGTCGTACACGCGGTTGGCGACCTGGGAGACGCCGGATTCCACGGAGGGCACCACCGGGCGCAGCACGCCCTTGTACCAGTCGGTCTCCGTCGTCCGGCCGGCCCGGTAGGAGCGCGGACCGTCGTAGAGGTACTCGCCGTAGACGCCGGTCGAGGAGCCGCGGTGGGTCCACAGCACGGCGTCGTCCGCCGTGTAGAACTCCTCGCGGGTCATCGGGGTCCGGATGCGTACGTTGTCCGTGCCCGCCGGTACGACGGTTCCCGAGCCGGCGAGCTGGGCGCTCACCCAGTCGGTGTGCACGTAGTCGCCGCGCTGGCCGTACCAGGTGGCGCTGACCTTGCCCAGCTCACGGTCGCGTACCCGCACGCTCTTCGCCTTGACCCGCTTGTCCTCGGTGTGGACCAGGTTGTAGACGTACGGGCTGCGGTAGCGGGCCGTTCCCTTCCAGGTGAGCGTCGCCGGTCCGGCGGCCAGCCGCTTCTTCAGCACGGCGAAGTCCTGCGTCTCCAGCTGGACGAGCGGGATGGCCGATGCGCCGCTCGGGTAGTCCCAGCGGCCCGGGTGGTCGGGGTAGCCGATGACCACACCGATGGCGCCCAGCTTCTGGGCGTCCCTGGCCACGTAGTCGTTCGGCTGCTGGGGCCGGGAGGTGACGACGGCGATCTTCCCGGTCAGGTCGCCGGTGAGACCGCTGACCGCGTCGCCGGCGTCGACCAGCCCGGCCGAGCCGGTGCCGTCGAACTCGACCTGGGTGCTGGCGGTTTCGTACGTCAGCGCCGAGCCGTCCACCGCGAGGGTGGCTCGCGGTGCGTACATCCGCCACAGGTGGCTGAAGGCGAAGGTGCCGGTCTTGGCGTTGGAACTCGGCTCGGCGTACAGCTCGTCGACGAAGCCGGGGGCGTTGAGCGAGGTGGTCAGCTTGACGGGCCGGCTGGTGCCCCAGGCGCGGGCATAGGAGGCGGTGAGCCCCTCGGCCTCCATCGGGCGGTCGCCGGACACCGAGATCTTCTCTGCCTTGCGGGCGTCGAAGACGATGGTCGTGTCCTTGTCGATGACCGTCTCGGGGCGGGCGGAGAAGGACAGGGACTTCACCAGCCCGTCGTTGTCCGCGTTGTCCCGGGTGGGGATGAAGGCGGCCAGCGAGTAGGTGCCCGCGAGGACCTGAACGGTCAGATCCCCGCCGGAGAAGCCCACGGACCGGTTGGTGGTGCGGTCCAGGTTGGTGATGTCGACCCCGCCGGGCGAGACGGCGGGATTGCCGAAGCGGTCGATCCCGCGCACGGTCAGCGTGACGGTCTTCGGCTCCAGGTAGGCGGCGACGGGGACGGTGACCCGGACTCCGCCGCCCGACGTGCCGACGAGCCGACCGGTGATCATTCCGTAGTCGTCGAGGCCGAGCCCGCCGGCGGACGGGTCCACGGTGACGGGCACCTGCGCGGTGCCGCCCGCCGGTACGGTGACCGAGCGCGCGCCGAGCTGTGCCGTGCCGTGCGGCAGCCGGCCGCCGCCCGACCCGGTCATGTCGAGGGACAGCTTCAGCGAGACGGCACGGTCCGCGGTGTTGGTGAGGGCGACCTGCGTGGTCCGGGGTTCCTGGTCCGTGTGCGGCCAGGCGAAGTCACCGAGTTCCGTCGTGCCCGGGCCGGTGACGGTCGCGTCCACCGCACGGTTCACGTCCATCGGCCCGGCGCCCTGGTCCAGGACCGGGGCGTCGCTCGGCTTCACCGACGAGACCAGACCGGTCTTCAGTTGTGCGGGCGTCCAGTCCGGGTGGCGCTGGGCAAGGATCGCCGCCGCGCCCGCCACGTGCGGGGTGGCCATGGACGTACCCGACATGGTGGTGTACGCGAACGTACCGCTGCCGCCGGCCCGTGCCGAGACGACGTCGACGCCGGGCGCCGCGATGTCCGGCTTCGCCCGGTGGGTGCCCACCGCGGGTCCGCGGCTGGAGAACGAGGCGGTGGCGTCCTCGCGGTCGATGGCACCGACCGTGAGCGCGGCAGGCGCGCAGCCGGGGGCGCTGACCGTCTCGGTCCGGCCCGAGTTGCCGGCCGCGATCACGAACAGGGCGCGGTCGGAGAGTTCCTGCACGGCGTCCACGCTCGGGCCCTCGCAGGTCCCGCCGTCGTGACCGAGCGACATGCTGACGACCTGGGCGCCGTTGTCCACGGCCCACTGCATGCCCGCGATGATCCAGGAGTCGAGGCCCGAGCCGGAGTCGTCCAGCACCTTGCCGACCATCAGATCGGCGGCCGGGGCCTCGCCCGCGTAGGTGCCGTCGGACGCGGCGCCCGAGCCGCCGACGGTGGCCAGCGTGTGCGTGCCGTGCCCCTGCTTGTCGTCCGACGAGGCCGAGGTGGTGAAGTTCTGTGCGACGGATACCCTGCCCGCGAGGTCGGGGTGGTCGGCGTCGTAACCGGTGTCCAGGACCGCGACCTTGACGCCCTTGCCGTCGTACCCCTTCTTCCACGCCTGCGTGGCGCCGGTCAGGGGGACGGTCGGTGACGGCAGTGCGGCGGTGGTGGAGACCTTGCCGTCCAGCCAGATCCTCTCGACGGCCGTGGCGGCGCGCGCCTTCGGCTCCGTCAGCTCCTTCCACACCTCCGCGGCGTTCTTCTTGCCGACGTCGAGCGCCGATCCGCCGACCACGGGAAGGGACCGGGTGCGCGTGGCGCCCTCCGGCACCGGCTCCGCGGCTCGGCGCGCGAGGGTTCCCGCGCCGCCGTAGGTCACGATCACCGGAAGCGCGTCGCTGTGGGCGTCGTCGTAGCCGTCCTTGATGAGACGGTCGACGTCGAAGAGCCGTTCGTCGAGCGTGCCGTCGGCGATCAGCGGCAGTGCCTTCTCGGGTATCGCGAAGAGCTGGTCGCCCATCTCGCGGACGGTGGTGATCCCGGCCTCGCCCTCCGGGCTCCGCAGACTGACCTCACGGTGCCCGGAGGCATCCGTACGGACGACGGCGACGTCACCGGTGATGAGGGTGACCGTGGTCGACTGTGCGGCGGCCGGTGCGGCCTGCCCGGCCGCGGAGTCCGATGCGGTCGGGGCCGCCGCCGCCGGCAGCGTGGCGCCCGCACCGACGGTGACGAGCGCGGACACCAGGGCGGCGGTGCGTCTCAAGGTCCCTTGACGGAACCGTCTCATTCCCTCAACTCCTTCTCGGGCAGCCGGGAACGGCTGCGGATGCCCGGCAGGGACCGGGCGATCCCCTACTTTCCCGCCGGAACGTTTCCCCGAAGGCGCCCCCGGCCTGCGAGTATTCGCCATGGCAGAAAATCGCCAAGGTGACGAGGACGGAACTTCAATGCTTGAGGAGCTCGGCCTGACGGCCGCCCAGGAAGGCGTGTACCGGGTGCTGGTGGCAGCCGCGGACGCGACGCCCGAATCACTGGCGGAGACGACGGGCCTGGCCCCCGCCGAAGTGACGCGCTGTCTGGAGCAACTGGTCGAGCGGGGTCTGGTCGACCCGCATCCCGCCGACGGCAGCTTCGTCGCGGCGCCGCCGTCCGTGGTCCTGGCGGCCGAACTGCTGGACCGGCGGGACAGGTTGCGGCGGGCGGAGGTGGCCGTCGCCGAGCTGATCGAGAACTACCGCACCAGCAGCATGGGGCGCGCCGAACGCGACCTGCTGGAGGTCGTCGAGGGCCGCCGGGCGGTGCAGCGGCGCTTCATCCAGCTCCAACTCTCCGCGCAGCACAGCATCGACGCCTTCGTCACGGGTGAGGTCCAGGTGGTCGGACCGGACAACACCGAGGAACCCACGGCGCTGGAGCGCGGAGTGCGGCTGCGCGGCATCGTGGACGGTCTGTTCCTGCGCGGGCCGAACGGCACCGCGTACCTCGACCACTCGCTGGCGGGCGGCGCCGAGGTGCGCACGGTCGAGGAGATACCGCTCAAGCTGATCATTTCGGACGGCATCGTGGCGATGCTCCCGCTCCAGGCGGGCACCGGGAACGTCGATCCGAGCCTGGTACTGAGGGGCGGTCTGGTGAGTGTGGCCCAGGCCCTCTTCGAGGCGGTCTGGCAGCGTGCCCGTCCGTACGGACGCACCCATCACGAAACCGATCCGGTGGACACCCGCATCCTCCGGCTCCTGCTCGCGGGCCTGACCGACGAGGCGGTGGCCGGTCAGGTCGGTCTGTCGCCGCGCACGGTGCACCGCCGGATCCGCGCCCTGATGGACCGGGCCGAGGTCACCACCCGTATCCAACTCGGCTGGCACGCACGCCATCACGGCTGGGCGTAGCCACCGGTCCGCCGGACCGGGCACACCCCCGCACGCGGACGGGCCCGACCGCCGTGTGTACGGCGAACGGGCCCGACCGCCGCGTGTACGGCGAACGGGCCCGACCGCCGCGTGTGCGGCGAACGGGCCCGTCCGCCCGAGCGCGGTTCTGGCCAGGGGCGTTCGACCTGCGCGATCCCGGCCCGGCCGGGGTCGTCTCTCGTACGGACCGGACCGGATCAGGCGCCGGGGCTCCTGATCCGGGACGATCCGGCCGTCAGGCCCCGGTGCCGGGAGGGGCACCAGGGCCGCGGCCTGTCGCGGCAGCAGTTGCCGTGGCCAGTTGCGACGCTAGACGCCGGACGGCTCCGCCTCGCGGGTCTCGTCCGGCTCCGCGGACGCGGCCGGCGCCAAAAGGCCCGCCTTCTTCGCCCGCTTGACCGCCTTCTTCTTCGCGCGGCGCTCCTTGCGGAGTTCGACCACGGCGTAGAGCGTCGGCACCAGGAGCAGCGTCAGCAGGGTCGAGGTGATCAGACCGCCGATCACCACCACGGCGAGCGGCTGCGAGATGAAGCCGCCCTCGCCGGTGACGCCGAGTGCCATCGGGAGCAGGGCGAAGACCGTCGCCAGGGCGGTCATCAGGATCGGGCGCAGTCGGTGACGACCGCCCTCGACGACCGCTTCGACGACACCCATGCCCTGCGCCCGGTACTGGTTGATGAGGTCGATCAGCACGATCGCGTTGGTGACCACGATGCCGATGAGCATCAGCATGCCGATCATCGACGCCACGCCCATCGGGGTACCGGTGACCACGAGCAGGCCGATCGCGCCGGTTGCCGCGAACGGGACGGAGACCAGCAGGATCAACGGCTGGATCAGGGACCGGAAGGTCGCCACCAGCAGCATGAAGACGATCGCGATCGCGGCCAGCATGGCCAGGCCGAGTTTCACGAACGCGTCGCTCTGGTCCTCGGAGACACCGCCGATGGTGGCGGTGGCGCCGTCCGGCAGGTCCAGGGCGTTGATCTTCTTCTGGAGCTCGGTGCTCACCGCGCCGGTGTTGTCACCGGTGGGCCTGGCGGTGATGGTCGCGGCGCGCTGGCCGTCGATCCGGGTCATCGAGACCGGTCCCGGGACCAGTTCGACATCGGCGATCCGGCCGAGCTTGACCGGGCCGAGCGAGAGGTCCTTCAGCTCCGCCATCGTGGTGGCCGGGTGGGCGGACGTGATGACGACATCGCGCTCGGTGTTGTCCATGATCGCCTTGCCGGACGGGGTGCCGCGCACCGCTCCGGCGACGGCCGCGCCCAGCGTGGCCTGGTCGTACCCGGCGTCCGCGGCCTTGGCGTTGGCCTTGACCGAGATCCGCGGGACGCTCTGCGCCAGGTCGCTCTGGACGTCGGTGACGTCCTTGAGGTCGGCCACCTCGGCCCGTACCTCTTCGGACGCCTTCTCCAGGACGTCGGCGTCGGCGGCCTTGACCACGACGCTGAGGTCCTGGCTGCCGAAGCTGCCGCCCGAGGAGATGGTGGTGTCACCGATGCCGTCGAGCTTGCCGAACTCCGCTTCGAGGCGGTCCTGCACGGCGTCGGAGTCGCCCGCGTCCTTCAGGGTGATCTGGTACGACGCCTGGTTGGAGCCCGTGCCGCCGCCGAAGGCCGCGAGGAAGCCGGAGGAGCCGACGGTGACCTGGTAGTCCTTGACGCCCTGGTCGGCGGCGAGGACCTTCTCGACCTTCTTGGCCGCCGCGTCGGAGGCGGCCAGGCTGGTGCCGGGGGCCAGCTCCTGCTTGACGGAGAGGACTTCCTGCTCGCCCTGGTCGAAGAAGTTGGTCTTCAGCAGCGGGGCCATGCCGAAGGTGCCGAGCATCACCACGACGGCGATGACGATGCTGGTGACGCGACGCCGGGTCGCGAACCGCAGCACCGGCAGGTACAGCCGCTGGAGACGGCTGGCGGCTTCCTTCTCCTCCGCCTGACGACGGGCCTCCTCCGGATTCTCCGTGGCGCCCTCGGGGGCGCGCAGGAACCAGTACGACAGGACGGGGACGACGGTCAGCGAGACCACCAGAGAGGCCAGCAGCGCCGCGGTGACGGTCAGCGAGAACGAGCCGAAGAGCTCGCCGACCACACCGCCGACGAGGCCGATCGGCAGGAAGACGGCGACCGTGGTGAGCGTCGAGGAGGTGACCGCTCCGGCCACTTCCTTGACCGCGGTGATGATCGCCGAGTGGCGCTCCTCGCCGTAGCCGAGGTGACGCTTGATGTTCTCCAGGACCACGATCGAGTCGTCGACGACGCGGCCGATGGCGATGGTCAGCGCGCCGAGCGTGAGCACGTTGAGCGACAGGTCACGCGTCCAGAGCACGATCAGCGCGAGGACCACGGAGAGCGGGATGGAGATCGCGGTGACCAGGGTCGAGCGCAGCGACGCGAGGAAGACCAGGATCACGATGACCGCGAAGAGCAGACCGAGCGCGCCCTCGGTGGTCAGACCGGAGATCGCCTTGGAGACGGCGGGGCCCTGGTCCGAGACGACGGTCAGTTCGGCGCCGGCGCCGAGGTCCTTGCGGAGGTCGGGGAGCTTGTCCTTTACGGCGTCCGAGATGGCGACGGCGCTGCCGTCCTTGTCCATCGTGGCAGCCACCGAGAGGCTGGGCTTGCCGTTGGTACGCGTGAGGGAGACCGCGGTGGACGGCTCCTGCTTCACCGTGGCGACGTCGCCGACGCGGACCGGTTTGCCGGGCTTGCCCGTGGCCGGGTTCTGGCCGGTGACCCGCAGGTCCTCGATCTGCTTCAGGGAGGTGAAGGCGCCGCCGACCTGGACGGTGCGGCTCTTGCCCGACTCGGAGAAGGAACCGGCGGGGACGGTCGCGCCGCCCGCCTGGAGCGCCTGGGAGAGCGTCGCGGTGGACAGCCCGGCGGCGCTGAGCTTCTTGTCGTCGGGAGTGATGGAGATCTGGAGGTCCCGTACGCCGTCGACGGAGACCTGGCCGACGCCGTCGATGTCCTCCAGCGCGGGGACGACCGTGCGGTCCAGCTGGTCCGCGAGCGC
Organism: Streptomyces sp. NPDC058051; assembly: GCF_042885475.1. Classification (NCBI taxonomy): domain Bacteria; kingdom Bacillati; phylum Actinomycetota; class Actinomycetes; order Kitasatosporales; family Streptomycetaceae; genus Streptomyces; species Streptomyces sp. NPDC058051. The sequence continues at coordinate 438,811 of NZ_JBHVRW010000004.1, forward strand.
CTGCTGGTCCTTGTCGGAGGTGACGGCGAGGACGACGGTGGGGATGTCGTCCGTCGAGCCGGCGATGACCTGCGGGTCCACATCGTCGGGCAGTTGGGCGCGAGCCCGGTTCACGGCCTGCTGGATGTCGGCGACGAGCTGCTTGGTGCCCTCGTCGCCGAAGTCGAAGGTGGCCGTGATGAGGGCGTTGCCCTCGCTGGCGGTCGAGGTGATGCCGGTGACACCGTCGACTGCCTTGATGGAGTTCTCAAGCGGTTCGACGACTTGCTTCTCGACCACATCGGGCGACGCACCCTGGTAGGGGGCGAGCACCGAGACCAGCGGGAGTTCGATGGTGGGCAGCAACTGCTGCTTGAGCTGCGGAATCGCGATCGCTCCGAAGACGAGCGCGACAATCGAGATCAGCCCGATCAGGGCCCGTTGCGCGAGGCTGAATCTGGACAGCCAGGACATGGGTGGGTCTCTCTTCTGTGGCTTGCGCGGCAGACGGGCCCGGGTGACTCGGGGACAGCCCCGGCCCAGCTACACGATCGCCCATCCCGAGGGCCCGGGGCGTCGGCCCCAGGGTCGCATTCCGGCGCCGCGCATACCGCAGGTGGAGTACGCCCTCTCTCCACCCGTCAGTCCACCCTGGGACGCACCAGGCCCGATTCGTAGGCGATTACCACCAGTTGGGCCCGGTCCCGGGCACTCAGCTTCGCCATCGCCCTGTTCACATGGGTCTTGACGGTGAGCGGGCTGACGACGAGCCGTTCGGCGATCTCGTCGTTGGAGTACCCGCCCGCGACCAGCACCAGCACCTCGCGTTCGCGGCCGGTGAGCGCGGTGAGCCGCTCGGAGTACTCCGTGGGGCTCGGCCCGTCGCCGCCCGAACTGCCGCCCTGTGCGAGGAAGGTGGCGATCAGGCCCTTGGTCGCGACCGGCGAGAGCAGCGCCTCGCCGGCCGCGGCGATCCGGATGGCGTTGAGGAGTTCGTCCGGTTCCGCCCCCTTGCCGAGGAAGCCGGACGCCCCGGCCCGCAGCGACTGCACCACGTACTCGTCGACCTCGAAGGTGGTGAGCATGACGACCCGTACGTCGGCCAGTTGCGGATCGGCGCTGATCAGACGGGTCGCGGCGAGTCCGTCCGTACCGGGCATCCGGATGTCCATCAGCACCACGTCGGCACGGGTCGAGCGGGCCAGCTCCACGGCCTGTGCGCCGTCCGCCGCCTCGCCGACCACCTCCATGTCGGCCTCCGAGTCGACCAGCACCCGGAACGCGCTGCGCAGCAGCGCCTGGTCGTCCACGAGCAGCACCTTGATCGGCGGTGTCATGCGTCCTCCCCCGTACGGCCCGCGGCGCCCGGTTCCCGGGACTCTGCCGTGCGGGCCTTGACGGGCAGGATCGCATGGACCCGGAATCCGCCGCCGTAGCGGGGCCCCGCGGTCAGGGAGCCGCCGAGCGCGGTGACGCGTTCGCGCATGCCGAGGAGGCCGTGCCCCCCGCCGTCCCCGTTGCCGACACCCCCGCCCGAGCCGTTGTCGATCACGGTGACCTCGGCCGTGGCGCCGACCCGTACGACGCTCACCTCGGCCTTCGCCCCGGGGCCCGCGTGTTTGCGCACATTGGTCAGCGCCTCCTGGATGACCCGGTACGCGGCCAGGTCGACGGCCGCGGGCAGCGGGGTCAGCCGGTCGGTGCAGGCCACCTCGACGGGGAGCCCGGCCCGCCGGACGGTCTCCACCAGCTCGTCGAGGACCGCGAGCCCCGGGGCCGGTTCGGTCGGCGCCTTCGGGTCGCCGGACTGGCGCAGCAGCCCGACGGTGGCCCGCAGTTCGTTGAGCGCGGAGCGGCTGGCCTCCCTGACGTGGGCCAGTGCCTCCTTGGCCTGGTCGGGGCGCTTGTCCATGACGTGGGCGGCCACCCCGGCCTGGACGTTGACCAGGGCGATGTGGTGGGCGACGACATCGTGCAGTTCGCGGGCGATCCGCAGCCGCTCCTCGGCGACCCGGCGCCGGGCCTCCTCGTCCCGGGTGCGCTCGGCCCGTTCGGCACGTTCCCGGATCGCGTCGACGAAGGCGCGCCTGGAGCGGACGGCGTCCCCCGCGGCGCAGGCCATGCCGGTCCAGGCGAAGATGCCGAGGTGCTCCTGGCTGTACCAGGGCGCCGCGCCGAAGTACATCGCGGCGGCTGTCAGCGCGGCCATGGTCAGCAGCCCGACCCGCCAGGTGGTGGGCCGGTCGGTGCGTGCGGCGACGGTGTACAGGGCGATGACGGTGCTCATCACGACGGGTCCGGGCGGGTCGGCCGTGAGCAGCTCGACGACCGTCAGCACGGCGATCGCCGCGAGCACGGCCTTGGGGCGGCGTCGTCGCCAGATGAGCGCCACGGCCCCGAGCACCATCAGGAGCACGCTGCCCGCCTCGGGCGCCCGGGAGTCGAAGCTGGGTCCGTCGGATCCGTTCCTGTCGATGAACGACGCGATGATCATGGCCACGAGTACGGCCAGGGCGAGCGCGGCGTCCAGCGCCAGGGGGTGGTCGCGCAGCCAGTGGCGGACGCGCAGAACCCCCGTTCCGAGGGTGGTCACGTCAAGCTACGTTACGGCGTGTCGCGCAGGAATCGGACCGGGTCTCACGGAGGAACCGGCACGGAGCGGGCCGAACCGCACGCGCACCGGGTCCGGACACAGCCGTGCCCCGGGTCCGGCGGACCGGACCCGGGGCACCGACGTGCGCGGGTGCTGGAGAGCGACCGGCGTCAGCCGGGGATGAGGCCGCCGTCCCGGAGGAGGGCGCGCACCTCTTCGAGGGTCGCGTCGGACGACGGCAGGATCAGCTCGGACGGCTCCAGGGAGTCGTCCGGCAGGGGTGAGCCGAGCTCGCGCACCTTGGCGAGGAGCGCGTCGAGGGTGGAGCGGAAGCCGGGACCGTCACCGCCCTCGATCTCGGCGAGCAGTTCGTCGTCGAGTCTGTCGAGCTCGGCGAGATGACTGTCGGCCAGTGCGACCTGGCCCTCCCCCATGATCCGTACGATCATGACGTTGCCTCAACTCTTGTCGAACCTGTGCGGGGACTGCGACGACTGCGGCTGCGCCGCGTCCTGCGGGCCGCCCTCGATCGCCTGCTGCTGGGAGGAGCCGCCGGCCAGCTCGGCCTTCATGCGCTGGAGTTCCAGCTCCACGTCCGAACCACCGGAGATCCGGTCCAGCTCGGCGGCGATGTCGTCCTTCGCCGTCCCGGTCGGGTCGTCCAGGGCACCGGAGGCGAGCAGCTCGTCGATGGCACCGGCGCGGGCCTGGAGCTGCTGCGTCTTGTCCTCGGCCCGCTGGATCGCCAGGCCGACGTCGCCCATCTCCTCGGAGATCCCGGAGAATGCCTCGCCGATCCGGGTCTGCGCCTGGGCCGCGGTGTAGGTGGCCTTGATGGTCTCCTTCTTGGTACGGAAGGCGTCGACCTTGGCCTGCAGCCGCTGGGCCGCGAGAGTGAGCTTCTCCTCCTCGCCCTGCAGCGTGGTGTGCTGCGTCTCCAGGTCGGTGACCTGCTGCTGGAGCGCGGCGCGCCGGGACAGCGCCTCGCGGGCCAGGTCCTCGCGGCCGAGCGCGAGCGCCTTGCGGCCCTGGTCCTCCAGCTTGGACGACTGCCCCTGCAACTGGTTCAGCTGCAGTTCCAGCCGCTTGCGCGAGGTCGCCACGTCGGCGACACCGCGGCGCACCTTCTGAAGCAGCTCCAGCTGCTTCTGGTACGAGTAATCGAGGGTCTCGCGCGGGTCCTCGGCCCGGTCAAGGGCCTTGTTCGCTTTCGCGCGGAAGATCATCCCCATACGCTTCATGACACCGCTCATGGGCTTCGCGCGCCCCCTTCTGACGGACTGAGCTCCAGCACTCCAACAGAACCCACAGTACGGGCCCTGCCTCTATTACCGCACTGTTCGAGCACAGATGTGCTCCTCCCCAAGGACGACTGCGCGCGGTCACCGCTCCGGCCCAGGGAGTAGGCGGCGCCCTGGGGTACCGGTGCCGGTGCCCGCGCGGACACCTCGGAACACCTGACAGGACGCAGGCCGTTGCCGGATCGTTCCCGACCGGCCTGGGGTCATGGCGATCGAACCCGTACCCTTGGGCCTTGTGTTCCGTAGCCGTTCGAAGGAAGAGAAGGCGCCCACCGGCAAGGTGACGGCGGACCTCTCCACGCAGCCCCGCGACCCGCAGGCCCCCAAAGGTCGCCCCACCCCCAAACGCAGCGACGCCCAGTCGCAGCGGCGTCGCGCCTCCAGTGGCGCGCCGCTCGACCGCAAGGAGGCGGTGAAGCGGCAGCGGGAAGCGCGCCGTTCGGACCTGGCCAGGCAGCGTGAGGCGCTCGCCAGTGGCGACGAGCGATACCTGCCGGCCCGCGACAAGGGTCCGGTGCGGCGCTTCGCCCGCGACTACGTCGACTCGCGCTTCTGCATCGCGGAGTTCTTCCTGCCGCTCGCTGTGATCATTCTGATTCTCAGCGTGATCCAGGTGCAGAACATCCAGAACATCTCGCTGCTGCTCTGGCTCATCGTGATCGTGCTGATCGTCGTCGACTCGATCGGGCTCGCGTTCCGTCTGAGGAAGCAGCTGAACGAGCGCTTCCCCGATACGCCGAAGCGCGGCGCGGTCGCCTACGGTCTGATGCGTACGCTTCAGATGCGCCGGCTCCGCCTGCCGAAGCCGCAGGTCAAGCGCGGAGAACGACCCTGAGTACGGACTTCTCCGGCCCGGTCGGCGGTCCGTCCGCCGGCCCGCCGGGCCGTACCGTCCCCGTCACCGGGTTCTCCGGCGGCTCCTCGGGCTGGCTCAAAGGGCTGGGGGGACTGCGCAACACCGTCCGCCAGGAGCTCGTCGCCCGGCAGCTCGACGAGCAGATCGCGGCCCGTTTCCCGGTCGGGCAGCGGCTGCGCGTCCTCGACGTCGGCATGGGCCAGGGCACCCAGGCGCTGCGTCTGGCCAGGGCCGGCCACAGTGTGACGGGCCTGGAGTCCGACCCCGAGATGCTGCGGGTCGCCCGTGACGCACTCGGCAGCGAGCCCGCGGGCATCCGCGAACGGGTCCGGCTGATCGAGGGCGACGGACTGGACACCGGGGTGCACTTCCTGCCCGGCAGCTTCGACGTGGTGCTCTGCCACGGCGTGCTGATGTACGTCCGGGATCCGGACGCGATGCTGGCCGGTCTGGCCCGGATGCTGGCCCCCGGCGGGCTGCTCTCCCTGCTCGTGCGGAACGCCGACGCGCTGGCGATGCGCCCCGGCACGGCCGGGGAGTGGGACATGGCGCTGGCCGCCTTCGACACGGACACGTACACCAACCGGCTGGGCCTCAAAGTGCGGGCCGACCGGCTGGACTCGCTGAAGGCCACGCTCGCCGGGATCGCCGCGCCCCTGCACGCCTGGTACGGAGTGCGCGTCTTCACTGACCACGTCAGCAACGACGTGGAGCTGCCGGCCGCCGACGAACTGGCGCGGGTGCTGGACGCGGAGGACCGGGCCGGGCGGACGGACCCGTACCGCCGGGTGGCCGCGCTGCTCCATCTGTGCGGCGTGCGGGGCTGAGGGCTGTCGCGTAATCCCTGGCGGGTGGGGGCCGGATGGCCCGGGATCCGTGCGAGGCACGGAACGGGAGGGCTGAGGAGCCGCCGGATCGGGCGCCGGAGTGTCGGGCGCCGCACCCGGTCGGCCGAGCCCGGCAGGCCCCCCGAGGGGCCGGAAGTCACAATTCGGACATGTGCGCTTCCCCTTCACACGGCCGTATACGTCGGCTGCTGCTGCCCCTGACCACAGGCGCCTGTGCCCTCGCTCTGGTGAGCGGCTGCTCGGGCCCGAACACCGACGCGGCCGCGGCTGCGGCCCAGCCCACCGCGTCGGCCTCCTCCTCCGGCGCCGCCGGCGATCTGCAGAGCGAATACGAGGAGGTGATCAAGAACGTGCTGCCCTCGGTCGTACAGATCGAGGCGTCCAACAGTCTCGGCTCCGGCATCGTCTACGACGCCAAGGGCCACATCGTCACCAACGCCCACGTGGTCGGCGGCGAGAAGACCTTCAAGGTCACCGTGGCCACCGGCGAGAAGGTACTGAAAGCCTCGCTGGTCGCCGCCTACCCGGAACAGGATCTGGCCGTCATCAAGCTGGACAGCATTCCGATCGGGCTGAAGGCCGCGACGTTCGGCGACTCGCAGAAGGTCGAGGTGGGGCAGATCGTGCTGGCGATGGGCTCACCGCTCGGCCTGTCCTCCAGCGTCACCCAGGGCATCGTCTCGGCGGTCGGCCGGACCGTCAGCGAGAGCGGCACGAGCGGCGGCACGGGCGCGACGATCGCGAACATGGTGCAGACCTCGGCGGCGATCAACCCGGGCAACAGCGGCGGTGCGCTGGTCAACCTGAACAGCGAGGTGATCGGCATCCCGACGCTCGGTGCGGTCGACCCGGAGATGAGCAACAGCGCGGCACCCGGGATCGGGTTCGCGATCCCCGCGTCGATGGTGCGGACGGTCGCCGATCAGATCATCAAGAGTGGCCGGGTCACCGATTCGGGCCGGGCGGCGCTGGACATCACCGGACGCACGGTCGTCGACGAGAGCTACCAGCCGGCCGGGGTCGCGCTGGCCGACGTGAAGAAGGGCGGCGCGGCGGACAAGGCCGGGCTGCGGGTCGGCGACATCATCATCCAGCTCGACAACGTGCCGATCACGACGATCACGTCCCTGTCGGTGGCGCTGGCCTCGGACAAGCCCGGCGACAAGGTCACGGTGACGTACGTGCGCAACGGCTCGGAGAAGACAGCCCGGGTCACCCTGGGCGAGATCTGATTCCCCTCACAGCACAGCACTGGTTCCCCTCACAGCACTGGTTCCCCTCACAGCACCGGTGAGAGGAACCGGCCTGTGGATCAGCCCTGGTCGGCCTGGAGACTCATGGGGCCGTAGATCTTTGTCGTGTCCTCGAAGAGCGTCACCTGGTCCGCCCCGCCGTCGAGGAGTTCCTTCCAGTACTCACCGATCCAGGACTCCGCGTCCCCCTGCGTGGAGAACTCCTCCGGCTGCAGGGCCGGCTCCGTCTCCGTGCCGTCGGACTTCTCGAACCGCCACGTCCACGCCATGTGCGCCTCCTCGGTCGCTCTGCTGCCCGCAGCCTAGTGCCTCCGGCCGGTGCGGGAACGGGGCGCGGGCCCGCATCGGACACCCCCAAGTCGCGCAGCCGTTGCGCGGACGCGGGAGGATCGGAGACGTGGAACTGACTCTGCTCGGCACCGGAGCCCCCGACGGGCTGCCTCGGCCCGAATGTCCCTGCGCCATCTGCGCCGGCGCCCGCGGTACGCGCTCCCGGGCCGCGACAGCGCTGCTGGTCGACGACGCGCTGCTGCTCGATCTCACCCCTGGGGCCGTGTTCGCCGCCGCACGTGCGGGGCACTCGCTGAGCGGCGTACGGCAGGTGCTGCTCACCCATCCGCACGACGGGCCCGCCATGGAGCTGCCCGCCGGACTGCCTCCGGCGGGGCGGGTGCCGGACGGGCGGGAGCTGACCCTGATCAGCGGTCACCGGGTGCGGGCGGTGCCGATGGACGCGCCGGGCACGGGCTACGAGGTGACGGCACCGGAGGGCACACGGCTGCTCTACCTGCCACCGGGCGCCGCGCCCTCCGGTCTCGCGGACCGAGCGGCGCAGCCGTACGACATGGTCGTCGGCGACGTGATCGGACGGCCGGACGCGGTGGCGCGGTTGCGGGCCGTCGAGGCGATCGGGCCGGCCACCGAGATCGTCGCCGTCCACCTGGACCACGACGCGCCGCCCGGTCCCGAGCTGGAACGGCGGCTCGCGGCGGCCGGCGCGCGGGTGGTGCCGGACGGGACGACGCTGGTGGTGGGCGAGTATCACGCGGTGCCGGGGACACCGCGGCGCACGCTGGTGACGGGCGGCGCCCGGTCGGGGAAGTCGGTGGAGGCCGAGCGGCGCCTGGAGACGTTCCCGGAGGTGGTCTACGTGGCGACCGGTGGCGCCAGGGAAGGGGACGCGGAGTGGGCGGCGCGGGTCGGGCTGCACCGGGAACGCAGACCGGCGGCCTGGCGCACCGAGGAGACCTGTGAGCTGGTGGAGCTGCTGGAGTCGGACGGGCCCCCGCTGCTGATCGACTGTCTGTCGCTGTGGCTGACGGACGCGATGGACCGGGTGGACGCCTGGGACGACGCGGCATGGGCGGGTGGCGGCGAGGGCGCGCTGCGGGAGCGGACCGCCGAGTTGGTCTCCGCGGTGCGCAGAACGCGTCGCACGGTCGTCGCCGTCACGAACGAGACCGGTTCGGGTGTGGTGCCCGCGACGGCTGCCGGGCGGCGGTTCCGCGACGAGCTGGGCCGGCTGAACGCCGCGTTCGCCGACGAGTGCGAACAGGTCCTGCTGGTGGTGGCCGGGCAGGTGCTGACGCTGCGCGGCTGACCGCGGGCACCGAGGGAACAGGAGGAGCGGACATGGCAGGTGTACGACCGATGCTGACGGGAGTTCCGGAGACCTTGCTGTGGACGCTCTACAACAGGGCGTACGAGGCGGGGCAGCGGTACCCGGTGCTGGACGATCCGATGGCGCTCCGGCTGCTGGAGGATCTGGACTACCCCTTCGAGGAACGGTTCGGGCGGCCGAACGCGTTCCACTCGCAGGCCCAGGGGCTGCGCTCGCGCTGCTTCGACCTGGCCGTGCAGGAGTACCTCGCCGACCGGCCGCAGGCCACCGTCGTCGCGCTCGGCGACGGTCTGGAGACCGGCTTCTGGCGGGTCGACAACGGCCGGCTGAACTGGCTGAGCGTGGAACTGCCCGAGGTCGCCGAGTTGCGCCGGGCGCTGCTGCCCGCCTCGGACCGGCTGCGCACCCTGTCCCGTTCGGCGACGAATCTGTCCTGGCTGGACGAGATCGAGGACCCGGAGGGCCGCGGTGCGGTCGTCACGACGCAGGGTCTGCTGATGTATCTGCGCCCGGCGGAGGTGCGGAGGGTGCTGGCGGGCTGCGCCGAACGGCTCCCCGGCGGCATCCTCGTCCTGGACACGATGGCGCGCTGGCTGGCCAGGGGCACGGTGGCGGGCACGTCGAAGGTCGGGGCGATGACCGTTCCGCCGATGCGCTGGGCGATGAACCCGGGCGAGCGGCACAAGCTGCGCGCCGCGCACCCGGGGATCACCGAGGTGCGGGCGCTGCGGCTGCCGCGCGGGCGGGGTGCGATGGGTGAGCTGATCCGGATCCAGTCGCTGCTGCCCGGTCTGCGGACCCTGACCCCCGCGATGACCCTGCTGCGGTTCGGCTACGGGAACCGGAACTGATCGGGCGTCAGAAAGGCGGCGGGTACTGTTCCGCAGTGAGCCCGCCGCCGGGCTCACCGGCCCACTCCACGTATCGACCCGCGAGGCAGACCCCCGTGAACCTGGACGACTTCTCCGACCTGATCGAACGCCCCGACGGCGGCGTACGGCGCGACGCCGAGGAACGCCGGGAGCGCCTGGTCGTTCCCCCCGGCGCCCTCGGCCGCCTGGACGAACTGGGCGAATGGCTCTCGGCCGCCCAGCAGTCCGTGCCGGTCCGGGCCGTCGAGCACCCGCGCGTGGTGCTCTTCGCCGGTGACCACGGGGTCGCCGAGCTGGGTGTCTCCGGGCGCGCGGCCGGAAGTGCGCACGAGCTGGTACGGGCCACATTGGAGGGCGCGACCCCGCTCGCCGTGCTGGCCCGCCGGTTCTCCGTACCGGTACGGATCGTCGACGCGGCCCTGGACTGCGACCCCGGGCTGCTGCCCGAGTCGGTGGTGCGCCACCGGGTGCGACGCGGGAGCGGCCGGATCGACATCGAGAACGCGCTGACGGTCGAGGAGGCCGGGCAGGCGGTACGTCTCGGCATCGCGATCGCCGACGAGGAGGCCGACTCGGGCACCGACCTGGTGGTGCTCGGCGATCTGAGCGTCGGCGGTACGACGGCGGCGGGCACGCTGATCGCCGCGCTGTGCGGCACGGACGCCTCGGTGGTCACCGGGCGCGGCGGTGCGGGCATCGACGATCTGGCGTGGATGCGCAAGTGTGCGGCGATCCGGGACGCGCTGCGGCGGGCCAGGCCGGTCCTCGGCGATCAGCTGGAGCTGCTGGCCGCGGTGGGCGGCGCGGACATGGCGGCGATGACCGGCTTCCTGCTCCAGTGCGCGGTGCGCAGGCTGCCGGTGATCCTGGACGGCGTGGTCTCCGCGGCCTGTGCGCTGGTGGGCCAGCGAGCGGCCTTCCGGGCGCCGGACTGGTGGCTGGCGGGTCAGGCGAGCGGCGAGCCGGCTCAGGCCAAGGCGCTGGACCGGATGGCACTCAACCCGTTGCTGGACCACGGCGTCATCGTGGGTGAAGGAAGTGGGGCCCTGCTCGCGCTTCCGCTCGTTCAGGCCGCGGCCGCGCTGGCGGCCGAACTGCCCGAGCGCGCACCCGTCGCCGACGAGAAGGACGGTGCCGATGAGAAGGACGACACCGACGAGGTGGACGGTACCGGCGAGGTGGACGGTGCCAACGCGAAGGACGGTACCGACGCGAAGGACGGTACCGACGTGAAAGACGGTGCCGACGTGAAAGACGGTGCCGACGTGAAGGGCAGTGTCGGCGAGAAGGACGGCACGAGCGGCGTGGACGGCGGCTGACGGACCTGGCGCTGCGGCCGTCGAGCACCGGCCGCAGCGCGATCCTCCCCTGCGGCGCGATGCCCCATATGATCGCTTTTCATGGGAGAGGTCCGATTGGCCATCGAGGTATCCGGGCGGGACACAGCCCGGCAGACGAGCACCGTCCGGTCACGTCGCGGCGCCGCGTTCGCCATCTGGTACCTGCGCGTCGTGTCGTCCATCAATTTCCTGAGCGCCGTCTGGGTCACTCTCGGCAACGATCTGCGCCGTCACAACACCGCCAACTACTTCACCCCCTACCTGCTCACCGCGGGCTTCTCCTCCGGAGTGGTCGCGCTCTTCCTCGCGATCACCATGCGCCGCCGCAAACGGGCCGCGTGGATCGTGAACATGGTGGTGAGCAGCCTTCTGCTACTGCTCTTCGCCCTGGTGATCCCGTTCCCGGAGGTCCGGCAGTACCCGCAGAACTGGATCTCGCTGGCGCTGACCGCCATGTTCGTCCTCGCACTCGCCGTCGGCCGCCGCGAGTTCTACGCGAAGGGCGACCGGTCCAACCCGAAGCTGGCCGCCGCCGTCGCCGTCGGCGGGCTGCTGGTCACCTCGTTGATCGCCGCCGGCCTGGTCACCCTCACCAACACGGCGCACGACGCGCACCGCTCGTCCTTCCTGGACCGCTGGCGGTTCGGTGCCCTGCGCCTGGTCTCGGTCGTCGCCGACGACGCCGCCCATCCCGGAATCGCCACGCCCGGCTGGGTCAACGCCGCCATCAACATCCTCTCCACCCTGCTGCTGATCGCCGTCGTGTACGCGGCGTTCCGGTCCCGTCGGGCCGTCGATCCGATCACCCCCGGGGACGAGGACCGGCTGCGGGCGCTGCTCGACAGGCACGGCGACCGCGACTCGCTCGGCTACTTCGCGCTGCGCCGGGACAAGAGCGTCGTCTGGTCGCCGACCGGGAAGGCCGCCGTCGCCTATCGGGTGGTCGGCGGGGTCTCGCTCGCCTCCGGAGATCCGCTCGGCGACCCGGAGGCCTGGCCCGGCGCGATCGAACCGTGGCTGGCCGAGGCCCGCGAGCACGGCTGGATCCCGGCGGTGATGGGCGTGAGCGAGGAGGGCGGCACCGTCTACGCCCGCCACGGCCTCGACGCCCTGGAGCTGGGCGACGAGGCGATCGTGGAGACCGCCGAGTTCACCCTCGAAGGACGGGCGATGCGCACCGTCCGCCAGGCGTACAACCGGGTCAGGCGCGCCGGGTACGACGTGACCGTGCGCCGGCACGCCGACATCCCCGCCGACGAGATGGACGAACTGGTGCGGCGCGCCGACGACTGGCGCGACGGGGCGACCGAACGCGGCTTCTCGATGGCGCTGGGCCGCCTGGGCGATCCGGCCGACGGGCAGTGCGTGATGCTCGAATGCCGCGACTCCCCCACCGGAGAGGGCGGCGGGCCGGGCGCGTTGCGCGCCGTGCTGAGCTTCGTGCCGTGGGGGCCGAACGGCCTCTCGCTGGACCTGATGCGCCGTGACCGGGACGCGGAGAACGGCCTGATGGAGTTCATGGTCATCGAACTCCTGCGACGCGCGGAGGAGATCGGGATCACCCAGGTCTCGCTGAACTTCGCGATGTTCCGGTCCGTCTTCGAACGGGGTTCGCGGCTCGGCGCCGGACCGGTGCTGCGACTGTGGCGCTCCATGCTCAGCTTCTTCTCCCGCTGGTGGCAGATCGAGTCGCTCTACCGTGCCAACGCCAAGTACCGGCCGATCTGGGAACCGCGCTTCCTGCTCTTCGAGAAGAGTTCCGACCTGCTGCGCATCGGACTCGCCGCGGGCCGCGCCGAGGGATTCCTGGAGGCGCCCGGTCTGCCCAAGTGGATGCACCGCTCGCAACTCGGGGCCGGTGGATGAGACGCTTACGCCCGCTGGGGGAAGCGGCTCGCCGCGAGTGGGGGCCGCTCGTGGGAACCGTACGCGCGGAGTTCGCGGCATCCCGTCTGCGGGCGATCCCGATGACGCTCGCCGCGGTCTTCCTGACGGCGCTGCTCCATGCGGCGCAGACCCGGTCCTGGGGCTTCGGGGCGGTGCGGACGCTCGGGGTGGTGCGGGCCGAGGATCCGCTGTGGACGGCCCTGCTGCGTACCCCGCTGTCGCTGTTCGTCCCGGCGCTGGATCTGCCGGTGTGGGGGGCGCTGGCGCAGATCCTGGTGGTGTTCGCAACCGCCGAGATCTGTCTGGGCCGGTGGCGCGCGCTCGCGATCGCGTACGTCGCGACGCTGGCCGGGACGCTGTACGCGCGGATCGGTGTCGCGCTCGGTCCGGACGCGCCGATCGGGCTGACCGCCGTCGACGCCCGGATCGTCGACACCGGTCCTTCGGCGGCGGTGGTCGGCCTCGCGGTCTACGTGTGCTGCGTCCACCGGGCCTGGTTCACCGGAGCGCTGGTGATCGTGGCGATGGTCGTCGAGCTGGTCCTGGAGAACAACCTGGCCGGCCGGGAGCATCTCGCCGCGATCGCCGCGGTTCTCGTGCTGTGCGCCTGCACGGTCGGGCGGGTCCGGCGCCGGCGCCCGCGCCGTGATCAGGGCTTGCGCACGGGGGCCGGAACCCGGTCCGGCGCGCCACCGATCAGATCCTGAAATCTGCGGCGCGGCCCCGACCAGCGCAGGTCGTGGTGGTAGGCCCGCAACACCGCGCGGGCGCGGGCGCGGTGGCGGTGGCGGTAGAAGCGCCTCGCCCACATCGAGGTCGGCCGGGCCAGCCGCATCGCCCCGATCAGCGCGACGAACGGGACGAGGGTGCCGACGACCGCGAGCCGGGCCTTCCCCTTGAACAGGGCGATCAGCACGAAGCAGAAGTTGACGACCAGGGTCAAAATGACGCCGAGCCTGCCCTCCTGCTGTTCGCTGCTCAGTTCGTTCACGCCCAACGGTGAGAATCCGGCCAGGACCAGCAGCACCAGCGCGGCGGTGAGGACCACGACCTCCACGCTCTGGCGGCCCTCCTCCGTCCAGTACACGTCGTCGAGGTGGAGGATCAGCGCGAACTCGTCCAGCACCAGCCCCGCCCCCATACCGAAGACCACCGCACAGACCGCCGCGGTGACCCCCTCGCGTCCGCTGGCGACCGCGCCGAAGCCGCCGACGACGCTCAGCACCACACCGGGCACCACATGGTGGACGTGCACCCCACCGGGCGTGATGTTGCGGAACGGGCCCTTCCCCGCCCGGATCATCCGCGTGATGACCCGGGTGACGGCGAAGGTGAGCACGAAGGCCGCCAGGGCGAGGAGCAGCGGCAGCTTCCCCGGCTCGACGATGTTCTGATCGAACCAGTGACCCATGCCACTCACTCCCGTTAAGCACCTTTTGCCATGACTTGTTGCGTTCCGTCCAATCTATCGGCTCGTCACACCGATTAGCCTGCGCGCCGTGACCTCCCTGAACAGCCATGGCCTGCGTTTCGCCTTCGGCACCCTGACCGTGCTCCCCGTCCGCGTCACCCGCTGGGACCGTGAGGCCGCCCGTGCCGGCATGCTGTGCGCCCCGCTCGCCGGTCTCGTCGTGGGGCTGCTCGCGGCGGTGCCCGGCTGCCTGTCGCTGCTTCTCGGCTCCGGTCCGCTGCTCGCCGCGGTCGCCTCCGCCGCCGTGCCCGCGGTGCTCACCCGGGGTCTGCATCTGGACGGCCTCGCGGACACCGCGGACGGTCTGGGCAGCGGCAGGCCCGCCGACGACGCCCTGCGGATCATGAAGCGGTCGGACATCGGGCCGTTCGGTGTGATCACCCTGCTGTTCGTGCTGCTGGGCCAGGTCGCGGTCCTCCAGCAGCTGTACGGGCGGGGCTGGGCGCACGGAGCGGTCGCGGCGGCCGTCGCCGCGGTCACGGCCCGGCTGGCGCTCACCCTGGCCTCCCGCCAGGGCGTGCCGGCGGCCCGTCCGGAAGGGCTGGGCGCGGCGGTGGCGGGGACGGTCACCGTCCGGGCCGCGGCGGCGGTCGGAGCCGTCGTGGTCGCGGCGTGCGCGGGTGCCGGCGCGCTCCTCGGCGGGTACGGGGCGGTGCACCACGCCCTCGCCGCGCTGGCCGGCCTCGGGGTCGCCCAACTCCTGCTGCGGCACTGTGTGCGCCGCTTCGGCGGAGTGACCGGCGATGTCTTCGGCGCGCTGGCGGAGACGGCGGCGACGGCGGCCCTGGTGGTGCTGGCGCTCGGTCAGGGCCTCTCGTCCTGACCGGTCCCGGTCGGGGCGCCCGGTTCCAGGGACGCGCCTACGGGCACTCCTGCCGCCACACGTCCAGCTCGTACTTCTTCCGCAGCGAGCTGAGCCCCAGCCGCTTCGAGTCGGCGCAGAACCGGGCGACCGGCAGCTCGTACTCCACGTGGAAGACGGCCTTGCCCGCCTTCACGAACGGGGTGAGGCTCTCGCACTCCTCGTACTGCGCGCACTGCTCATTGACCGCGAAGTCGAAGTCCGGCTCCAGCTCCGGGATCTGGCCGAGGTCGTTCTTCAGACCGACGGAGAGTCCGTGGCGGTGGGCGATACGGGCGATGAGCCGGTTGTAGCGCAGCTGGTCGGCGGCGGTCAGCGGGAAGCCCGTGCTGTTGCGGTAGCCGTCCATGTTGTCGGGCTCCACCGCGTCGAAGCCCTTCTTCGCACACATCGCGATCCGCGCCTCCATCAGCGGCTCCAGGACGTCCGTGCGGCGGATGTCGAGCCACCACTCGCCCTCCCAGCCGTTGCCCTTCCCCCGTACCGAGGCGGGGAACTTCCCGGCGTCCGGACGGAATTCCTCCCAGGCGCCGGTGGACAGGTAGCAGATCACCTTGCGCCCCCGGCGGTGCAGATCGGCCACGGCCGCGGCCTCGTGGTCGAAGCCGTCGATGTCGTACACCGGGACGTCCACGGTGGGATCCAGCCGGCCGGAGAGCTGCCACTGCCAGCCGATGCCCGGCTCCGGCCGCCAGCGGTCCTTGTCCTCGTCCTCCGACCGCGGCGCCGAGGTACAGCCGGCCAGCAGGACCAGCAGGATCAGTACGGTGGCCGGCAGCGCCGGTCCACGCCCGGTCACACGTGCGGCTCCACGGGCGCGCATGGTTCTCCCCCTGTTGTTCCGGCACCCTGCTGTTCCGGGTACCACCGACGACCCTACGTGCAGGGCCCGTTCCGGCCGCACGGGCCCGCTCCCCGTCGCCCGGCGCCGGCGCGGCGGCCACCACGACCGGCTTCCGACGGCCCGCCGCCGTGATCCCGCAGCAAAGGCGCGCGTAGGCTCATTCCCGGCACATTGCGGCGGCGTCTACGATGCGCCGGGCACGGTCGGCCCACCCCTCGACCGACCACGAACTCAACGGAAGCGAGATTTCACCACCGTGACTGCTCTCACTCTCAGCACTGCCGCTGCGGCGACGCTGCGCGCCGACGCACTCGTCGTCGGCGTCGCCAAGGGCACTGGATCCAAGTCGGGGAAGCTGGTCCTCGCGCCGGGCGCCGAGGCCGCGGACAAGGCGTTCGACGGAAAGCTCGCCACCGTCCTGGAGGCCCTGGGCGCCGCAGGTGCCGAGGGCGAAGTGACCAAGCTTCCCGCGCCCGCCGGTCTCAAGGTCCCGGTCGTCATCGCGGTCGGACTCGGCTCCGTCCCGGAGAAGGACGAGGCGTACGACGCCGAGGCGCTGCGCCGGGCCGCGGGCTCGGCCGCGCGCGCCCTGAGCGGTGCGAAGAAGGCCGGCTTCGCGCTGCCCATGGCGTCCGCCGAGGACGCCGGGGCGATCGCCGAGGGCGCGCTCCTCGGTGCGTACGCCTTCACCGCGTACCAGGGCGGCGAGAACAAGCTGGCGCCCAAGGGCAAGAAGAACGGCAACGGCCCGAAGCAGCCGCTCGCCGAGGTCGCCCTGCTCGGCACCAAGCCGCGTGACAAGGCGTTCAAGGCAGCCACCGAGCGTGCCGCCGCGGTCGCCGAGGAGATCAACCGCGCCCGCGACCTGATCAACACCCCGGCGAACGACCTGTACCCCGAGTCCTTCGCCGCCGTGGCCACCGCCGCGGGCAAGGAGCACGGCATCAAGGTGCAGGTGCTCGACGAGAAGGCACTCGTCAAGGGCGGCTACGGCGGTCTGCTGGGCGTCGGTCAGGGTTCGGCCCACGGCCCGCGTCTGGTGAAGCTCGCCTACACGCACCCGAAGGCGGAGAAGACCCTGGCCCTGGTCGGCAAGGGCATCACCTACGACTCGGGCGGCATCTCGCTGAAGCCGGCCGGTCACAACGAGACGATGAAGTGCGACATGAGCGGCGCCGCCGCCGTGTTCGCGACGGTCGTCGCGGCCGCCCGTCTGGGCCTCCAGGTCAATGTCACCGGCTGGCTGGCGCTCGCCGAGAACATGCCGTCGGGCAACGCCACCCGCCCCGGCGACGTGCTGCGCATGTACAGCGGCAAGACCGTCGAGGTCCTCAACACGGACGCCGAGGGCCGCCTCGTCCTCGCCGACGCGCTGACCCGCGCCTCCGAGGAGAACCCGGACGCCATCGTCGACGTGGCGACCCTGACCGGCGCGATGGTGCTGGCGCTGGGCAACCGCACCTTCGGCATCATGGCGAACGACGACGCCTTCCGCACCTCCCTCCACGAGATCGCCGAGGAGGCCGGTGAGGCCTCCTGGCCGATGCCGCTCCCCGCCGACCTGCTCAAGGGCATGGACTCCGCGACCGCCGACATCGCCAACATGGGCGAGCGGATGGGCGGCGGCCTGGTGGCCGGCCTGTTCCTGAAGGAGTTCGTGGGCGAGGGCATCCCCTGGGCGCACCTGGACATCGCCGGCCCCGCGTTCCACGAGGGTGCGCCGTACGGCTACACGCCGAAGGGCGGCACCGGTTCCGCGGTCCGCACGCTGGTGAAGCTGGCGGAGCGCACCGCTGCCGGGGACCTCGGCTGAGAATCCGCTTCGCGCATACCGGCCCCGGGCATACGCCCGGGGCCGCAGGTGTTCTCTCCGATGCTGTCGTTCCATGTGGTGACGGCCGGTTTCGCTCTCGACGAAATCAGCGCGTCTCTACGTGACGGTAACCACCTGGGACGGCCGATCATCCGTCTCAGACCCGGGCCCCGCGTCCCGCCCACCGTCGACAAGTGCGAAGATGGGTTCTCGGCAGGACAGGGCCCCCACCACAGGGCCGAATAACACAAGCGGCCGAACACCAGCCGACCGGCCGGTCATCCCCCAGCGACGGGGCCCGGCGTACGGCGCACATGCATGGAGGACGTGACGTGGCGAACGACGCCAGCACCGTTTTCGACCTAGTGATCCTCGGCGGTGGTAGCGGCGGTTACGCCGCGGCCCTGCGCGGAGCGCAGCTGGGCCTGGACGTCGCTCTGATCGAGAAGGGCAAGGTCGGCGGCACCTGCCTGCACAACGGCTGCATCCCCACGAAGGCCCTGCTGCACGCCGGCGAGATCGCCGACCAGGCGCGCGAGGCCGACCAGTTCGGTGTCAAGGCCACCTTCGAGGGCATCGACATCGCCGCCGTCCACAAGTACAAGGACGACGTGATCTCGGGCCTGTACAAGGGCCTGCAGGGTCTCATCGCCTCGCGCAAGGTCACCTACATCGAGGGTGAGGGCCGGCTGTCCTCCCCCACCTCGGTGGATGTGAACGGTCAGCGCATCCAGGGCCGCCACGTGCTGCTCGCGACCGGCTCCGTGCCGAAGTCGCTGCCGGGCCTGGAGATCGACGGCAACCGCATCATCTCCTCGGACCACGCGCTGAAGCTGGACCGCGTCCCGAAGTCCGCGATCGTGCTGGGCGGCGGCGTCATCGGCGTCGAGTTCGCCTCGGCGTGGACGTCCTTCGGCACCGACGTCACGATCGTCGAGGGTCTGAAGCACCTCGTCCCGGTCGAGGACGAGAACAGCTCGAAGCTCCTTGAGCGCGCCTTCCGCAAGCGCGGCATCAAGTTCAACCTCGGCACGTTCTTCCAGAGCGCCGAGTACACGCAGGACGGCGTCCGCGTGACCCTCGCCGACGGCAAGACCTTCGACGCCGAGGTGCTGCTGGTCGCCATCGGCCGCGGTCCGGTCTCGCAGGGGCTGGGCTACGAGGAGGCCGGCGTCGCGATGGACCGCGGCTACGTCCTCGT
The DNA here is from genome assembly GCF_042885475.1 of Streptomyces sp. NPDC058051. Taxonomy (NCBI): domain Bacteria; kingdom Bacillati; phylum Actinomycetota; class Actinomycetes; order Kitasatosporales; family Streptomycetaceae; genus Streptomyces; species Streptomyces sp. NPDC058051. The sequence continues at coordinate 457,552 of NZ_JBHVRW010000004.1, forward strand.
CGACGAGTACATGCAGACCAACGTGCCCACCATCTCGGCCGTGGGCGACCTGGTCCCCACGCTCCAGCTCGCGCACGTCGGCTTCGCCGAGGGCATCCTGGTGGCGGAGCGGCTGGCCGGTCTGAAGACCGTCCCGATCGACTACGACGGTGTCCCGCGGGTGACGTACTGCCACCCCGAGGTCGCCTCCGTGGGCATCAGCGAGGCCAAGGCCAAGGAGCTCTACGGCGCGGACAAGGTCGTCGCCCTGAAGTACAACCTCGCGGGCAACGGCAAGAGCAAGATCCTCAAGACCGCGGGCGAGATCAAGCTCGTCCAGGTCAAGGACGGTGCGGTGGTCGGCGTCCACATGGTCGGTGACCGTATGGGCGAGCAGGTCGGCGAAGCCCAGCTGATCTACAACTGGGAGGCGCTGCCCGCCGAGGTCGCGCAGCTCATCCACGCCCACCCGACCCAGAGCGAGGCGCTCGGCGAGGCCCACCTGGCCCTGGCCGGCAAGCCCCTGCACTCCCACGACTGATCAGTCGACCGGGCGCGACGACCGACCACTTCCGCACTTTCGTAAGGAGCAACTGAAACCATGTCGGTTTCCGTAACCCTTCCGGCGCTCGGCGAGAGCGTCACCGAGGGCACTGTCACCCGCTGGCTGAAGGCCGAGGGCGAGCGCGTCGAGGCCGACGAGCCGCTGCTCGAGGTCTCGACCGACAAGGTCGACACCGAGATCCCGGCCCCCGCGGCCGGCATCCTCGCCGCCATCAAGGTCGCCGAGGACGAGACCGTCGAGGTCGGCGCCGAGCTGGCCGTCATCGACGACGGCACGGGTGCGCCCGCTGCCGCCGCCGCACCGGCGGCCGAGCCCGTGGCCGCCCCGGCACCCGCCGCCGAGGCACCCGCCGCTCCGGCTCCGGTGGCCCCGGCCCCGGCCGCCGCCGCTCCGGCCGGTGGCGCCGCCGGTACCGACGTCACCCTCCCGGCGCTCGGCGAGAGCGTCACCGAGGGCACCGTCACCCGCTGGCTGAAGGAGGTCGGCGAGGAGGTCACGGAGGACGAGCCCCTCCTGGAGGTCTCCACGGACAAGGTCGACACCGAGATCCCGGCCCCGGTCTCCGGCGTGCTGCTGGAGATCGTCGTCGCCGAGGACGAGACCGCGGAGGTCGGCGCCAAGCTGGCCGTCATCGGTGCCGCCGGTGCCGCTCCGGCCGCTGCCCCGGCCGCCCCGGCGCCCGCCGCTGCCCCGGCTCCGGCCCCCGCACCGGTCGCTCCGGCCGCCCCCGCACCGGCTCCGGCTCCGGTGGCGCCCGCCGCTCCGGTGGCCGCTCCGGCTCCGGTGGCGCCCGCCGCCCCGGCGCCCGTCGCCGCCCCGGCTCCGGTCACCCCGGCCGCGCCCTCCGGCGACGACGGCGCGTACGTCACGCCGCTGGTCCGCAAGCTCGCCGCCGAGAGCGGCGTCGACCTGGGCTCGGTCAAGGGCACCGGTGTCGGTGGCCGTATCCGCAAGCAGGACGTCGTCGCCGCAGCGGAGGCCGCCAAGGCCGCCGCTGCTGCCCCGGCACCCGTCGCGGCTGCTGCTGCCGGAGGCCCCGCGGCCTCGAAGGCGCCGAAGCTGGAGGCCTCCCCGCTGCGCGGCCAGACGGTCAAGATGACCCGCATGCGCAAGGTCATCGGCGAGAACATGATGAAGGCCCTGCACTCGCAGGCCCAGCTGACCTCGGTCGTCGAGGTCGACGTCACCAAGCTGATGAAGCTGCGTGCCAAGGCCAAGGACGCGTTCGCCGCCCGTGAGGGCGTCAAGCTGTCCCCGATGCCGTTCTACGTCAAGGCGGCGGCCCAGGCGCTGAAGGCCCACCCGGTCGTCAACGCCCGGATCAACGAGGACGAGGGCACCATCACGTACTTCGACTCGGAGAACATCGGCATCGCCGTGGACGCCGAGAAGGGTCTGATGACCCCCGTCATCAAGGGTGCGGGCGACCTGAACATCGCCGGCATCTCGAAGAAGACCGCCGAGCTGGCCGGCAAGGCCCGCGGTGGCGGCCTGACGCCGGACGACATGTCCGGTGCCACCTTCACCATCAGCAACACCGGCTCGCGCGGTGCGCTGTTCGACACGGTCATCGTGCCCCCGAACCAGGCAGCCATCCTGGGCATCGGTGCCACGGTCAAGCGTCCGGCGGTCATCGAGACCGAGGAGGGCACCGTCATCGGTGTCCGCGACATGACGTACCTCTCGCTCTCCTACGACCACCGCCTGGTGGACGGCGCGGACGCCGCCCGTTACCTGACCGCGGTCAAGGCGATCCTGGAGGCCGGTGAGTTCGAGGTCGAGCTCGGCCTCTGAGCCCCACGGCTGTAACCAGCCTCACCAGCGGCGCCCCCGTCCGGAACCCTTCCGGACGGGGGCGCCGCCGTATTGTCTAGACACCACCGGTCGCCCCGGCAGCCGTGATGGCGCAGACAGCACCGGTTTGCCCCGAAGGAGCCCCTCATGACCCCGCCCGTCATCCACTCGCTGCGCGAACAGATCCGCGAGCACATCGTGGACGGGATCGTCAGCGGGCGCTGGAAACCGGGTGAGCGGATCGTGGAGCGCCGGATCGCCACCGAGCTGGAGGTCAGCCAGACGCCCGTGCGCGAGGCCCTCCGGGAGCTGGAGACGCTCCGGCTGATCGAATCGGCGCCCAACAAGGGGGTACGGGTCCGCAATCTCACCGCGGCCGATCTGGAGGAGAGCTATCCGGTGCGGGCCGGTCTGGAGCAGATCGCCGCGGAGCTGGCGGCCCCGGCCCTCGGCGAGGACTGCTCGCGCCTCGCGCCGCATGTGGCGGCGCTCTACGAGGCGGACCGGAGGGCCGACGGCGAGGCGCAGGTGCGGCACACCGTGGGCTTCCACCGCGAGATGGTGCGGGCCGCCGGGAACGCCGTGCTGCTGCACACCTGGGAGGGGCTGGGCATCGAGGTGTTCACCGCCCTGTCGATCCGGTGGCTGGGCACGGTCCAGAAGTCGTACGCGGAGGAGCACGAGGCCCTCATCGAGGCGTTCCTGCGGAAGGACCCGGACATCGGCGTGCTGGTCAAGGCACATGTACTCGGCTGCGCGCCGCGCGCCTGAGGACCCCCTGCATCGGGCACCCCGGGGCACTGTGCACCGCGTACCCCGACGGGGCGACGCACGGCCGGCGCCCGAGGGCGCCGCGCATCTGTCGCGAGGGTCGCTCGCCTGCGCGGACCAGCGCCCCTTTTAAGTGCTATATCCCGTCACTCCGTGCCCCATTTCGCGGCACCCGATGCCATTTTCTTCATATCGAGAAGTTTTGCCGTTCATCCTTTGATCGATCATCGATCGGCGCCTTACAGTTCTCTCCGCGGGCCCACCGGCCCCATCGCCCTGTCCTGCCAGTCAGGGACTTTCTCCACCCCCCTCCACTCCGGAAGGCGGCGATCATGACCGACCCCGTAGGAAAGCTTCCGAGCGAGCTCGACCAGCTCCCGGACCGTGACCCCGAGGAGACCGCCGAATGGGCGGCCTCCCTGGATGCCGTCACCAAGGCCGCGGGCCCGCACCGCGCCGCATACCTGATGCGCCGCTCGCTCCAGCACGCCGAGGGCGCCGGTCTCGCGCTGCCCAAGCTGCTGGAGACCGATTACGTCAACTCCATCCCGACCGCCGCCGAGCCCGCGTTCGACGGCGATCTGGAGATGGAGTCCCGGATCACCGCGTGGAACCGCTGGAACGCGGCCGCGATGGTCACCCGTGGTGCCCGGCTCGGCGTAGGCGGCCACATCGCCACCTTCGCCTCGGCGGCCTGGCTGTACGAGACCGGCTTCAACCACTTCTTCCGAGGCAAGGAGGGAGACGGCTCCGGCGACCAGCTCTACGTCCAGGGCCACGCCTCCCCCGGCATCTACGCCCGCGCCTTCCTCGACGGCCGCCTCAGCGAGCAGCAGCTCGACAACTTCCGCCAGGAGGCGGGCGGCGACGGCCTGCCGTCCTACCCGCACCCGCGGCGACTGCCCTGGCTGTGGGAGTTCCCCACCGTGTCGATGGGCCTCGGCCCGCTCTCGGCGATCTACCAGGCGCGCTTCAACCGCTATCTGGCCAACCGCAACATCAAGGACACGTCGAACTCGCACGTCTGGGCCTTCCTCGGCGACGGCGAGATGGACGAGCCCGAGTCGACCGCCGCCCTCGCCCTCGCGGCGCGTGAGCGGCTCGACAACCTGACCTTCGTCATCAACTGCAACCTGCAGCGCCTCGACGGCCCGGTGCGCGCCAACTTCCGTGTGGTCCAGGAGCTGGAGGGCGCGTTCCGCGGCGCCGGCTGGAACGTCATCAAGACGCTCTGGGGCAACGCCTGGGACGAGCTGTTCCAGCTGGACACCACCGGTGCGCTGGTCCGCCGGCTCCGGGAGGTCCCGGACGCGCAGTTCCAGACGTACGCCACCCGTGACGTCGCGTACATCCGCGAGCACTTCTTCGGGGCCGAGCCCGCCCTCGCCGAGCTGGCGAAGCTGCTCACCGACGCGAAGATCGCCGAGTGCTTCTACACCTCCCGCGGCGGCCACGAGGCCCGCAAGGTCTACGCGGCGTACCGGGCGGCCGTCGAGCACAAGGGCGCGCCGACCGTGATCCTCGCGCAGACGGTGAAGGGCTACACGCTCGGCAAGGGCTTCGAGTCCAAGAACGCCAACCACCAGATGAAGAAGCTGTCGATCGACGAGTTCAAGAGCATGCGCGAGCTGCTCGGACTCCCGATCCCGGACAGCGCCTTCGCGGACGGCCTGGTGCCCTACGGCCACCCGGGCGCGGACTCCCCCGAGGTGCGCTACCTCCAGGAGCGGCGCGCCGCCCTCGGCGGCCCCGCACCGGCCCGCCGGGTGCACGCGGTGGCGCTGCCCGAGCCGGAGGAGCGGGCGTTCGCCGCGCTGAAGAAGGGGTCCGGCAAGCAGGAGATGGCCACCACCATGGCCTTCGTGCGCCTGGTCAAGGACCTGATGCGGGACAAGGAGACCGGCAGGCGCTGGGTACCGATCGTCCCGGACGAGGCCCGCACCTTCGGCATGGAGTCGCTGTTCCCGTCGGCCGGGATCTACTCGCCGCTGGGCCAGACGTACGAGCCGGTCGACCGCGACCAGCTGATGTACTACAAGGAGGCCAAGGACGGCCAGATCCTCAACGAGGGGATCACCGAGGCCGGGTCCATGGCCGACTTCATCGCCGCCGCCACGTCGTACGCGACCCACGGCGAGACGATGATCCCCTTCTACATCTTCTACTCGATGTTCGGCTGGCAGCGGACCGGCGACCAGATGTGGCAGCTCGCCGACCAGCTCGGCAAGGGCTTCATCGTCGGTGCGACGGCCGGCCGGACGACGCTGACCGGTGAGGGCCTCCAGCACGCGGACGGCCACTCGCACCTGATCGCGGCCACGAACCCCGCCTCGCTCAACTACGACCCGGCGTTCGCGTACGAGATCGCGGTGATCGTCAAGGACGGTCTGCGCAGGATGTACGGCCCCGAGGCCGAGAACGTCTTCTACTACCTGACGGTCTACAACGAGCCGAAGCCGCAGCCCGCGATGCCGGAAGGCATCGAGGAGGGCATCGTCAAGGGCCTCTACCGCTTCAAGGAGGGCGCGCCCGCCACGGCGGACGCGCCGCGCCTCCAGCTGCTGGCCTCCGGTACGGCGATCCACTGGGCCCTGGAGGCGCAGGAACTGCTGGCCGCGGACTGGGGTGTGACGGCCGACGTCTGGTCCGCCACGTCGTGGGGCGAGCTGCGCCGCGACGCGCTGGAGTGCGACGAGGCGCTGCTCCGCGGTGAGCAGCGGGTGCCGTACGTGACGCGGGTGCTGGAGGGCGCGCCGGGCCCGGTCCTGGCGGTCAGCGACTGGATGCGGCAGGTCCCGGACCAGATCAGCCAGTGGGTGGAGCAGGACTGGACGTCGCTCGGTACGGACGGCTTCGGCCTCTCCGACACCCGCGACGCGGCCCGCCGCCACTTCGGTGTCGACGCCCGGTCGATCACGGTCGCCGCCCTGGCCCAGCTGGCCCGCCGCGGCGAGGTGAACGCGTCCGCGGTCAAGGAGGCCCGGGAGCGGTACGGGCTCTGAGAGCCTGTCGGGCTCCGAGGTGTGAGGGCAGCCGGGTACGCCGGGCTGCCCCTCGCGCCTCCGCCGTTCGGCGGAGGCTTTGTCCCCGTCTGCCGGACGGGCCCGTCGGACGGGCCCGTCCGGCGGCAGACGGGGGCCTTTTCGTACCCGTTCCGGTGAGCGGGGCAGCTTCCGGGTCCGCGGGCCACGATCCGCGCGCCGCGGCCACAATGGCCGCATGCGTGCTGCCCGCCTCATCAAAATGGTGCTGCTGCTCCAGTCCCGCCCCGTCATGACCGCGGGCGAGCTGGCCCAGGAGCTCGACGTGTCGGAACGGACCGTCACCCGGGACGCGCAGGCTCTTTCCGAAGCGGGCGTACCGGTGTACGCGGACCGGGGACGGGCCGGCGGCTACCGGCTGGTCGGCGGGTACCGCACGCGCCTCACCGGACTGGCCCGCAACGAGGCCGAGGCACTCTTCCTCTCCGGGCTGCCGTCCGCGCTGCGCGAGATGGGCCTGGAGGACGCCGCGTCCGCCGCCCGGCTCAAGGTGTCGGCTGCGCTGCTCCCTTCCTTGCGGGGCGCCTCGGACAGCGCCGCCCGGCGTTTCCACCTGGACGCTCCCGGCTGGTACCAGGAGCCGGTCACGCCCGAACTGCTGCCCGCCGTCGCGGAGGCGGTCTGGGACGACCGGGTCGTCCGCGCCCGGTACCGCCGCAGTGGCCGGGCCGACGACGTGGAGCGCGAGCTGGATCCGTACGGACTCGTCCTGAAGGCCGGGGTCTGGTACCTCTGCGCGCGCGTGGCGGACGACTTCCGGGTGTACCGGATCGACCGGTTCTCGGCCGTCGCGGTGTCGGACGAGCGGTTCGTGCGCGACGAACGGTTCGATCTCGCGCGCTTCTGGGACGAGCGGGCCGCCCAGTTCGCCCGCTCGCTCCTGCGTACCGAGGTGACGGTACGGATGTCGGAGGAGGGGGTACGCCGACTGCCGTACGTCATGGACCGTTCGGCGGCCCACGAAGCCCTGGACGCGGCAGGGCCACCCGATACGCACGGGTGGCTGACGGTCACCGTGCCGGTCGAGTCCCTTGACGTCGCGTACAGCCAACTACTGTCTCTGGGACCGGAGTCGGAGGTGATCGAACCGCCGGCTCTGCGCGCCCGGTTCGCCGCCGCCGCCGAGCGCCTGCGCGACCTCTACCGCTGAGGATTTCTTTCCGCCGCGTCCGCGTGCATCGCCCGCCGCCAGGGCCGATGCTTGTCCCGTGATGGACGAGACGGAGTTCTGGGAGATCATCGACAGCACCCGCGAGGACGCCGAGGGCGACCCCGAGGACCAGGCCGACCTGCTCGTCGAACGACTGGTGCGGCTCGATCCCGAAGCGGTGCTGGATTTCGCCAGACACTTCGAGGCCCGTTACAACCGCGCCTACCGCTGGGAGCTGTGGGGCGCCGCAGCCGTGCTGCTGGGCGGCGCGAGCGACGACGCCTTCGACTTCTTCCGTTGCTGGCTGATCGGGCAGGGCCGGGAGATCTTCGAGGGCGCTCTGCACGATCCGGACAGCCTTGCCGATCTGCTCGACGCCTTCGACGAGGAGATCGACGGGGACGCCGAGGATCTCGGTTACGCCGCCGACGAGGCGTACGAACAGCTCACCGGTGTGGTCGCCCCGGACCTCGGCCTGCCGCCGCAGGCCGCCGAGCCGGAGGGCACCCCCGTCAGCTTCGAGAACGACGGGGCCCTCGCGGTACGCTTCCCGGCCCTGTGGGACCGGTTCCGAGCCGGTTGAGAGCCGGTTGAGAGCCGCCCCACCGCGCCCTACGGGCGGAGGCGGACGCGCCGACGAACGCCCCGGCTCACCGGCCGGTCCTGCGGTGGGCTGTCCGCACGAACGCGTGGGCGGCACACGGCTGTTCAGGGGCTGAGGAGCACGAGCCGTCACGGGGTGAGGGAGCGGCCCATCATGACGTCGTCGACGTAACGTCCGTTCAGGAAGAACTCACCGGGCAGCACGCCCTCGACGACGAATCCCTCCGACGCGTACAGAGCGCGCGCGGGAGCGTTGTGCCCGAGCACCCGCAGAGTCATCCGGTTCGCCCCGTCGCGTCGCGCCGCCGCGCACGCGGCCCGCAGCAGGGCCCTGGCGATACCGCGGCCGCGCGCCCAGTCGGCGACGGCGAGGCCCTGTATCTGCCGGACGTGTGTGTTGCAGGCCAGCGGGGTCGGCGGGACCAGCCTGGTGTACCCGGCGAGACGCACGTCTCCTGCCGCGTTCTCCGCCTCGGCCAGGAGGAAGTCCTCCGGCTTGTGGCGGTCGTCGAAGAACGGCGCGTACGGGGGCTGCGGCCTGGGTGTCACGGCGTGCAGCGTCGACCAGGTGGCGCGGTCGAGTTCGCCGAGAGCGGCTTCGTCGGCGAGGACGGCGGGGCGTATGGGGCGGATGGGGCTGACCGGGTGCGCGCGGGTGTCGTGCATGCGCGCCACTGTGCCACGCCGTCACGTGTCCGGTCAGGCCCGTTCTGCGGCTCGGCGCGGACCGGGCGAACCGGTGACGCGGGCGGGAGATGACCCGGTGGTGAGGCGCGGCCGGGGCCGCTGCGGCAGGATGGGCCCCATGCCGCACTCCCGTATCGCTGTCACCGGAGCATCCGGACTCATCGGAGCGGCGCTGGTGCGCTCGCTGCGGGCCGACGGACACGAGGTCGTACGCCTGGTGCGACACCCGGCGCGGGCCGGCGACGAGGTGGAGTGGGATCCCCGACGCCAGTACGTCGACGTGTCGGGCCTGGTGGGCTGCGATGCCGTCGTCCATCTCGCCGGGGCCGGGGTCGGCGACCATCGCTGGACACCGGCTTACAAGAAGGAGATCCGGGACAGCCGGGTGCTCGGGACCAGAGCCGTCGCCGAGGCCGTCGCCTCGCTGGACACGCCGCCGAAGGTACTGCTGTCCGGGTCGGCCATCGGCTACTACGGCGACACCGGCGACCGCGCTGTCGATGAGAGCGCCCCGGCCGGCGAGGGCTTCCTGCCGTCCGTGTGCGTGGAGTGGGAGGCCGCCACGGCCGCCGCCGAGGAGGCGGGCGTGCGGACGGCGCACGCCCGCACCGGACTGGTCGTCGGACGTGAAGGCGGGGCCTGGGGCCGGCTCTTCCCGCTGTTCCGGGCGGGGCTCGGCGGGCGGCTGGGCAGTGGGCGCCAGTACTGGAGCTTCATCGCGCTGCACGACGAGGTCGCGGCCCTGCGGCACATCCTGGACACGGAGTCGCTGTCGGGTCCGGTGAACCTGACCGGCCCCGACCCCGTCACCAACGGTGAGGTGACGGCCGCGATGGGGCGGGTGCTGCACCGTCCCACGCTCCTGACGGCCCCGGCGCCGGCCCTGCGGATCGCTCTGGGGGACTTCGCGGAAGACGTCCTGGGCAGCCAGCGGGTGCTGCCGGGCCGGCTGCTGGACTCCGGCTTCGCGTTCGCTTTCCCGGGAATCGACGGGGCGATCCGCGCGGCGCTGCGCTGAGCGGGAATCGACGGGGCGATCCGCGCGGCGCTGCGCTGAGCACGCCGCAGCGGCAGTCGTCGGCCCGTACATCCCGCATCCTGCGCACATGCGGACGAACGTGCGACCCCGTGCAACGGTGCCCCCGGTGCGCGCGACTGCGCCCGCACCGGCCCCCTCCTAGCCTCTTTGCGAACTCGGGCATTCCGGGGGCCTGTCGGGGGCAAGAGCCCTCCAGCAGCTGCGCCGACTCGGGGAGGGGCACGTGCTCAGCTCGGCACATCACGCGGACGTCGTCATCATCGGAGCCGGGATCGCCGGCCTGTCAGCCGCCCACCATCTGACCAGCGCAGGAGTAAGTGTCAGCGTCCTGGAAGCCGGCCCGGAGGCCGGTGGCCGGATGACCACCGCCGAGGTCGACGGTTTCCGGCTCGACCACATCGGCCCGCTGCTCAGCACGTCGTTCCCGGAACTGCGCCGGACACCCGCACTCGCCTCGCTGGATCTGCGCACTTTCACGCCGGGAGTGCTCGTCCACAGTGAGGGCCGCCAGTACCGGACCGGCGAGACATGGGGCGCGAGGGGCGCATTCAAGGTGGTGCGCGCCCTGGCAAGCGCCCCCCGTCCGTCGATGGGCGGGCCGATCGACCAGGCCCGGCTCGGCGCCGCCCTGTCCCGGCTCGCCGCCACCCCGGCCGCCCGGGTCCTGGTCCGGCCGGAACGGACCGCGCTCGCCGCCCTGTCCCACCGCGGTCTGACCTCCCGTACGGTCAACGGTTTTCTGCGCCCGCTGCTCTCCGCGCTCCTCAGCGACCCGGAGCTCATCACGTCGAGCAGGTGCGCCGATCTCGCCCTGCGCGCCTACGCGAGCGGCAGGCTGTGCGTACCGGCAGGCGGTGCGGGACGACTGCCCGAACTGCTCGCGGCCGCGCTGCCACCCGGCACCGTGCGGACAGGCGTGCATGTCACCGCCGCGGACATCACCTCCGTCCGCACCACGGAGCACGGTGAACTGGGCTGCCGTTCCCTGCTGGTGGCGACCGGCGCGGGCGCGGCGGCCGAACTGCTGCCCGGCCTGCGGGTGCCGCCCTTCCACCCCGTGACGGTGCTTCACCACACCGCCCCCACTCCCCCGCCGACCGGCGCCTCGCTGCTGCTGGACGCCGACCGGTCGGGCCCGGTCGCGCACACCGCGGTGATGAGCACGGTCGATCCGTCGCGCGCCCCGCACGGCCGGACCCTGATCAGCTCCACGGTGCTCGGTACCCCGCCACCCGACCTGGACCGCCGGGTCCGCACCCATCTCGCCGCCCTGTACGGCACCCCCACCGACGACTGGGAGCTGCTGGCCACCCACCACGACCGCGAGGCCGTGCCCGCGATGTCGGCCCCGCACGATCTGCGCCGACCGGTCCGGCTGCTCGCGGGGCTGTACGTGTGCGGCGACCACCGCGACACCAGCTCGGTGCAGGGCGCCCTGTTCTCGGGCCGCCGCGCAGCCGAGGCCATCCTCACCGACCTGGGCGTACGACCGGGATACGGGAGCGGGGCGGCACTGCCCGAAGCGGCGTAGGCCGAAAGCCGGGCTGCGCCGCCCGAAGCACGGACGCGGGACAGCGCCGCCCGAGGCAGCGGAGCACGGATGCGGGCAGCCGCCGCCCGAAGCAGCGCCGACGCCGCTCAGGGCCCCGCGCAGGACCCCGCGCACGGCTCGTGCCGGGATCGTGCCGGGCTCATCCCAGCGCGGCGACCCGTTCGCGGTAGCCGCGTACGGCGGCCGCGTCCCGGTACGGATCCAGGCGGCGCTCGAAGTCCCGTACGTACTCCGTCGCCCGGACCGACCGCATCTCCGCCGCCTGTTGGGCGGCCTCGGCGCCGAGCGCGCACGCCTGGTCGAGCTCACCGAGTCCGAGCCGTGCGCAGGCCAGCACGACCCGGCAGAACAGCCTGCTGCGGGCGTACGCCGAGGAGCGCAGCTGGAGGGACCGCTCGGCGTGCTGCGCCGCGGCCCGGTACTGCTGCAGGTCGCGATAGCAGTGGCCGAACTCGTCGGCGAGCTGGGCCTCGTCGAAATACCGTGCCCAGTGCGGCACCTCGTCCCCGAGGCGGGCGGTCTCCAGCGCGTGTTCCGCCCGTGCCAGCGAGGCGGTGCACGGCCTGGCCTCGCCGAGCACTCCGTGACCGCGTGCTTCGACGGCGTGCAGCAGCGCCTGGACGACGGGCGGCGCCGACGAACCGATGCCCTGCTGGGCGACACGGGCCAGCTGCACGGCTTCCCTGCCGTGCCCCAGGTAGACCGCCTGCCGGCTCATGGTGATCAGGACGTAGCTGCCGTACGCGCGGTCCCCCGCGGCCTGGGCGAGCCGCAGCGCCTGGACGAAGTACCGCTGGGCCAGGCCGTGGGCCGCGATGTCGTACGAGGTCCAGCCCGCCAGCCGGGTCAGATCGGCCGCGGCGGCGAAGAGCCGGCGCCCGGTGGTCTCGCCGTACGTCCCGCGCAGCATCGGTTCCGTCTCATGCTCCAGGTACCGGACGAGAGCCTGCCTGGCATGACCGCCGCCGTAGGCGTTGTCGAGCGTGCGGAAGAGTTCGCCGACCGACCGCAGGGCGGCGACGTCGCCGCTGCCGACCCGCTGGCCGGAGCCGTGGTCGCCCTGCCGTTGCCGGGGGACGCCGGGGCCGGCCGCCACCCCTCCCAGGGCCGTGGAAGCGGCCGACGGGACGGAGGGCGGGGCGGAGGAGCCGGAGGGCCGGGAGGGTAAGGGGCCGCGGACCGCGCCGCGGCCGTTCACCCCGGCCGCGCCCGTCCCGCCGGGCCCACCGCCACCGGGCCAGTGCGGTCCGTGCCACATCTGCGCTCCGATCCCGCGCGCCCCACCGGAACCACCGCGCCGCGCCGAACCACCGCCTTCGGTGCCCCCTGCGGTCCCCACGGCCCCCTCGGATCCGGCAGCCCCGGCAGCCCCGGCAGACCCGGCAGACCCGACGGGCCTGCCGAGCCCACCTGCCGCACGGGCCCCGCCGGCAGCACCCGGCACCGGGGGCGAGGACTCGCTCCCCCGTCCCACCCACTCGTCGGCCCGGCCGATGAGCCAGTCCCTGCTGGGGACGACGAGCCCGGCCGGGGTGAACGCGATCTTGCGCAGCTCCGCATGGCTGCCCGAGTCCTTCCGCCACAGCCCGCTGACGATGTCGACCGCTTCGGCGGGCGTGGCGGCGAACTCCAGGCCCGCGTAGACGGGGGCGCATGCGTCGAGGCCCAGGTCCTGCGTGGAGAGGCGGCGCCCGAGCCGCCGGGTGAAGACCTCGGCGATCAGCGCGGGGGTGGTGCCGCGCGGCTGCTGCCCGCGCAGCCAGCGGGTCACGGAGGTCTTGTCGTACCGCAGGTCGAGGCCGTGCTCCAGACCGAGTTGGTCGACTCTTCGGGCGAGGCCGGCATGGGAGAAGCCGGCCTCGGTGATGAGCGAGGCGAGGCGGCGGTTGGGGGTGCGCTGCGGAGGTCGTTCCGACATCAGCTGTACGGTCTCCTGCCTTCGGGGCCGGGCGGGCAGCCCGCATGGAACGGCGCGAATTTAGCGGCCTCCGCAGCGGTCGCAGCCACCTTCGCTTCACTTTCATCCGATCGTGTGAGGATTAGGGGTGGCGCTGACGGGTGCGACCTGCTGGGCAGCCCCCGGGAGTCCGGTCGTACAGTGGCTCGGGGCTGATTCAGTGCATGGTGGCGTGGCTCCGGGCACCCCCGGCTCCCGGCACCGCTTAGTAGGGAGGCATCTGTCGTGAGCGAGCTTCGGTTCGTCCGGCTGGGATTCGGCGAGCAGGCCGTCGACTACCGGGAGGCCTGGCAGAAGCAGCGCGAGGTGCACGCCGCGAGGTTCGAGGACACCGTCCCGGACACGTGTCTGCTGCTGGAACACCCGCCCGTCTACACGGCGGGGCGGCGCACGACCGACAGTGAGCGCCCTCTGGACGGCACCCCCGTCATCGACGTGGACCGCGGTGGCAAGATCACCTGGCACGGCCCCGGGCAGCTCATCGGCTACCCGATCCAGAAGCTGCCCCGCCCGGTCGATGTCGTCGCGCACGTCCGCCGGCTGGAGGAGGCTCTGATCCGTACCGCCGCCGACTTCGGCCTGGAGACCAGCCGCGTCGAGGGCCGCAGCGGGGTCTGGGTGCTCGGCGACCCGGTCGAGGAGCGCCCGGCGATCGGCGGCCTCTCCCTCGACTTCGACCCGCGGCTGAACGACGACGAGTTCGACGCGCGGCTGCACGGCCCCGAGTACGCCCCGTCCAACGCCGGCCAGCGTCGCGAGGACCGCAAGCTGGCCGCGATCGGCATCCGGGTGGCCAAGGGGGTGACCATGCACGGCTTCTCGCTGAACGTGAATCCTGACACCACCTGGTTCGACCGCATCGTGCCCTGCGGCATCCGTGACGCCGGTGTCACGTCGCTCGCGTACGAACTCGGCCGTGAGATCACCGTCACGGACGTGCTCCCGGTCGTCGAGAGGCATCTCAAGGATGTCTTGGAGAACGCGGCGCTCGCCCCGCGCACCGTCGAACGCCCCGCGGATGCCGTGGCCACGGCGTGACAGGCGTGACAGTACGGGCCCCCGACGGGGAATAGGCCCTGCCGGCCACAGGTTGGCCAGTCGTCAAGCCGTTTGAACCACGGGCGTACCCTGGTGTTCGCCGAAGAATCCAATGCAGTGAAAGCAAAGGGGAGTGCCGGAGTGTCCGCTGTCGCACCCGACGGGCGCAAGATGCTGCGCCTTGAGGTCCGGAACAGCCAGACCCCCATCGAGCGCAAGCCCGAGTGGATCAAAACCCGGGCGAAGATGGGCCCCGAGTACAACCAGTTGCAGAAGCTCGTGAAGAGCGAGGGCCTGCACACGGTGTGCCAGGAGGCCGGCTGCCCCAACATCTTCGAGTGCTGGGAGGACCGCGAGGCCACGTTCCTCATCGGTGGCGACCAGTGCACCCGGCGCTGTGACTTCTGCCAGATCGACACGGGCAAGCCGCAGGCGCTGGACCGGGACGAGCCCCGCAGGGTCGGCGAGTCCGTCGTCACGATGGACCTGAACTACGCCACCATCACCGGCGTCGCCCGGGACGACCTGGAGGACGGCGGTGCCTGGCTGTACGCGGAGACCGTGCGCCAGATCCACGCGCTGACCGCGGGGCGGGAGGCCGGCCGCACCAAGGTCGAGCTGCTGATCCCGGACTTCAACGCGGTGCCCGAGCAGCTCGCCGAGGTCTTCTCCTCGCGCCCCGAGGTGCTGGCGCACAACGTCGAGACGGTGCCGCGGATCTTCAAGCGGATCCGCCCCGGTTTCCGTTACGAGCGCTCCCTGGAGGTCATCACGCGGGCCCGCGAGGCCGGCCTGGTGACCAAGTCCAACCTGATCCTCGGCATGGGCGAGACCCGCGAGGAGGTCAGCGAGGCACTCCAGGATCTGCACGACGCCGGTTGCGAACTCATCACGATCACGCAGTACCTGCGGCCGTCCGTGCGCCACCACCCGGTCGAGCGCTGGGTGAAACCGCACGAGTTCGTGGAGCTGAAGGAGGAGGCCGACGAGATCGGTTACTCCGGCGTGATGTCCGGACCGCTGGTCCGTTCCTCGTACCGCGCGGGCCGTCTTTTCCAGCAGGCGATCGAGCGCCGCGGCGCCGTCGCCGCGGCGCCCGCCGTGTGAATCCGGGCACAAGAAGCTACCCAGCGGTAATAGCTGGTACGACGCGGCTCCTACGCTCCCCGCAGGTCGGGGGCGCGTATGGGCCGCGTCGGCGTGCGCGCCGCCCGTATCAAGGTTTCATTGGTGTTTGACCGACCGGTCATGCGCTGGTAACACCGAGCAATGACGCTGGGTGTTACCGCAGCGGCTCCGCCGGCTTCGCGGGCCGCTGCCACTCCTGCTTCCCGCACTCAGCGCATGCTCCTTTCGCGCCACGCAGTCCCGGGCAGATCGGCCCGGGCAGCTGAGTCCACGCAACTCAGTCCGCACATCCGCTCCGAGGAGATGTCCACGATGCAGGCCGTGCCGGTACGCGCCACCGCCATCCCTTCCGTCACCCACGCTCTCCGTGCCGTCGAGTCGCTGCTGCTGAGCAGCGGCCAGCGCACCGCCCGCCGCAATGCCTGGACAGCCGTCCTGGAGGACCGGCGCCGGGCCAAGGACCGGGTCGAGGCCGCGCACGTACTGGAGGCCGCGGCCGACCACCGTTCTTGAGCCACGTAAACTTCGGTACATGGCGAGGAAGGCAAACACTGAAGGCGCGGACAGCGCCGAGAACGCGGGGCGGCTCAAGCAGATCGCCCTGACCTACAAGATGACCCGGCGGACCGACTCCAAGATCGGTCTTGTCGTCGCGGGTGTGGGAATCGTCACCTTCGGTGTCCTCCTCGCGGTCGGTTTCCTGATCGGCCACCCTGTCTACCTGGGCATCCTGGGCTTCGTGCTGGCCCTCCTCGCGATGGCGATCGTCTTCGGACGGCGTGCCGAGCGTGCGGCCTTCGGACAGATGGAGGGACAGCCGGGCGCTGCGGCGGCAGTGCTGGACCGGGTGGGACGCGGCTGGACCACGACCCCCGCGGTCGCGATGAACCGCAGCCAGGACGTCGTCCACCGCGCCGTGGGCAAGGCCGGCATCGTGCTGGTCGGCGAGGGCAACCCGAACCGGGTGAAGCTGCTGCTCGCGGCCGAGAAGAAGAAGATGGCGCGCATCCTGGTCGACGTACCGGTGCACGACATCATCGTCGGCAACGACGAGGGCCAGGTGCCGCTCAAGAAGGTGCGCACCAAGATGCTGAAGATGCCGCGCGTGCTGACCGGCCCGCAGGTGACCAGCGCCAATGACCGGCTGCGCGCCATGGGCGACCTGATGAGCAACATGCCGCTGCCCAAGGGCCCGATGCCGAAGGGCATGCGGATGCCGCGCGGCGGAAAGATGCGCTGACCCCTCCCGCCGTACCCATCCGCTGTACGTACGAAGAGGGCGGGTGGTGGACCGAACCGGTCCGCCACCCGCCCTCTTCTCGTTCCGTCCTCTGGTGTCCGGCCTCGGTGTCCGGCCTCGGTGTCCGGCGTCGGTGTCCGGCGTCGGTGTCCGGCCGCCGCTTCCGTACTCGGTGTGGACGATGCGGTCGGACCAGTCAGATACGGACCTGGACGGCGCGGGCCAGCCGGTCGTGCAGGCCGCGGCCGTCGCGGTCCCAGACCAGGGCCGGAATCGCCAGGCACAGCAGCACACTCCGGACGATCGCCCGCACGAAGGTGAGCCGGCCGCCGTCCTCGCCGATGACCCGCACGCCCAGGAGGCGTTTGCCGGGGGTGCAACCGATGGTGCCGACGGTGAGGACGCTCAGCACGAGGAAGACGCCGAGCGCCCAGTTCCCCGTCGCCTGTTGGTCACCGCGAGCGAACAGCCCGTATGCGATCACCATGCACAGGGCCCAGTCGATGAAGAGCGCGCCGAAGCGCCGGCCGAGCGGCGCCACGGATCCCGGCCCGTGCTCGGGCAGGCCGAGCCGCTTGCCCCGGTGGCCGAAGTCGACCCCCATCTCCTCGGCAGTCGCCTGCGGGCCGGACAGCCACGATCCGATTGCTTGCCTGTTGTCCACCCGACCACGGTACTGCGCTCGCCCCCGCGCCCTGCTGGGCGGGGGCGGCTTGCGGGCCCTACGCACGGCGGACACGAGGCTCCGGACCGGCCTCGGGATGCCGTCCGCACCCGCCCCGGTTAACTTCAGCGAAACAAATGGGTCATGCTTGAGAAATCCGGTCTGCCTATGGTCGGGTCCAGCGTGTGCCACCGCACTGGCCGCACCACGAGCTACAACCCCGTCCCTCCCGGGCCGGGAGTAGGAGGAGTTGGATGTTCCAGAACGCCGACGACGCGAAGAAGTACATCGCCGACGAAGACGTCAAGTTCATCGATGTCCGGTTCTGCGACCTGCCCGGTGTGCTGCAGCACTTCACCATTCCGGCGGCGGCCTTCGACCCGACCGAGGAACTCGCCTTCGACGGCTCGTCGATCCGCGGCTTCCAGGCCATCCACGAGTCCGACATGGCGCTGCGTGCCGACCTGTCGACCGCGCGTGTCGACCCGTTCCGCCGCGACAAGACGGTCAACATCAACTTCTTCATCCACGACCCGATCACCGGCGAGCAGTACAGCCGTGACCCGCGCAACGTGGCCAAGAAGGCCGAGGCGTACCTCGCCTCCACCGGCATCGCCGACACCGCGTACTTCGGCCCCGAGGCCGAGTTCTACGTGTTCGACAACGTCCGCTTCCAGACCTCGGCGAACGAGTCCTTCTACCACATCGACTCCGAGGCCGGCGCCTGGAACACCGGGTCGGAGGAGAACAACCGCGGCTACAAGGTCCGCTACAAGGGCGGCTACTTCCCGGTCCCGCCGGTCGACCACTTCGCCGACCTGCGTGCCGAGATCTCCCTGGAGCTGGACAAGAACGGCCTCCAGGTCGAGCGCCAGCACCACGAGGTCGGCACCGCCGGCCAGGCCGAGATCAACTACAAGTTCAACACGCTGCTCGCCGCGGCCGACGACCTGATGCTCTTCAAGTACATCGTGAAGAACGTCGCCTGGCGCAACGGCAAGACCGCGACCTTCATGCCGAAGCCGATCTTCGGTGACAACGGCTCGGGCATGCACGTCCACCAGTCGCTGTGGGCCGGCGGCGACCCGCTGTTCTACGACGAGCAGGGCTACGCGGGCCTCTCGGACACCGCCCGCTACTACATCGGCGGCATCCTCAAGCACGCTCCGTCCCTGCTGGCCTTCACCAACCCGACGGTGAACTCGTACCACCGCCTGGTGCCCGGCTTCGAGGCCCCGGTCAACCTGGTGTACTCGCAGCGCAACCGCTCCGCGGCGATGCGTATCCCGATCACCGGCTCGAACCCGAAGGCCAAGCGCGTCGAGTTCCGCGCCCCGGACCCGTCGTCGAACCCGTACCTCGCGTTCTCCGCCCTGCTGATGGCCGGCCTCGACGGCATCAAGAACAAGATCGAGCCCGCCGAGCCGATCGACAAGGACCTCTACGAGCTGGCTCCCGAGGAGCACGCCAACGTCCAGCAGGTCCCGACCTCCCTCCCGGCCGTCCTGGAAGCGCTGGAGGCGGACAACGAGTACCTCCAGGCCGGAGGCGTCTTCACGTCCGACCTGATCGAGACGTGGATCGACTTCAAGCGGACCAACGAGATCGCCCCGATCCAGCTGCGCCCGCACCCGCACGAGTTCGAGCTGTACTTCGACCTCTAAAGAGCGGGGCCGAGTGACGTGGGCTGATGTCCTGGAAACAGGCAGTGAACTGCGAGAACTCTTCGCGGCAGTTCTCACTGTCATCGGTCGTTTTCCATGTCCTTGTGCACCGAGTGTGCACCACGCGGTTGATTCGCTGACGTGACGTCAGCGTCATGAATGAGGGCCGCCGCCCCGTGGTCGGGGTGGCGGCCCTCATTCGTCTGCGTTCCCGTTCTCCCAGCGGTCACCACACTTTACGGACCCCACTTCGCGAAACACTCCAGTGGGACGATGCGTAGACTTTCGGGCGGCAAGTTCGTACTGCTCAAGCGGTATGAGACTCAGCGGGAGGCGGTCACGCGGACGGCCTGAAAGGACAAGGGCCCACATGAACCCATCGGCCGACGCGAGTCCGTACTCGACCGGTGGGGGCGGGACCGTATTCGAGCACCACTATGGCGCCGTCCTGCTTTCACACCTACTCACCGGCACACCGGTGCCGGGCCTTGGTGACGAAGTGACACCTGTTGAGGTCCGCTTTCAGGCCCGCGCCGTGACCGCCGTGGACGACTACATGGTCATCGGCTGCGCGGACAATGGACCTCGGCACAGCCTGTCGGTCGCCGTACGCCGCCGCCCGAAGCTGGCCGTCTCGGACCCCCCGTCGGTCAGGCTGATTACGTCGTTCCTGACCACTTTGCAAGAACAGTGGGCGTCTCTGAACGCAGGTCGCTGGCATCTGGCATTGGCCGTGACCTCACCCTTCCCGCGAGCAGAGTGCCTGCAAGCTCTGGCCAAAACTGCTGTCGCCGCCGCTGGGAGTGCCCGCGTATTTCGTGACCTCGTGGACGAGCCGGGGCGGCTGAACAAGTCGGCACACCGCGCGCTCAGGGACCTGGAGGCTTTGGTCACGGGTGCGGTGAACGCCGGTGCCCCTGATTCCGGGCTCGCCCCGGATGCCCTGACGTTTCGACTCCTGGCTCACCTGTCCATCCTGGACCTTCGCCTGGAGGGCGTCCGTCCCGAAGACCGCACGGCGGCCGTGGAACGACTCCAGCCGGTGGCCGCCCGGGGAGCGGCGGCCGATGGATCCGCGCTGTTCTCGCGGCTGAGGGAATGCGCGAGCGACTACGCTCCGACCGGTGCGATTGTGACCCGCGATTCATTGCTCCAGGCCCTCTCAGGCTGGCCGCTGACTCAAGCCCCGGCTCCACCCATCCCACCAGACACGCTACGACCCCGCCGCAAGCGAGCCGCGAGTCGGAGACTTCCACGCCCCCTGTGGTCGAGTCCGGATCGTTTGCGGTCAGGCGCCCGCCAACCCCGGCTCCACGGCGACACGCTGCTGGTCGTGGACGGCCACGTCCTGCACGGTTTCGACGCCAAGTCGGGCGAGCCACTATGGAGACCGAAGCCGATGGGGCACAACAACCAACCGCCCGTGGAGGGCACCACCGTCTTCACCTCAGGGATAGGAAACACCCTCCGCCCCCGGGATATCCGCTCGGGCGCGGAGACCGGCCCCCGCCTGGACCGTTGCGCGGCGGCACAGGCCGTGTGCGATCGCGGCACGCTGTATGTGCCGGATCTAAGAGGGCGGTTCGTAAGGTGATGTCCGTTCTGGCTGAGGTTGGAGCAAGGTCGCTGGTGGAGGTTCCGTCGGCTATTGCTTCTTGGCGAAGTTGC